>CAUUGI010000058.1:0-12327 GCA_963544675.1 uncultured Treponema sp.
GGAAAATTTCGAGTTTCGGAAAAACTCGAAATTAAGGCTAATATTTTTCATCCATATATTATATATTTGAAAATATTACGCAGCGGACTCAGCAGGGAATATTTAGTTTTACAGATATAATTTTGTCTGCTTTCCGCTGCGGATTTTATAAAAGTTGAAATTAAGCTTGTGTGTTTTGCCTGCAAATGAATCAAAGCGTATGCTAAATTCCCCGTATGTATACATTAAGGTCAAAAAGGGATATATTACGCCAATATGAATTTTAAAGATTTTAGTTTGAACGAAAAATTGCTTTCCGGACTTGCAGCCTGCTCATATACGGAATGCACACCGGTACAGGAGCAGGTTTTAAAACTTTCACAGGACGGTTCCGACCTGTATGTGCAATCCCAGACCGGTACGGGAAAAACAGCAGCTTATCTTGTTTCGATTATTCAGGAAATACTTTCTAAAGATGAAAATAAGGGTGCAAAAGCTCTGGTCATGGTACCGACTCGCGAACTTGCCGTTCAAGTTGAAGAAGAGGCTAAAGCTTTGCTTTCTGCCGCTGATTTAAAAGCATTCAGTTTTTACGGCGGTGTGGGCTATGAAAAGCAAATTGATGCGGTAAAAAAAGGTGTTGATATTATCATCGGAACGCCAGGACGTCTAATCGATTTAAGCGAGGGCGGAAATATCAACTTTTCAGGCGTAAAATTTCTTGTTGTAGATGAAGCGGACAGAATGTTTGATATGGGATTTTATCCCGATTTACGGAAATTGTTAAAAGTCCTGCCGCCGAGCGAAAATAGACAGACGATGCTTTTCAGTGCGACGCTCAATTCTTATGTAAAAAACCTTGCATGGGAATATACGCTTGACGCCAAAGAGATTGAAATTGAAGCGGAAAATATTACGGTTTCCGAGATTCGGCAGGAACTTATTCACGTTTCAAGCGATGATAAAATGCGTCTGTTAATTGGAATCCTAAAAAATGAAAATCCGTCCAGCGTAATTATTTTTTGCAACACAAAAAGAAGTTGTGAAGTCGTTGCAAAAAGACTTGAAATAAACGGAATCAATGCGGATTTTATAATCGGAGATTTGCCGCAGTCAAAACGATTAAAGATTTTAAATGATTTTAAGAGCGGAAAATTGACCGTACTTGTTGCGACCGATGTTGCTGCACGCGGAATAGATGTAAACAATCTTGAAACTGTCATAAACTTTGATCTTCCTAATGAAGCGGAAAATTATGTACACCGAATCGGTCGCACTGCACGTGCCGGAAAAACCGGCAAATCTTATACATTCTGCTCGGAGCAAGATGTGTACAGCCTGCCTCCGATTGAACGTTTTATCGAAATGCAAATTCCGTCAAAAGTGGCGGATTCCTCCATGATGCAAGACGATAAAAGCTCAGGCATTTATATAAAGACCGAATATAATCAAGATTATGAAGATTTCGGGGGAAAGTCTTCCCGTTATGAAAAAGGCTCTAAAAGAAAAGATAAATTTTCCGGCGAAAAGAAAAAGCGTTCAAGGCATGATAAATCTTCATCACGGTCGGAAGATTCTTTTAACGGCGGATACGCTAAGCGCGGAGATAAGAAATCTTCTTCGCAGTACAAAAAACGCGAAAGTGCGGAAGAACTTGCAAAAATGGAAGCATTACCGCTTGAAGAGCGCATGAAGATTTACAAAAAGAAATATGCTTCGTTATCGTTCGATACTTCTAAAAATAATGATAAGAAAGATTCCCGCAAAAATTCAAAGCGGACATTTGCGGCGGGCGAAAAATATTCCGGAAAATCTTCTTTGAATAAGAAAGATTATAAAAAGAATGATAAGAATTTGAAAAACGGCGGAAATCGTAAAAAGAATTTCAATTCTGCAAAAGGCTCTGCAAATGCAGCGCATTCTGAGAAGAAACAGGGCTTATTTGCCCGCATAAAGGCGTTCTTCGGAAAAAATTAAAACACGGTTGGTATATATGATTACGGTCAGCGATGTAAGCGTAAAATTCGGTGAAAAACCGTTATTTAAAGATGTCAATTTAAAATTCACGCCCGGAAACTGTTACGGGATAATCGGAGCAAACGGCGCGGGTAAGTCAACATTTCTCAAAGTTCTTTCAGGAGAAATCGAACACGATTCCGGTACGATAACAATCGGCACCGGCGAGCGCATGGCAGTGTTGAAACAGGATCACTTTGCGTTTGATTCATATTCGGTAAAAGACACCGTGCTTATGGGCTATCCCAAACTCTACGAGATTTCTAAAGCACGAGAAGCGATTTATGAAAAACCCGATTTTACTGAAGAGGACGGAATTAAAGCAAGCGAGCTTGAAGGCGAATTCGGCGAACTCGGAGGTTGGGAAGCGGAAAATCAAATTGAGCAAATGCTTTCAGGGCTTGGAGTTGAAGAAGAATTTCATGATAAGATTATGAGCGAGCTTGATGAAAGCCAAAAAGTCCGCGTACTTCTTGCGCAGGCGATTTTCGGAAATCCTGATTTGCTTTTGCTTGATGAACCGACTAACGGTCTTGATATAGAATCTATCAGCTGGCTTGAAAATTTTCTTATGGATTTTCCGAATACCGTAATTGTTGTAAGCCACGACCGCCATTTTTTGAATACCGTCTGTACATATGTCTGCGATATTGATTACGGTAAGATAACACAGTTTACCGGAAATTACGATTTTTGGTTCCAAATGAGCCAAATTTTGCAAAGACAGGCAAAAGATCAAGCTAAAAAACGTGAAGAAAAAATGAAGGACTTAAAAGAATTCATTTTGCGCTTTGCGTCGAATGCATCAAAAAGTCGGCAGGCTACGAGCCGCAAAAAAGTATACGATAAACTTGCTCTTGAAGAATTGCCTGTTACAAGCCGCAAATTTCCGTATGTGAATTTTAAAGCCGACAGGGAAATCGGAAATAACGTGCTTGAGGCAAAAAAACTTTGCTTTTCGGACGATTCTGTTGAACTTCTAAAGGATTTCAGTCTAAAAGTTAATCGCACGGATAAAATCGCTTTTGTCGGAATCGAGCATAATTCCGTTTCTGCATTTTTTGATATAATCACCGGAACTAAAGCCGCAGCAGCCGGTGAGTTTTTTTGGGGACAGACTATAAGCACGGCGTATCTTCCCCGCGATACGGGAAGTTATTTTGAAAACGATTTGAATATAACCGAATGGTTAAGGCAATATTCGAAAGAGCAAGATGACGCTTATGTACGCGGTTTTTTAGGGCGTATGTTATTTTCCGGCGACGAATCTTTAAAGCCTGTCAAAGTGCTCAGCGGCGGCGAAAAAGTTCGATGTATGCTTTCAAAACTTATGCTTTCCGGCGCAAATGTTCTTATTATGGACGATCCTACAAATCATTTGGATCTTGAAGCGATTCAAAGTCTCAATGAAGCTTTAATTCAATTCCCGGGTGTTGTACTTTTTACGAGTCATGACCACGAGTTTATACAGTCCATCGCTAACAGGATTGTTGAAATAACGCCGAACGGAATAATCGACCGAATGACGCAATTCGACAGTTATATCAGCGATACACAGGTAACGGAACTTCGCAGCAAAATGTATGAGGGGACGGGCAGAAAGATAAAGTACAGGATATAAATTCGTGCGTTATATAAAGTTATGCTCATTTTATGTTTTTTTATAAGCATAATTTTGAATCCGCGTGTATAATTGAATTTATATACTTCCTTAAAACTTTTATTTTAGAAGTTTTCTTACTTCACGGAGAGGCGCAAGAGGTAAAATCTTATGGATGATTCTGACTTATCTGCAATTGATCCTACAATGTTTATGGACGAAGAGCCTGATGAACATGACAGTTCAGCAGCTCAAAAATCGCCTAATTTTTCGAATCAATTTTCTGCCAAAAAAATAGGTTCTATCGCAAAATACATTGAACCCGTACAAGGCACAAATACGATAGATACTCTTGCGCCTTTATTTCAGCAAAATCCGGAATTGGAAGTTGTTCCGGTTGAAGAATATGATCATGTTACGGGCGTAATTGATAGAAAAACCGTTGAATCTGCTACAAATTCGATTTGGAAACGCTTTACGGCAAGATATATAAGCAATTATATGGACAATATTACGATTGTTCTTTACGCCGATGACTTTATTGAACAAATTCTGCCTAAGATTTATGAAATAAATATGCAGTACGGCATAGTTTATTTTCCGGTTTTTTACAAAACCAGTTTTTACGGAATCGTTTCTCTGCATGAATTCTTGTCCCGTCTTTCGGAAATACGCGAACAGGATTTGAAAAATGCCAGCCTCACGCAAAATTATCTTTTCCCGGACAGTACAAGCTTAAAATCTCTCCCTTATACCGTAACAACTTGGAACAGAATGGCGAATATGCTTGGCGGCGATGTGTATCAAGTTTTTAAGATGAATGAAAATGAAAGTATTGTCTGCTGTTTTGATGTTTCCGGCAAAAATGTTGCCGCCTCTCTGCTCACTATTACGGTTGCTTCGTTCTTTAAATCTCTTCGATTTATAACAAAAAATGTCGAAACACCGCAAAAAATAGTCGCCATGCTGGATGATTATCTTGAAACGGTCGTTCCGCGCGGAAGTTTTATAACCGGAGTTTTGTGTTTTGTCGATGTTAAACGAAAGTTTATATACGTGTTTAATTGCGGACATACTTCGATTTATCTTCTCTATAAGGATGCGGGTCTAAAAATCCGCCCCGTATTATTTCTGTTGATCCCAAACTTCCTCCGTTCGGTATAGGCGGAATTAAAGGCAATCTTATTTCTTCTGCGGATTCTAAAGAAAGACCTTTTGAACTTTTGAAAGCAAAACCCGGAATTCACATTGATTTATACACGGACGGATTCAGCGATATGCAGAATGATGACGGTACGCGTTTTGAAGATGAAAATGTACGTAATTTTTTTACAAAACTTTATGATAAGCCGGAAAATGAAGTGTACAGTGCGATAACGAAAACCGTCGATTCCTACATAGGACACAGCATGATTCCCGATGATATAACCGTCATCGATATACGACTTTAGCTTAAACTTTACTGCAAACTCGGTGCTGAATGCAAAGGACTGCGTTCATGCAGAAATTTGCGCGGTGCCTTGTATTTTTATCTACTGCAATATAAAATACCGCATATTTTAACAGGATTGTTGTTGATATGATAAAAAATATTTTTAATTTAGTGTTGATTTTTCTTTCTGCTGCCGTGTTTTTTTCCTGCAAATCCGCTTCCGTAATTCCTCCCGATGCAACTTATGCGCAGCTGATTCAGCTGGGGCAGGATGCGTTCAGCAGCGCAAACTACAGAACGGCTGAACGATATTATATGGCGGTAATACAGCGATACGGAATGGATACAAAAGCGTATATAGAAGCACGCTATGAATTGGGATATCTTTACTTGAGCCGCAAACGTTACGCGGACGCATACAGAACTTTTAATGAAATACTTGGAATATTCGAAAATGCCGAATACGGAACAATTCCTGCGGCTTATAGAAAACTTGCGCTGATGGGAATGGATAAAATTCCTGAAAAATATAAAAATCAAGCGCAGGAAGACTGACAGATTTGCGTAGAAAGTTAAGTTTTTAGGCAGTCTGTCGTTGATTTTGGAGGTAATACATGGAAGTTCAAACAAAAGCTAAAGGCATTGTTAATATTGAGGAAAAAAAGATTCTTGAATTTCCTGACGGATTAATGGGTTTTGAAGAATTTAAGAAATTTGTATTGCTTCCGTCGGAATATGAGCCTTTTTTGTGGCTGCAATCAATAGATAAAAAAAATCTTGCATTTTTGCTTGTAGATCCTTTTTTGATATATTCCGCATATGAAGCCGACATTGACGACGAGGCGTTAAAGGTAATCGATATAAAAAATGCGGAAGATATAATCATAATGACGATTGTAACGGTTCCGCACGACGGCTCACCGATAACTGCAAACTTTTTGGGTCCCATAATAATAAATAAACAAAACAATAAATGTGTCCAAGTTGTATTGAATGACAGCCGTTGGACTACGAAATTCAACATTGTAGAAGCCTTAAAAGGAAAGGGGGAATAATGCTCATACTTTCCCGAAAGACCGATCAGCAGATAAAAATCGGAGACAACATAACTTTGACGATAATCGACATTCGCGGCGACCAGGTAAAAATCGGCGTTGAAGCTCCAAAAAACGTAAAAGTCTTTAGACAGGAAGTCTTTGCAGCAATTCAGTCAGAAAATAAAGCTGCATCTTCCGTTGATGAAGATAAAATCGGAGCGTTGTCCGCGATGCTTAAAGGCTGATGATTTATCCTATTTCGCAAATCAAAGAAACTTTCCTCAAACTTTTTCTATTACAGCAAAAGGATTTGATGAAATACGCCTAAAATATTGATATTTTACGCTTTTTACTTCATACTCCGCCGCATAAGGGATTTATAAGAAGATATATGACCGATAAAGAGAAAAAACTCCAGCATATAATAGAGCTTGAACGTAAACTTCATGACATACAAGATGTCGATGTCCTTCTTGAACGCATTCTGACCGAAGCCCGTAAAATTGTAAATGCAGATGCAGGTTCAATATACGTTGTCAACGGTAAAAATCTTAAAATAAAATATGCACAGAACGATACGCAGCTTCGAGAGCTTGCACCCGGTGATAAACTTCCCTATGTTTCATTTTCATTTCCCATTGACGGAAAATCCGTAGCAGGCTATGTAGCATCCACCGGAGAATGCGTAAATATTCCCGATGCATACAATATACCTGATAGCTTTTCTTTCAAATTCAACAAGCAGACTGATGTTCTTACCGGCTACAGGACAAAATCTATTTATACTATGCCGTTAAAAATGGCAAACGGAATTATTCTCGGCGTACTTCAAATTATAAATGCACAGGATGAAGACGGTAATAAGATTGCATTTGATGAAAATGCTGAGCTTTATCTTGAGCATTTTGCGACAAATACCGTTCAGGTTCTTCAGCATGCATATAACATAAACGATATGAACCGTCGGATGCTCCGCTTGTCTGAATTCCGAGATCCTAAAGAAACTTATCCGCACGTTGAGCGTGTTGCAAAGATTTCCGTTGAAATATATGACCGCTGGGCTTTTGAACACAATATTCCGGAAGATGAGCGGCATAAGTTCCGTGATAATTTAAGCATTTCTGCAAAATTCCATGATATAGGCAAAGTAGGAATTTCGGATGCAATTTTGAAAAAACCTGCCAAATTTACCGACGACGAAAGAGCCGTTATGAAAGGTCATACTTGTCTTGGCGGAATGCTTTATGCAAATCCTGAAAGTCCCCTTGATGAAATGGAGCGCGATATTGCTTTGCATCATCATGAATGGTTCGACGGTTCCGAAAAAGGTTATCCCGGCGAATTTAACTGTGAACTTGCCTGCACTACACAAGACGGGCGCAGCTTAACTGCCGATGACATTGAAAATCCTGAATTATGCACTCCTTATAAAATGGGAGGTCCCGTTACAGTCCGTCGTTCATTAAAAGGAAAAGAAATTCCTTTGTCAGCTCGTATTGTTGCCGTTGCGGATGTTTTTGATGCACTTTCACACAAACGCTGTTATAAAGAAGCATGGACTATTGACAATGCATTTGACGAGATAGAAGCGGCTTCAGGTACCCAGTTTGATCCCGAAATTGTAGAGGCATTCTTAAAAATACGGAACCGTGTTACTGCGATTGTTATGTCCATGCCTGACAATGAATAAAAAAACGGCAAGCTGCAAAATCTATTGCTTATCCATATTCTTTTTGAATTCCGTAGGAGTTAATCCAAACTTTCGCTTAAACAGTCTGCTGAAATAATTTTGATCGGAATAGCCGGTTTCCGCCGTTATTTCTTTTATCGAATACTGTCCAGCCTTCAGCATTTCTTTTGCTCTGTCCAGACGTATATCCGTAACATAATCGATAAAGTTTTTACCGGTTTCGTCTTTAAAAAGTTTACTCAAATATACCGGGTTTACATGAACCGCCTTTGCGGCTTGTTCAAGAGATATGCTTAAAGCAACCCTCTCATTTATATATTTTATTGCATTTGCAATAACGGGATTTGAGCGGTGGACACTTTCTTGTAAAATCACTTCCGAGCATTCAATCAGTTTCGGCAGGACATACGCAAACAATTCTCCTGAAGTGCGGCAGGCGGATATTTCCTTAAATGTCGCAGACGGAACACTCAAACGGCAAAAATTCTTTGCGCTTACAAGAATATTAAATGTTTCGTTTTTAATTAAGTCGATGTCCTGCACTTCCGAACGGATTATATCAAACCACAATTCTGCCGCACTCTTTACTCCGTCGGTATCACCTGCCGATATTCTGCCTAAAAGTGCTTTTTGAGCATTATTCAATTCCTTTTTTATATCGCTTCGGTTTTCCGCATCTCCTTCTTCATAGAATTTGATTCCGCCCGTCATATCGGAAGCATTAAGAGCGTTGAGTGCTTCGTTGTATGCTTGAGCCGAACGACTTATATCGTCAAATATACCGCCTGCACCCATTCTAATCGAGCTTGAAATTTTTAATGCAAGCATATTGAAAATGTCTTTCAAAAAACTGCGGCACTTATCTTCCGCGATTTCGGCATCATTCGAAAAAGCCCGAACTTTGCATTCAACAGGAATAAAAATCGTAATCCTGTTCATGATATATGAACCCATAATGCAGTCTGTTTTTGAACAAAAAATATCGCGTATCTGCATATAAATATTTCCCCTGTCTTCAGACAGATTTTCCGGGACTTCAATACAGCAAAAATAATACGCTTCGGGATTCATATTAAAATAATCAAAATAATTTGAAAGTTCTTTTTTGTTTTCGGAAGACAGCACAAGAGCATAAATAAAATCACTTTCGACAATCGAATATCCGAAACTTAGCTTTTCGCGCAGTTCGATAGTATCGGAAAGTTTTTGTTTTTCGGATTCAAGAAGATTTATTGCGCCGTGCACCGTTTGTATTACGGTGTCGCGATTTACAGGTTTGGTTAAATAACGATAAACGCCGAGTTCAAGAGCTTCCTGCGCATATTTGAATCGGTCGAATGCGCTCAACATAATGAATATTGTCTGCGGCGTAAGCTGTTTTATTTCTTTTACCGATTGCAAACCGTTCAATCCGGGCATATTTATATCCATTATGATAATGTCGATTTTATTTGTACGGCAGATATTTATTGCATCCGCGCCGGAATTCTCTTTAAATATATTGAATTGCCCGAAAAAGTTCTTTTGAAGAATGAATTCAAGAGAATCTACAACAATTTGTTCGTCATCGGTAAGAAGAATATTATACATTTCGCACCTTTATGATAAAAACCGTTCCGCCGTCTTTATTATCCTCTATTGAAAACACATCGCGGCTTCTGTAATAAATACGAAGCCGCGAAATCACATTTTGCAGACCTATCCCCTGCCCCTGCGTTTTTTCTCCGCTGCCGCTTTCATCGTCGATTGCGTTGTTATTGTCGGAATAAGTCCCGGTAAAAATATTATCCGGCGCAGGCAGATTTTCTTCCGCAGCGGCGGAAAGATTATCCATGAGCCGCTTTCGTACTTCGGGATTAAAACCGCATCCGTTATCGGAAACGGTTATAAAAAGACAGACAGCTCCGTCGCAAAAATCGGTATAAACTTTGAGCAATATCTTTCCGCCTTTAGAAACTTCGTAAAGTCCGTGTTTGATGCAATCTTCAACGAGCGGCTGTAAAATCATGCACGGAATCTTAAAACTTTGATTTGAATAGCGTATATCTTTTTCAAAAGTGAATTTTGTTCCGAAGCGCACTTTCATTATGTAAATATAATTATCGACCAATCTAAGCTCTTCGCCTAAAGTCGTTTCTCCTTTTGTGTGCTGAAGATTATACCTGAAAAAATCAGAAACCTGTTCAAGAAAACTGCAAGTTCTGTCAGCCCCCTCCATCATCGCAAGCTGTGCACCTGTATTCATTGTGTTGAACAGAAAATGCGGATTTATGCGCGCCTGCAATGCTTTTAATTGCGCTTCGCGATAAAGCGAATACATCTGTACTTCCTTTTCGCGCAATTCATTTTCGGCAATAGCTTTTTCCCAAATTGTGTCAACGTATTCTTTTATGCTTATAATCATGCGGTTAAACGCGCTGCAAATGCTTCCGATTTCGTCGTGTTTATCGTAAGTAAAAAGCGGAATATCAAAATCGCGCTCCGCAATACGGTGAGAGGCCTCCGAAATATCTGCAAGCGGCAAAATTATTTTGGAAACACGCATACCTACCAAAATTACATTCAGCGCGACAGCCGCTCCAAGCGCGGCAAGCCCCAAAACGCCAGCCCTCTTCATCATGTTCAAGGAATAATTATAACGAGCGATACTTTTCTTAAAATACAGCATATTAAGAGCGCGTACTTCCGACTGCAAAATCGCATACGCCCTGCAAGTTTCCGCATAACGTCTTTGTGTTTCCAAAGAATTTGCCGCTCTGCATGAATATACGGTTGAATCTGCACAGTCTGTAAAACTTTCCGTAAGCATGAAAACCGTATATTCTTTTTGAAGAATTTCATCGGCATTCGGTTCCATACAAAATTCCATTGAAGCAAGCTCTATTTGAGAGCGGTTTTTGTAATATGCGTCAATCGCTTCGTAAGAACGCATTTTAATGTACCGCTCCATTGATTTTTGCGTGGAGGCAAGCATATCGATGAAATAATCGAGTTTTGCATTATTTTTATAATAATTTCCTATTCCGGCGAGGACTAAAACCGTTACGGCAAGAAATACGGAAACTACGGCAAAAAGCAATAATGCAAAATGAACAAACGAATTTATTATGCGTCGGCGTATGCTTAAACTTTTCATCGAATCACCTCGATGTCGATATTTACATAACTGTTTGCAAATCCGTCCTCTTTCCAATTAAAAATTTCCGCAACAGCCTTTTTGCCGATGCCGTAAAAGTCAACCGTAATAAGCGAAGAAACAATTCCTCTTTTGAGATAATCTTTTGCTTCTTCATTGTCATAAAGACCTATAATTTCGGTCATTCCCGTTTTATTTTGACTCAAGACCGCTTGTGCGGCAAGAACGGTGTAATCGGCAGAAAGGCAGAATATTGAGTCGGGATTTAATCTTGCAATCGAACGACTGATTTGTTCGTCCACGCCTAAAATATTTTCTGCAATAACGGGATTTACATCAAGAAAACTTATTTCAATATTGCTGCCGTATTGCTTAAAGGACTGCGACATACTTGAAATAATCGTACCGTCTTCCATCAATTTTTCCGTATGCTCTGCAATAACAAGAAGATTTTTCCGCCTACCGTACGAAAGTATTTCTTTTGCGGCAAGTTTTCCGACTTCGTATTTGTTTGCGCCTATAAAACTTATTGCACTGCTGTCCGTGTTCGAAGAACCGATCAGCACCACAGGAATTTTCCTTCCGTCTGCACCTTTTATTTCAGGGACAGGAATATTTTCATCACAAAGATATAATATAAGTCCGTCCGCTTTCACAAATCTTACATAATCAAGCTGCATCCGGAGATTTTCG
Source organism: uncultured Treponema sp. (assembly GCA_963544675.1). Classification (GTDB taxonomy): domain Bacteria; phylum Spirochaetota; class Spirochaetia; order Treponematales; family Treponemataceae; genus Treponema_D. The sequence goes on from CAUUGI010000058.1 coordinate 11,584, forward strand.
CTTCCGTTCAATTCTGAAAATTCATCAATGCCCTTATATTCTTCCACAATGCAGTCAAATTCATCTTGAACGGATACGGCTCCTTCCAAAATCTTGCTTAACGAATATGAACAGCTGCGCGTACCGGCTGCGACAATATGGTAAGTCCGCCTGTCATTATCCGCTTGTTCTGCCGGAAGAATATTTATTAAGATTCTGAGCGTAAGAAAGATTGAAACGGCTGCAAGAATAAGCGCAGATACCCAAAATACCGGTACAAAAATTTTCAACAGCCTTTTATTATCGAAAAAACTCATTGTGTAATTGTATCACAAAATCCCCCTGCAAAAAATGAAATATCAGCTCCGCCTGATAACTTCGCTGTCGCTCAGGTTGACGAATTCCAAATCGTTGAAAATGTTTCAACTTTGGAATAAGAGTTTGTCTGCGCGTATCTTATGACTGTGCGAATACCTCCATTAGGGCGGGGCGGACAGGAGAATTGGGTTTTACAGATACAATTAGGTTTGCTGTCCGCGGCGAACAGTTAAACTTGGTTTTACAGATATAGTTTTGTTTTCTGTTCGCTCCAAGTTTGCCGCAGGCAAACTTGATGAAAAAATATTGACGGAAGCCGAATTCGGTGAGGCGGATACATCCCTTCGAGTGCAGGGAAAAGCTCCCTCCGAACGTAGGGAGCACTTCCCTATGGACGTAGGGAGACACTCCCTCCGAGCGGAGTATACTTCTCCCTCCGAGCGGAGT
>CAUUGI010000059.1:0-12291 GCA_963544675.1 uncultured Treponema sp.
CTCTGCACCGAGCAGGGCAGTACCTCTGCACCGAGCAGGGCAGTACCTCTGCACCGAGCGGGACAGTACCTCTGCACCGAGCGAGGTGTACTACCGCACCCTGAGCGAGGTGTACTACCGCACCCTGAGCGGAGGGTACATCACACCCTGAGCGGAGGGTACATCACACTCCGAGCGGAGGGTACATCACACTCCGAGTGGAGGGTACATTACACCCCGAGCGAGGTGTATCTGCCCACTCGTTCGGGTGGGACATACACAGCAAAGTTGGTTTGCGAAACAGCGGTGCACGGACTAAAATCATTCGGTATCTAAACGCTTGGTTTAAATTCTCCGCCTAAAATATTGTGCTTTCCGTTTAATTTTACCTTGTAAAGATATTCATCCGCTTGTTTTATCATATTCCTTATGTCTGAATGATTTTCCGCAAAGCCGTAAATATAACCGCCACTGAATGAAAAATTTATTTCTTCGCCGTCGACTTTCATATCTTTCATAAGCCGGCAGCAGTTTACAAGACCGGATTCAAAAGAGCTTTTATCCGTATATGGTTTTATCACAAGAAATTCGTCTCCGCCGTAACGGTAACAGCTGTCTCTTCCGAAACTTTCGGAAAGAATATTTGCAAAACGGAACAAAACTTTGTCTCCCGTTTCATGTCCTTTCATATCGTTAAAACTCTTAAAATCGTCAACATCGGACATCATAAGAAATATTTTTTTACCGGTGTAAATGTCAAAATCTCCGCGAAGAGAATATCTGTTGCGTATTCCGGTAAGAGCGTCATATTTTGAAATTACTTCAAGCTCTGAATTAAGCCTTTTTAGTCTTGATGACTTTGATTCTGTTGCAATCCGGTAATTAAAACGTCCCATGCTTACAAATACGCATATACTCCATATCATAAGCGTATTGATACATAACTTCAGCTTTATTCCGTATTTTATACTGAGTAAAAATAAAAAAGATGTAAATGATACGGAAATAAAAATTACTGCCGGAGCAGGGGAGAGTAAAAGCACTGCGGAAATAAACATTTCCACCCCGATAAACGGAAGAATTTGATCTCCACACGCATAATTTACAAGTCCAAGAAGAATTCCGAATACCGTATATGAAAGGCAGAACACTGAAATCGTAATACCGGCAAATAAATGATTACGGATTTTTCTACAAATATAAATCAAAGAAAGAAGTATGATAAATATAAGCACAATAATAAAAGCAAAATAATAACGTTTCAGTGGAACCGATGAAATTGACTTCAGCATAATATTTGAATCGTCTTGAAGCACAATAATTATCGAAATAATCAAAGCTGCAATGGATGCAGCAAGCGAAAATTTTACATTATAATCATCAATATGAGTGATAACTTCTTTCGGAATTCTGTGCGGAAATAAAAAAGTTTTCATTTTTTGAAGAATAAACAATTATTTTCCTCAAATATTATAAAATAATTAAACCTGTTATGAAATTTCAGTTTCAGGACAGGTTTATTTGTAAATCAAATTTTGAATCACAATGACCGTGATGCAATTATGATTGAAAGCGTTGTAGATATTATGCTGAATATCGCAGTAATTCCTCCTGACGCTCTGTTCCATTTAAACCAAGCCGAATTTGCTTCTACAAGAATTGTTGTTTCAGGCACTATCGGAGCATTTTTATCCAGTTTATTACCTTCCGCATCCGTAATTGTAACTTTGCTAAAGGAATTTTTTTCCGTATCGATTCCGCCTGCAAGGCCTGTATAATATCTCCATTTTCGGTCTGGGATATATGGAAAACGTCCCGGTTTTGCAACTGCGCCGGAAACAGTAACAAAAAACTGCTTAAAAGGAACAATAAGCGTATCTCCGTTCTGCACTGTTTCTTCATTATAGTAAGACGAATCATATAATATTTTATTTACATCAATGGGGATTTTTTCTTCGCCGCGTTGAATGTAACATTTTTCAAGATCGGATGACGGTGAAAAACTTGCCGCCTGCGAATGAATTAAAGACGAATAGTCCATATTATCGTGTATGCGGACGGTGAGTTTTGTTGCTCCTTCCAAAGTTTCCGAATTTACAATATCGACTCGTACAGCCCCTGCAATAAACATCGCAGGGGCAACATCTAAATAGCTCGGAACTGTAATTTCATCGTAGCATAAAAGTTCCGTATCATTGTCTATTGATTCTTTATTAAGCGGAAATTGTTTTCCGGTTTCTTTAAATCCCGTTATGCGGTACATGGAAATGCGGCTTGTATCGGCAAGTGTAACAAGTCCGCCCGCATATTTTTCTATCAAAGCTTTAAGATTTTCACCTTTAAGCAGTTCATATACTCCGGGACGCTCTACTGCTCCGTCGATTGAAACTTTTCGCTCGATTCTGTTCAGCACGATTTTATCACCGGCTCTAAGATACGGATTTTGTGAAAAATCGCCGTCTCTGACAGCTTTAAATAAATCGCAGGTTTTTCGCTCTCCGGAAGATGAAATTATCGTAATATCTCTGGAAGATGAATATTTTGTTTTTAAAGGTTCTATAAATTCTGCAAGCCGGCTTAAAGCCCATGCCTTTTCCTCCGAAGCTTCTTTTACTTCTCCCGTAATGCTTACAAGAAAAACCGCAGGCGCAGTCAAAGAAAACTGTACACCTGAAAGCGGATAATTTTTATTTACGACCTGTTCAACCTGAGCTTTAAGCTGCGGATAAGTGAGACCGGCGCAGCTTATTACACCAAGATTTGCAACACGGATTTTATAAGATGTATCGACAGGTATGGAATATGTAACAGGCGAAGAACCGGCCAAAAAAGCAAGAGTGTAAACATCGCCTGCAGTAACGGGATAATTCGGAACGGACATTGCAAGCTGTGCATTTACCGCTATCTCTTTAGAAGGATCATCCTGCTTTTTTTCATTATCAGTTTTTTTTGTGTTATCAGTTATGGAAGTTTGAGAAAAAGTCTTGCCTGTCAAAAAAACGAGCATAAAAATAGAAAGAAAAATGATGCGAGCATTTGGATTTTTCATTCTTAAATGATAATAAATAATCAGCCTAATTTCAATAAGCCGTAGTTTGCATTTTGTACTCGCGGATGAATATAAACCGCCTCAAATAAGTCTCAAAATGCCCTTTATACAGTGTAATTTATTTCCGATGATATAGAGATGAAATGTCTTGTTGTTTTGTTTGCCGATAAAAACTCGCACGCAATGTTTGAACCGCTTTTTGAGGGAAAATCGTCGTTTGACCGTGCGCTCAGCTGGGCACAGTCGTTGGATTTTATAAAAGAAAAAGAAATTGCAGTATTTACGCACACTTCCATAGAAAAAGACTGTATTTACGCCGCAGAAAAAGCCGGAATTGCCGTACAAGTATGCGGACAAGAATCTTGGAATGTAAAAACGCTTTTTGAAGACTTTGTTTTGTATTCACAAAAATTCGATGCGTCGGATATTATTTATGGTTTTGCAGATTGCCCGTTTTTAAGCAGAGAAGGCGCAAAAGAAGTTTTTGATTCTCATATAAATTATTCTGCAGAATATACTTTTGCCGACGGCTATCCTTACGGTTTTACCCCTGAAGCCTTAAATACAGGAACTGCAAAAATCCTGAATTCTCTTATAGATTCCAATTTTCCTGAAGAAGGCGTAAAACCTGTTTCTCGTACAGCCGTCTTCGATTTGATAAAAAAAGACATAAATTCATTTGATGTTGAAACGGTTATTCCGTCTTTCGATGCGCGTCTTTTCCGCATTTCATTATGCTGTGCTTCAAAATCGGAGACTATGGCATGTACGGCATTTTATAAAAACGCAGTTTTGAAAAAAAGTTTTAACGATTTTACGCTTGATGAACTTTCAAAAGAGGCTTGCGGGAATGCGGACGTTTTAAAAACTTTACCTGCGTTTTATAACGTGCAGATTTCAGCAAAAAATAATATTTCGAGCGTTTATATTCCCCAAATCATGACAGAATTTGCGGCGGGCGCAAAAACGTTTATGGATACCCAAAATTTTAATCGGCTCGTAAAAGAAATTGCAGATTTTTCAGGCGATGCGGTTATTTCTCTAAGCGCGTGGGGAGAGCCTTTGCTTCACCCCGAATTTATTGAATTATGTAAAGCCGTACTTGAAGAAGACGGACTTTCGCTTCTTATCGAAACGGACGGTTTGCTTGTTACGGAAGAGCTATGCGCCGCACTTAAAACTTGTTTGGAAAAATCTCCCGAATGCGCAAATGTCTATGGCAAAATAATATGGATTATAAGAATAGATGCATTTACTCAGGAGATGTATGCAAAAATACACAGTGATGAAAAATATTTTTCAAAAGCGGTGAATTCCGTTTCTATCCTGCAAAAATATTTTTCCGGTTCGGTATACCCTCAGTTTGTGCGCATGAACGTAAACGAATGCGAGCTGGAAAATTTTTACCGCTTTTGGAGCGCAAAAGAAAGTCCGTCAGGCGGAAATCACATCATTCAAAAGTACAGCACATTTTGCGGAACGCTTTCCGATGAAAAACCTGCCGACCTTTCACCTCTGTCAAGAAATCCTTGCTGGCACATAAGACGTGATTTAACTGTTCTCTTGGATGGTTCCGTTCCGTTCTGCAGAGAATGCATTAATTCAAATATTATCGGAAATGTTTTTACCGACGGAATAAAAAACGTATGGAAAAAATTAAGTCCGTTTGTAAAAGAGCAAATGGACGGAAAATATTGCGATTTTTGCGGAAAATGCGATGAATACTATACCTTCAACTTTTAATGCGCATCAAATAAACCGGACATTTATAGGCGGAAGATTGTCTAATCCTGAAAGTGAATTTAATGCTTCTGCCGTAATTTTGAACTCAAACGGGAGCCACCTTCATACTCAAATATTCGATAATCTTCTTTTATGCGGTTTTAAAAATATTATTTCCGTTGAACCTGAAACTGAAAATTATAATATAGAAGATTTATCTCGCCGTTATCCGTATATAAAATTTATGATTCCAAGTGAAAAAACTACTGACGGCGAGCTTATAAATATGTGCATGAACGAAGTTAATACCGACTATGTTTTAGTTCTTAGAGACAGTCTTAATATAAAGCCGGGACTTTTGCTCAAAAATCTTTTTGACAATCTTACTGAAACTGAAACTTACTGCATTGTGCCTCGTCTTTTTTCCGGAGAGGGAGTTGAGATTCCTGTAAGAGTGGAACCGGAAGCAGTAAAAGGAAAATTCAAAATGGTTCCTAATTCTGCACTTGCTAACGGTATTTCAACTCTTGCTCCGCGTGATTTTATCGGGCTTTATAACCGGGAAAAATTTATTGAGCTGGGCGGATTCGATTATACGATAAGTTCTCCGTATTATCAGAATGCCGATCTTGCACTTCGCTCATGGTTATGGGGAGAGAATACTGTTTTATCCACAGCATTTTTAATTTATTACTGCGGAGAGGCGGAAGTTGACGATACGACTACCGATATGTCTTATCTGCGTTTTTATCTAAAAAATATTCTTCCGGTATTTAAAGCGGATCACGGCATTCTGCCGTCTACGATGTTTTTTCAGTTCTTTTTGAATTCTTCATGCGGTTTATTTGAAGCTATGGCACAATTTAAAGAAGCTAAACGTTGGGTGAAAAAAAATAAATATCGTTTTAAAAGGGATGTACGTAATTTAATCGAAACATGGGGGAGTCAAAAATGAACGCAAAAGATATTGCCGTAATCGTTCAGTGCAGATTGTCATCATCGCGCCTGCCGGGAAAGGCTTTAAAATTTCTTGGCGGTAAACCCATCATTGAGTGGACTCTCAATTCAATGAAACTTGTTGAAGCAGGCAGTTATTGGCTTGCAGTTGATGAAGACTCTTATGAAGCGTTAAAACCCGTTGCCGATAAATGCGGCTACAATATTTTTGCAGGCCCTCTTGAAGATGTTCTTCTGCGTTATTGTCTTGCAATAAAAAAAATCGGATGCAAGGCTGTTTTGCGTGCCACAGGCGATAATCCCTTTTTGTTTTATGAAGCTGCACAAGCACTAGCTGTAGAATTTATCAGGCAATCGGCAATTTCCCGAATCGATTATATGACATGGACGGGACTTCCTCACGGCTCCGGTGTAGAGATTTTTAATGCCGAATCGCTGCTGAAAGCGGAAACCTCCGCGCGCGAGCCTTATGACCGCGAACACGTAGGTCCCGCTCTTTATAATCATAAAAACGAATTTATTTCCGTTTTTATGCGCGCTCCGGCAAGATTTTTCTTCCCCGAATACCGTACGACCGTAGACACGGCTGCGGATTATCGGCGTGCTTCCGCTGTTGTAGAAATGCTCGGAGGGACGGCTCCTAAAAATCCCTATACGGCAGAGCAGATTATCAGCGCGTTAAAAGAACCTTCCGTGTGCGACACTGTTTTATTTGTGCCGTCCGTAAAAAAAGGCTATGGAACCGGTCATCTCCGCCGCAGCCTTGAAGCAGCTCTTACTTCCGGTGCATTTGTTTACATTCCGGAAAATCCTACGCTTGAAGAAACCGAATCGATTCTTGAAGAATATGTAGAAGCCGGCTTGAAAGATTACCGCATTGTCCGCCGTTTTCCGGAAAAAGGAGAATATTCTCTTATTGCTGCGGATCTGTTTGCGATGGATTTTGAAACCGCAAAAAAGCTCCGCAATGTCGGAATCCTTGCCGCAATAGATGAAGGCTCAAAATTCGGAAATTGGTGCGATTATCTATTGGACATAATTCCGTCATACAATGCTGCACGGGCGGCTAATATGGATGATCCGTGCTTTATTACGCGTCCTGTAATTGTAAGAAACGGAGGTAAAGCGGCTTCCGTAAAAGATTTTTCAAAGATTCTTGTGTGTCTTGGCGGCGAAGACCCTGCTCATCTTACGGAAGCAGCTGCTCATTTTTTTGCGTCGGCTTCCCGCCATGTTACTGCAATAACTTCGGATTCAACTCTTACAGGAGAAGACAATTCTGATACGGATGAAAATAATTCCGGCGAGCCTGTTTTGAATATCAAGTATGTGCCGCCTATGCGGAATCTCCGTGAAAAGCTGCATGCCTATGACCTTGTTGTAACGCATTACGGTTTGACCGCATTTGAAGCGGCGGCGGCAGGTTCTGCGGTTATTTTACTTTCGACAAGCGACTTGCATCGCCGTCTTGCAGAAAAATACGGATTTATTTGTCTTGATAAAAAAAATATTGCAAAAGCAGGCGGATTTGAAAAATTCAACATAAAAATGATAGATAAGTTGTATCCGTCCGTTCCAAATGAAATTCCGCAAAAAAATCTCGGAAATTTTATAGAGCAGCTTTCACATTCAAAACGACTGCTTTGTCCCGTCTGCCGTTCTGAAAAAAAACTGCCGGATACTGTTGTTGCCAGGACGGAATTGCGGACTTTCAGGCGGTGTGCGAATTGCGGCATGGTTTATATGTCTTGGACTGCGGATAGAGCTGCAAAAAAATATACGAAAACTTATTTTGCCGAGCAATACAAAGATCAGTACGGGCGGACATACCTTGAAGATTTCCCGGTGATAAAGGCGCAGTCCGTGCGAAGAATTATGGAAATAAATTCGGTACTGCACGCGGGCGGTAAAGCAAAACCGTCGGTTCTGGATATAGGCTGCGCATACGGTCCGTTTTTATCTGCTGCAAATGACGACGGATGGATTCCTTACGGAACGGATATTTCCGAAGATGCCGTTGAATATGTCAGAAAGACATTGCTTTTTCCGGCTGCGTGTGCGCAATTTCCGGATTTTGACGCAGCGGAAGAATTCGGGATAAACGGCTTTGACGCCGTTACGATGTGGTATGTAATCGAACATTTTCAGGATTTAAAAGCCGTGCTTGAAAAAGTTTCATCGCTTGTAAAAAAAGGCGGCGTTTTTGCGTTTTCAACTCCGTCGGGAAGCGGTGTTTCCGCGCGTTTTTCCAAACAATCTTTTTTTGAAAACAGTCCTTCCGACCATTACACTATTTGGGAGCCGGAAAATACTTCTAAAATTCTCAAACGCTTCGGTTTTTCCGCAGTTTCAATCGTCTCTACAGGACATCATGCGGAACGTTTTCCTATCGTAAAAAAACACGGCTGGGAAAAAGGCGGTGTAAGATTTAAATTTTTTGATGCAATGAGTCATGCTCTTTCACTGGGCGACACGTTTGAAGTTTATTGCAGGAAAGAAAGATGAATGAAAAAACAATTTTGATTTTAGGCGCGGGTTTAATGCAAAAACCTGCATTTCTTGCCGTGAAAGAGATGGGTTTTAAGAGCGCCGCTGTTGACGGAAATCCTTCCGCCGTATGCGCTTCTGATGCGGACTTTTTTAAACCCGTCGATTTAAAAGATAAAGACGGAATTCTTGCATTTGCGCGTGAATTAAATAAATCTCAAAATTTATGTGCGATATTTACGGCAGGTACCGATTTTTCCGCTTCCGTTTCATACGTTGCCGAAAAACTCGGACTTCCGTGTCATTCTTATGAAGCGGCGCTCAACGCAAGTATAAAAGACCGAATGCGAAGCTGTTTTGACGCGCATAAAGTTCCTTCTCCGCATTATAGAAGTTTTAAGACAGGTGATGAATTTCCTGAAGATTCGAATTTTCCGCTTGTCGTAAAACCTGTAGATAATATGGGGGCGCGCGGCTGCCGACTTGCTCGAAACCGCGAAGAGCTGGAATCCGCCGTTTATACAGCTCAAAAGAATTCCCGCTCCCAAACCGTAATCATAGAAGATTTCATTGACGGTGAAGAATTTTCGATTGACGCGCTTGTTTACAACGGCACGATGACGATAACGGGTTTTGCTGTCCGCCATATATATTTTCCGCCGTATTTTATTGAAACAGGACATACAATGCCTTGTCCGCCTGATAAAATAGACGAAACAAAGCGTCGGGAACTTATTGCGGCGTTTGCGCTCGGTGTAAAAGCGCTCGGATTGACACACGGAGCTGCAAAGGCGGACATAAAATATTCTGCAAAAGGACCTGTAATAGGAGAAATTGCAGCGCGTCTTTCCGGCGGATATATGTCCGGATGGACGTTTCCGTATGCATCGGATTTAAATCTGACTCGGCAGGGAATTTTGATTGCGGCAGGAATGCAGCCTGTCGAACTTGAAGCTCGTCGTGTTCCTGTCGATTTTACGCCTCACTCTTCATGTGCATTTGCGCAAAAGCCTTTTGATTTATATGAAATTCCTTGTGTGTGCTGCAGTGCGGAGCGCGCATGGATTTCGATTCCGGGCAGAATAGCGGGAATTTACGGGATTAAAGAGGCGGAAATTATGCCGTTTGTAAAAAATGTATTTTCGCGTCCCGTAAAAGTAGGAAGTGATGTTGATTTTCCCAGAAACAATGTAGAAAAGTGCGGAAATATCATTACGCGCGCGCCGTCTTTTGCAGAAGCGGCAGAAGCTGCTGAAAATGCAGTTTCAAATATTTTTGTGCGTCTTGAACCGAATAATCCGCGCACGGAAACTTTTCTTGAGGGACGCACTCTGCCGGATGAAAACGGTTTTCCACCGTGCGCGTTCGAGGCATTTTCGGAATTGGACAATGTAGATTTGCGCGGTGAGATTCCCGCCGGAGAAAGTGTTCTTGCTTCCGCGCATGGCGAATTACGCGCACTTCTTGAGCGTCCGCAAAAAGACTGGAGTCATTCTACTGCGCCGGATGCCGCCCGCCGCTTTGATGAAAAAATGCCGAATCATCCTGCAATAAAAAAGGAGCGTTTTTGGCGTGCATTATTTAAAGGCGGATTTCAGGCTGCGGTTTACGTATCCGATACGGAAGAGGTAAAATTACAAAGCTGAAGACTTTCGCCGATACATTCGAATTTCTTTGCAGTGTGCGTCGATGTATTTTGATTGACCGACAGAACGGTTCTTAATAAAATGCCGCTATGATTTCAAAACGAATGGAAAATCTTCACCCTTATGTGCCGGGTGAACAGCCGAATGACAGAGCTTACATAAAATTAAATGCAAATGAAAATCCGTATCCGCCTGCGCCGGAAGTGTGTGATGCACTTACGGATTTTATACGTTCTTCTCCGATGAAACTTGCGCTTTATCCCGATCCGGATTCAAATGAACTGAAAAAAGCTGTTGCGGATATGCTTAACGATACGGGTGGAGTTTTGTGCAGGGCTTACACGGATGAAACAAAATGTACTTCGTCGGCGCAAGATAAAATTCCTTTTACTGTAACACCGGATATGATTTATGCAGGCAACGGAAGTGACGAAGTTCTTTCATTTTTATTCTACGCTTTTTTTGATTGTGAAACGCCGCTTATTCTTCCTGAACATACCTACAGTTTTTATCCCGTTTACTCTGCGTTTTATGGAATTAAAACTGAGCGTATCGCACTGAAAAAAGATTGGTCTTTGGATGTAGAGGCAATTTTACAAAGTGCCGCTGAAAATAATTCTCCGATAATATTTGCAAATCCTAATGCGCCGACAGGTATCGCTCTTTCAAGAAACGAAGTGCGCAGTATGCTTTCAGCGGCACCTAAAGACCGCGTATTTGTCGTAGATGAAGCGTATGCGGATTTCGGCGGTGAATCGTGTATTCCGCTGCTGGAAGAGTTTAAGAATCTTGTAATTGTGCGGACATTCAGCAAAAGTTTTTCCGCCGCCGGAATGCGTTTGGGTTATATTGTTGCTTCTCCGGAGCTTATCCGCACGGTAATTACAGTAAAGAATTCGGTGAACCATTTTCCGATTGATGTGCTCGCGCAGACTGCCGGAATTGCGGCTTGCAACTGCGCTCCTTATTATGCAAGGTGCGCAAAAATGATTGCGGAAGAACGAGATGACTTTATACAATTCCTGCGGGCGAACGGCTGGAACGTAGTACCTTCCGTAACAAACTTCGTTTTTGCTTCCCATCCTTCGATGAAAGGCGAAGATGTTTACCGCAAGATAAAATCGCAAGGAATTCTAGTGCGTCATTTTAATACAGCCGGAATAGAAAATTATGTACGAATTACAATCGGAACTTCGGAGCAGATGCAGCTGTTAAAAAATGTAATTGACCGGATGAGTTGACATATCAATATTTTGGGTAACTTTAAAATCAACTTTCCGCTCGTTTTATAATTCCGCCGCCTATTATTACTCCATCTTCGTAAAGCACTGCCGATTGTCCCGGCGCAACTGCTCTCTGAGGAATATCGAACGTAACACGGAATGCAGAACCGGTAAACTTTTCGTTTATGGAATAATACGGCTCTACGAAACATGTAACCGGTTTTGAAGCAAGGCGAATCTTTACTTGGGCGCGGAACGGCTTATCGGGTACTATGCCGCCGGGCCACACAAAATCATCGGCAATAAGAGAATTTGCATTTAATCCGTCGTTTTCGGAAAGCACAACAAGATTATGTGCGGCATCAATAGAATGCACATACAAAGGACGGGCGGAACTTACGCCAAGACCTCTCCGCTGTCCTACCGTATAATGTTCTATGCCTCTATGTTTCCCGAGAACTTTTCCGTCCAAATCTATTATATCGCCTTCTGTTGACGGATTATCGGAAAAAAGCAACTCATAATATTCTTCCGCGATAAAATCTTGACTTTCTTTGCGTGCGGCAGCTGCAAGATTCAATTTTTCTGCGAGCGCAAAAACTTCAGTTTTGGAAGATTTCGCAAGAGGGAAACGAACTTTTTCAAGGACGGAAGACGGAATTCTATACAAAAAATATGTCTGATCTTTTGAAACATCTGCTGCCCCTGCAATCATGCAAGGCTTGATTTCGGAATTCCACAAACCTTCTGCCGGTCGTACAATCCGCGCATAATGTCCCGTACAAAAAAAATCGAAATCAATACCGGAATCCGTTATTCCTTCAAGAAAAGCTCCGAATTTTACGGTTCTGTTGCACATTATACATGGATTCGGAGTTCTGCCTGCGCGGTATTCATTTTTAAAATATTCAAGAACGTTGTTTTTATACTGTTTTTTGACATCTATTACATGGTATTCGATTCCGTGTTCTCTGCAAAAACTGCTACATTCTTCTATATTTGTAAGTTCAGACGGACCGTAACAGGATGCGCGAAGAGTTTTTCCGTCTTTCAGTTCCGGCATAAGTCCGTCCCATAGAGACATGGTAACGCCTATTACTTTGCAGCCTCTCTGCTGTAAAAGCAATGCGGTAAGAGTGGAATCAACTCCGCCGGACATTCCCACTGCAACCGTTTCACCTTTTTCGGGCAATCTTTCATCAAAAACTTCCATTGCACAAAGTATATA
>CAUUGI010000060.1:0-12186 GCA_963544675.1 uncultured Treponema sp.
ATTAGACCTGTTCGGAAACCGAAGTTTTAGAACAGGTTTATTAAAAATTGTTTCCTTCGAAACGGGGAATACCGTCAAAGCCTTTTTTCAAATCTGCTTCGGACGGAACATAATCCCGCATTTTTCCGTCATTGAACGCCTCGTATGCGACCATATCAAAATAACCGGTACCGGTAAGTCCGAATAGAATTGTTTTTTCTTCTCCGGTTTCTTTGCATTTTAATGCTTCATCTATTGCAGCTCGTATTGCGTGACTGCTTTCCGGTGCCGGAAGAATACCTTCGATTCTTGCAAATTGCCTCGCAGCTTCAAAAACTTCTGTCTGCTTTACAGAGCGGGCTTCAATCAATTTATCATCGTATAACTGTGACAAAATTGAACTCATTCCATGATAGCGCAAACCGCCGGAATGACTTGCAGAAGGAATGAAATTAGAGCCGAGTGTGTACATTTTTGCAAGCGGCGTTACATGACCCGTATCGCAATAATCGTATGCAAATTTCCCGCGCGTAAAACTTGGGCAAGAAGCAGGTTCGACTGCAATAAATCTGTAGTCAGCCTCGCCGCGCAGTTTACGTCCCATAAAAGGTGATATAAGTCCGCCTAAATTTGAGCCGCCTCCGGCGCAGCCTATTATGATGTCAGGTTTTACGTTGTATTTATCAAGCGCGGTCATAGCTTCAAGACCGATAACAGTCTGGTGTAACAGAACCTGCGAAAGAACGCTTCCCAATACATAGCGGTACCCGTCTTTGGAAACAGCCGCTTCTACCGCTTCGGAAATTGCACAGCCCAAACTTCCTGATGTACCGGGAAACTGCTCCAAAATTTTGCGTCCGACTTTTGTCGTATCCGACGGAGACGGCGTTACGCTTGCTCCGTAAGTGCGCATAACTTCCCGTCGGAAAGGTTTTTGTTCGTAAGAACATTTAACCATAAATACTCGGCAGTCCAATCCAAAATATGCGCATGCCATAGAAAGAGCCGTTCCCCATTGTCCCGCGCCTGTTTCCGTCGTAACGCCTTTTAAACCTTGTTTTTTCGCATAGTAGGCTTGCGCAATCGCAGAATTAAGTTTGTGACTTCCGCTGGTGTTGTTTCCTTCAAACTTATAGTAAATCTTTGCAGGTGTACCGAGCTGCTCTTCAAGACAGTACGCGCGTACAAGAGGTGAGGGGCGGAACATCTTATAAAATTTCCGTATGTCTTCAGGAATTTCTATCCATTTATCGGTATCGTTTAATTCTTGTTTTGCAAGTTCTTCACAAAAAATCGGTGCAAGTTCGTTCAATCCAATCGGTTTGTGTGTTACCGGATGCAAAAGCGGTGCAGGCTTATTTTTCATTTCTGCACGGACGTTGTACCATTCTTTCGGAAGTTCATTTTCTGAAAGATAAATTTTGTACGGAATCTCATTTTTTGACATAGAAACCTCCTTTTGTGTTTTTATGTATAGAAACATATTATGTGATTCTATACATAATATCAAGAGGTTTGAATAAAATTTAATCTCATCATGCTCCGCATTGCATAAAATCGTTGAAAGTTTTTCTGAAATCTACAGCTTCTTCTGCGTGTTTTTCGGTTATTATTGCTGATTCCTCCATATCGGCAATTGTTCTCGCAATTTTTAAGCAGCTTGCAGCCGCGCGCGGAGAAAACTCATATCGAGTAGATGAATTTTCCAGTATGATTTGAGCATTTTTCTCCATTTTACAAAATTCTTTTATTTCTGAAGGAGTAAGATTTGCATTGGTTTTGCTCTGCCTTTGCCGCTGAATCCTAACCGCGCGGGCTATTCCTTTCCTTAAATCGGCAGTCGAAGAACTTTCCTGCTGTTCTTTAATTCCTTCATTTTCCACAAATACGCGCAAATCAATTCTATCCAAAAGCGGCGCGGAAAATTTTTTCCAGTACAGTTCTATCGAACGTGCACTGCATAAACAAGTTTTAGTTTTTGAGCCGAAATTGCCGCATGGACAAGGATTTGCAGCCATAAACAGTTTAAATTCAGCAGGATAAACTGTTGACCTTCCTGCGCGCGCCAATGTTATTCGCCCGGTTTCAAGCGGAACCCTAAGTATTTGCAGCACGGAGCTTTTAAATTCGGCAGCTTCATCCAAAAATAAAATGCCTTTATTTGCAAGAGATATTTCTCCCGGCCGGCAATGCGTCCCTCCGCCGCACATTCCTTCTATCGTTGCGCTTTGGTGCGGCATTCTAAAAGGTGGAAGTCTCATAAGCGGCGTTGACTGCGGCAAAAGTCCTGCAAGTGAATAAATTCTGGTTACCGGCTGAGATTCTTCAACAGTCAGGAGTGGAAGCAATGCAGGCACTTTTTGAATTGCCAAAGTTTTTCCGCATCCGGGTGCACCGATTGCAAGTAAATTATGTCCGCCTGCAGCTGCAATCTGTAACGAGCGTACAAGTTTTTTCTGACCTTTTATGTCTCCGAATTCCATCGAAGAATCCGTCTTTTGGAATAAAATTCCCAGCACTTCTTCGCATGAATCGAGCGTCTCTTTATTTTGCCGATTACTTTTATTACGTTCGGTGAACATATTTTCATTGTAGAGAGCTTCGAAAGCATCTTTTAAATTGTCCGCACCAAATACTTTTACGCCGGCGACTTGTCTTGCTTCTTCCGCATTTGCAGAAGGAACTATGCAGTACATTATTCCGTTTGCAGCAGCTGTAGATGCCGCCGCATGAACTCCGCGCACAGGGCGAACTTTACCGGAAAGTTCAAGTTCTCCCATTACAAGCACGGATTCTCCTGCAGGAGTTTTTACATTGCCGTCGTGAAGTTCTTTCGCCCTCAGTACCGCGAGCGCGATAGGAAGATCGAACCCTGCACCTTCTTTTTTTAAATCGGCAGGAGAAAGACTTATCAATATTCTTTCCGGCGGAAAATCAAAACCGGAATTCCTTACTGCAGCCTGCATACGTTCTCTGGCTTCTTTTACCGCGTTGTCTGCAAGACCTACTAAATCGATTGCCGGAATCCCTCGTCTTAAATCTACTTCAACCGTAACAAGAGACCCTTCATAGCCGAACGGCGAAAAACTGTATATTTGCATATAACCTCACAGACGTTTTGCACTTTTTCTTTGAAACGAGATGTTTTAAGCCGTGCTGTTCGAACGCTTAAAACTCTTCAACCTGAACGATAATGATGTTATCGTTCAAGTCCGGTCTTTATGAGTTATATAGCCGTTTTATACATTTTTCGGCAAAAATATTAATTTGAATTTCGACATTAAGGGGTTGGTATGTTGATTTCGAAGCAATTTGAGAATAATTTTTATTCATCAGAACATTCTATGTCCTATATGCTGTGAGTACGGACATTCTAATTGTAAATCTATAAAAAATACCTTATTCTACGCACATGAAATATATATCCGAGTCGAACGATTTTAAGCAAATCTTGCTTGAGCGTTTTTTAAAATATGTAAAGATATGGACTGAAAGTTCATCACAAAAAGCAGATGCCGGAATTATTCCCAGTGAAGAGCGCGAAAGGGATTTAGCTCATATACTGGCAGATGAAATGAACGCACTTGGAATGGAAAATGTTAATATTACAGATGAATGCTATACTTACGGTTGTCTGCCTGCATCTAAAGGCTTTGAGAGCGTCTCTCCTTTTTGTTTGCTTGCACACATAGATACTGTTGAAGAAGTTACAGGCAGGGATGTAAAACCTCTCGTACATGAAAATTACGATGGAACTCCGATAAAACTTAATTGCGGAGTTGTGCTTGACTGTAAAAGCGATATTCATCTTTCAACTGCTGCTGACGAATGCGATACAATAATTACATCTGACGGAACAACCTTGCTTGGCGCGGACGATAAAGCGGGAGTTGCAGAAATTATGACTGCGCTCACTTATCTTACAGAGCATCCTGAGTTAAAACACGGTAAAATCGAAGTAATTTTTTCACCTGATGAAGAAACCGGACACGGAATGGATAAAGTCCCGCTGAATTTGATTTTATCTAAATTCGCATATACCGTTGACGGCGGGCATATCGGTGAACTTGAAACGGAATGTTTTAATGCCTACGGCGCAGAAATTGTTTTTACAGGAAAGTCCACTCATACCGGAGATGCCCGTAAAAACGGTCTCGTAAACGCCGCAGCTATTGCAGCCCGCTTTGCAGAAAGTATTCCCATTACGGAACGACCGGAAACAACCGACGGATATGAAGGCTTTTTCGGACTTATGGAAATAAAAGCGGATATTGAAACAGCTCACGTTTATCTTATTCTCCGAGACTTCACTGAAATCGGAATGCAGCGTCGTATTGCCCTTGTAGAACAGCTTGCAAAAGCCGCCGCAGAAAGTTTCGGAGGCAAAGCAAAAATTACTTTTAAAGAACAGTATAAAAATATGCGTGCAGCTTTGGATAATGTTTCGAACGTGGTGCATTATCTTGAAAAAGCGTATATGTGCTCGGAGGTGAACATTGTCCGTAAACCTATACGCGGCGGTACCGACGGTTCAAGACTTACTGAAATGGGTATTCCTACGCCTAATATTTTTACCGGCGGGCATAATTATCATTCCCGTGGTGAGTGGGCATCTCTTTCGCAAATGTGCGCGGCTTCCGACGTTCTTGTAAATCTTGCGCTTACCGTTGCAGAATCGGCTGACAAATCGCCTGTATAAAGATATTTTATCGCTTTATTTTTTTATAGATGATTAAAATTCAGGATTGAATTTGTATGTGTCGAGTTGTTTATAAGTCAGTTGACACTATATATTATTTACTTTTATATTAACTCCTATGGAAAGTAAAAAGACCTCAGGTAATTTTTTTAAAAAGCTTATTGAATCACTGTTTGGGTCAAGCGACGCGGATGCGGAAAAACGAAGACAGCTTAAACTTATAAATAAGAGGTTTTCAAAATCGCGTTACAGCAAATTTTATAAGCGTTCCGGCAATGAAGCACTTCCTGCATTGGCGAAATTTATTTATGAAATATATAAAGTTATCTATCCGGCTCAGACGATGTTTCAGGCAATGCAAAATCACAATATCCTAAAACGACTGGTTATTGAGTTCTCCATTCCTGAGGAACAGAAAAAACTTGAGGAACAGTTGAGTGAAGAAAAAATTATCGAGATGAGCAAACAGATTCCTCTTTCAAATATAAAAGCTCACATCACGAAAATTTCTGCACAGTATTCCGATTTCTTTACGCTTGAAAGAATTACCGCAATCGATAATCTTTATAAGCAAATGACTGTTTTTAAAGATTTTTGCACATACGATTTTTACTTTCTGCTTAAAAAGTTTGATAAGACAATACATGAAGGGGACTTTAATACCCCTCCGCATTTTGAAAAAGTGAATGCGGAATATATAAACGAAAATCTTAAAGATTTTATAACGATTGTAAGCACAATTCCGTTTGATTCCGATTGGACTTCTCTTTTTAAGATTTTAAGGGCGTACAAGGGTGTCGAGCCGGTAACTCTTGCGACATGGAAAAAGATTTTATCCCGTTTGCAGGCTTTACAGGTTTCTCAGGCTTTTGAAATGATTCTAAAAATGAGTACGGAAAATCCTTTGCTTGAGCTTGAAATTCCTACTGTCAGCGCGAATATTGTAGAACCGTATCTTGACGGTTTGCGCGATAACGCGGAAAAAACAGTTCGCAAAATGTTGGAAGATGAACGCAATTCAAAAGCTAATGATCTCATAACGCAGCTTTTCGGTGATATTGATACACAGGTATTGAAAAATTATACCGATTCACTTGAATCTACATTTAACCGCAAAGGGCTTAAAACTTATGCTTATGCACATCCTCTGAATTATTTAAAACTTTTTCTGCTTGAAGTTATGAAAAGGGATATGCGCGAATATTACGATATTGTTGTTATCCGCGGTCAATGGGAATCTCAGGCCCTGACGACACCTTTCTCAGAAGGATACAATCAGCTGCTCGCTGTTTCAGAGCAAATAACAGCGTTTGACGCTTCAGTGGCGGAAGACGGAGCGACCGGTTTAAAAATAAAGACGCTTTTACCTAAAACCGAACGGGACAGCGGTTCAAAAAATATAATAAACCGCCTTATAGACGAGGCGAATGAAACAGCTTACGCTTATGTTGTTGAAAGCACTAAAAACATTGTAACAATCGGGAAAATAATAAAATCCCTTATCGACGATCAAGCAAAGCAGAAACCGGAATTGATAAGCAACTGGAAAGAGCTTGATAAATACTCGGAAATACCTATAAAAGATGCAGGACTTGCCTTGTATAAAAAGATTTATCTTTTCACTACGCTTATAAAAACCTGTCTTAGTCAAGGAAATACGGAATAAAATTATAGAGCGGCGGATTTTGTTTTATCTGCCGCTTTATTTTTTTTGTCTATCTATTTGTTTTAGTATATCGCTTCAGCGTTTTGAGCTTATTCGGTTTGAAATTGTAGTTCCAATAATCTGGATTACTTCTACCATCACAAGGATTATAATTACGCAGATTGCCATTATTCCCGGTCTAAAACGCTGATAACCGTAGCGTATCGCAAGATCTCCAAGTCCGCCGCCGCCTATTGCTCCTGCCATAGCTGAATATCCGATTAAATTGATTATTGTAAGTGTAACTCCGTCAATAAGAGAGGGCAGAGCTTCCGGTAAAAGAACTTTTACTATTATTTGAATTGTAGTAGACCCCATTGCCCGAGCTGCTTGAATAACTCCCGTATCAACTTCTTTTAATGCCGTTTCTATTATCCGCGCAACAAAAGGTGCTGCCGCAATGGAAAGAGGAACTATTGTTGCTGCAGTCCCTATGCTTGTGCCGATTATCAGACGCGACAGGGGAAACAACAGAATCATAAGTATGATAAACGGAAAAGAGCGCAAAACATTTACTATTCGGCTTAAAATCTGATAGAGCATTAGTCTAGGTTTTATTCCTGCAACGGGATCGCTTATGCAAAGCATTATTCCAAGCGGCAGTCCCAGTATAAGACTAAATAAGACTGAAAAAAATACCATCAGTCCGGTTTGTCCTGTGGCCGACAGTATAAGCATAAATATTTTATATGTTTCGTTTGTCATTTTGTTCCTGCCTTATCCGATTCTACACGGACTCCGAGTTCCTTTAGATACGCAACAGCTTTTTCAACTTCCGTTTTATTTCCGATAATATCCGTAATCAAAGTTCCGACTTTGCATTCAGGCAGATGTTGTATTCCGCCTGCTCTTATATTCACTTCAACATCGAATTTTTTACAAATTCTGCTTATTGCAGGAACGTCTGTAGCACAATCTTCAAAACGAAGAATATATTCGCCTCCGCCGTCAGACCATCTTACCAGTTTTTCCGCACTTTTATCATTTCGGGCGATATTTGCAATAAAATCTTTTGTTACCGAAGACTGCGGATTCATAAAAATATCGCTGACCGAACCGCTTTCAATCACCTGACCTTCATTAAGAATTGCAACCAGCGTGCAGGCATCTCGAACAACTTCCATTTGATGTGTAATCATTACAACAGTAAGATTCATCTGTGCGCGAATTTTTCTTATAAGGTCTAAGATGGATTTAGTTGTCTGCGGATCAAGTGCGCTTGTAGCTTCATCGCAAAAAAGTATATCCGGTTTCGGTGCAAGTGCTCTTGCAATCGCTATGCGCTGCTTTTGTCCGCCTGAAAGTGTGCTGATTGGAGATTTACCTCTATCGGCAAGTCCTACCATATCAAGCATTTCTTTTACGCGTGTATCAATTTCAGACTTG
The DNA here is from genome assembly GCA_963544675.1 of uncultured Treponema sp. Taxonomy (GTDB): domain Bacteria; phylum Spirochaetota; class Spirochaetia; order Treponematales; family Treponemataceae; genus Treponema_D. The sequence continues at coordinate 7,770 of CAUUGI010000060.1, forward strand.
GGCATTCCGCATATTTCCAAAGGATAAGCAATATTTTCCGCAGCATTTCTGGAGGAAAATAAATTGAAATTCTGAAATATCATTCCGATTTTGTGGCGGCGTTTACGAAGCTCCCGTTCAGGTAGATTATCGACGCGCTCTCCGTCGTAAAGAACGGAACCGGAATCCGGATGTTCAAGAAGACTTACAAGTCTTACAAGGCTTGATTTTCCCGCACCGCTTTTTCCGATGATTCCGTATATTTCATTAGATGGAATGGAAAGAGATATATCCTTTACCGCAGTAACGCCGGAAGTTCCTTTTGTTCCGGAATAGCTTTTTACAAGATTTTTAAGTTCTATTTGCATATTGCCTGCCGCTGTTATGATTTTCAATGTCTGCTTAAAACATTGTCAGCAAGATTTTTTAATTCGGTATTTATATTTTCAGAATTATCGCTGTCTATATCTTTTGAAATCGTAAAAACTCCGTCATCACCTTGAATAATTATTTCCGGCGTAAGCAAAGAAACATTTTCATTATTTGCAGCAAACGAAGTGAATGAAAAAGGAACTGACGATTTATCGAAATCCAAAGGTTCAACTGTAGAAAAGTCATTGTTTTCCGGAGCAATCGAATCCGAATACTCTAAGCTGCCGGAATTATCCGAATCAGCTTCGATTATAACTTCTTCCGGTAAATCGATATTTTCTTCTTGTTCAACAGCTTCTTGATGAGATTCTTCAGCTAGAACGTCTGCCTCATTGATGGATTGATCAAGTTCCTGCTTTGCAAGAAATTCGATCGGTGCAACGACTAAAAAATTATCGGAAACGGAATTATCTATCGGTTCTCCGCCATTTTTATTAGGCTTTTCCGGCATACCGAACTTTGCTTCTTCCTGAAGTTCCGCATCATCAATTGCGGATTTAGATTTTGTATGCTCTGCGTCTTTCACATCATCTTTTAAGAATTCTTGAGTGCAATCAATATCGTTTGCGGAAGTTTCCGAATTTTCGGCTTTATTTATATTGCCGGAAGCGTCCGGCGGCATAATTTCTTCAGGCTCTTCTAAGTTATTCGAATCTTCCGGTTCTTCGACTTTCTCTAAGATTTCAGTATTTTCTTCGGTTTCCGCACTTTCGAGTTCTTCCGCCGTATCTGATTTTTTTGCATCGTTTGCATCGATTGAGTCTTTATTAAGTTCAACCTGTTCTGCAGATTCAACTTCCTCTAATTCTTCTACAGCTTCCGCTTCGTCAATCGGTTCGACTTCTTCAAGTTCTTCTACGTCGTCGGCATCTTCTATAGCTTCCGCTTCTTCCAAATCTTCTACGTTGTCTAAATCTTCAACAGGCTCTGCATCTTCAAGTTCTTCTACATCATCTACAGAAGAGCCGTCTGATGAATTTTTACCTTGTACAGGAATATTTGCCGAAGAAGCCGAAGATGTGTGCAGGTTTGCGCCTTGTAAAAGTTCTTCGAACATACGGCGTATTTCCGTCATATCAATATCGGGCTTGATAGGCTGCACGGAATATGCTTTTCCGCCGGATAAAGCACTTATAATATCCGACCAACTTCGGTCAAGCATTACATCAAGTTCTTTGCCGTATTTTTTTCCGCGCGCTCCTAAACTCTTTTTTATTTTTGCAGAAAGCCCATCCTTTTGCGCTTCAAGCATTCCGGCAATTTGCTGCCTTTCCATATCTTTTTCAAAAAAATCGTTTAAGAGTTCAAATTGGAAGCGTTTAATCGTATTGCGTATCACTACATCGTCATCTTTTTTTAGGCTGAAAACCATAAGAATGATAAGACAGGCAGTAATAAACGCACAAATGAAAAGCAGAATTCTAACGTAATAGGGCAGAGATAATATGTTTGCGGGATAAATTCCCGCAACTGCCGCATATTTTCCTTTATAGCTTGAGATAAGGCTCCAGGAATCATCTTGAGAAGCCGCTCCGCCGGAATTTTTTAATGCTACAAGCTCATCAGGGCCGAGTGATTTTTCATTCCAATTTTTTATTATACTTGGAATAAGCATATTGGCTCCGATTTCAGGGAGCCCGTAAATAAATCCGCCTAAAGAACCGTTATCGGAAGCCGCAAGTCTTATATTTTCATTGATTGCGATGAGTTTTTTTGTAACAAGATAAAGTTTAAAATCCAGCGGATTTACATAAAAAATTACGCTGAATGAGTTATCTCCATTTTTTAATGGGTATGAAAATAAAATTCGCTGGTCAATATCGTCAAAAAAGATTGTAGGCGAGGAATTATTTGAATCTTTAGCCGCATTTATAAGCGGGTATGAAATTTCCGCTCTGCCGGATTGAGTTCTAAGAGAATCGTAATCAGCATAATTTTTTCTTTGACCGTCTGTTCGTGAATCCGTCTTAAAATAGCTGTAATATACTCTCCTGCCTTCCGAACCGACAATACGGATTCCGCTTAATGCAGGTACGTTTTCCATCAGCTTGTATACGGAAGCGATTGCAGAATCCGGAGTGGACTTTTCCGTAAAATCTTGCACTGCGGAGTCCGCCATAAAGCCGTCGGATTCGCCAAAATACGAAAGCAGATTATCTATATATTCATTGCTGTAATCGGCAGTTGCATCCAGTTTTGCTCGGATTATTTTTAATTTTGCAGGTTCATAAAACGTTCTTTCTATAGAAGCAAACAGCCCGAATGATGAGGCGATTGTAACGGCGGCAAAAAGCACGGTTGTTATGATTAAACTTACAGCAATCTTTATTCCGGATTTCACGTAAACTCCAAAGCCAAGCCGGTGTTAATATTTCTAAATTAAACACCTGTACCCGAATAATAACAGGATTCTTAAAAACAGTTAATACAAGAGAAACATTTGTAACCGTGCTTTTAATCTTTTTTAATTATCGGCATAAAAAGGCATAAAGTTTGAGGCAGAAGCAGCTCCATTAATCAGCCATATTTTTATACTTATCGAACTCTTCAAGCATCTCTGCGTCTTTGTTCTTCTGCAACAAACTGAATGCAACAGCAAAGATTAAGCAGGCGAAAAAGCCGGGCAGAATTTCGTATATATTAAACACGCCGCCTTTGAGGTTGCGCCATGCGATGACGGTAACGCCGCCTGCGATAAGACCGGCAAGTGCACCGTTCCGCGTCATGCCTCGCCAAAATAGCGCAAGCAATATGACAGGCCCGAAAGCCGCGCCGAACCCTGCCCAAGCATAGCTTACCAAGCTGAAAATCGAGCTTTTCGGATTGAGCGAGATGATGAATGCGACTGCCGCAATCACAAACACCGTTATGCGGCTTACGTTGAGAACTTCCTTTTCTTTTGCGTCTTTTTTCAGCAGTCCCTTGTACACGTCGCGGCTGAATGCGGATGAAGCGACTAAAAGTTGTGAGTCGGCAGTCGACATTGCGGCGGCAAGGATTGCGCATAAGAAAAGTCCCGCGACAAAGGAAGGATACATTTGCTGCATCGACGCGCTGAACACCGTTTCCGCCATCTCAGGAGTCAAAACGCCTGAAAGATACGCCGTTCCCGTAGAACCGACAACTACCGCGCCCACGAATGCCGTGATAACCCAGACCGTTGCAATACGGCGCGAAAGTTTTATCTCCGTGTTCGAGCGAATTCCCATAAAGCGGACGAGAATGTGCGGCATTCCGAAGTAGCCTAGCCCCCACGCCGCCGCCGAAATCGCCGAAACCGCACTGTAGCTTTGATTTGCAATAAACTTTTCCTTCATTATATCGCCGAAGTCCCCCGCCATCGCGCGCGCGGCGAAATTATTCACCTTTTCGAATGCTTGGGCAGGGCCTCCTAAAACTGCAATCATCACGGAAGTTGTAATAATTAGCGCGATAAACATCAGTGTCCCCTGAATAAAATCAGTAGCGCATACCGCAAGATAGCCGCCTAGAATCGTATACGATAAAATAACGACAAGACCGATTGTCAATCCGGCGTAGTAGGGCAGTCCGAACACGGAATTAAAGAGTTTTGCGCACGCTACAAAACCCGACGCTGTATAAATCGTAAAAAAGAGCGCGATAAAGACAACTGAAATCGCCGCAAGCACGTGTGATTTATCTTTAAAGCGGTTCGTCAAAAATTCAGGAATCGTAATCGAGTCTCCGAATGCAATCGTGCACTTGCGAAGCGGCTTTGCGACAATCAGCCAATTCAAGTACGTGCCGACGACCAGTCCCGTTGCCGTCCAAAATGCCTCTTTCATGCCGCCGAGATACGCAAGCCCCGGTAATCCCATCAAAAGCCAGCCTGACATATCGGATGCCTCCGCGCTCAATGCCGTCATCCACGGCCCTATCTGCCTGCCGCCCAAAAAAAAGTCCAGCGCGGAATTATTTTTGCTCATGTAACGAAGTCCGATAACGACCATAAATCCCAGATACAGCACAAACGCTGCAATTTTTG
>CAUUGI010000061.1:0-12110 GCA_963544675.1 uncultured Treponema sp.
TATTGGAAGTGTTTTCCGCTTTTGCCCAGTCGCGGATGTGCATTTCGTAAATAACCGCATCGGTGTAAGACTTTGTCTGCGTTCCGTCATTGCCGAATGGATTTTTATAGTATTCTTTTTTACCGTACTGCGCTCCGGTAGGAATTGCGGACATAGCATCATTTATATCTACAATCTGTGCCGCAACGGAATCCGCGCTGGCACATTTAGCGTAAATATCGCAAACGTCATTTGTCTCACCGTTATTTGTAATCCTAAACTTGTAATAGTTGTATGAACCAATAGATACATTGGAAAGTGACCATATTCCTTTATCATCTTTTGTCATCTGCTTAGTCTCTGCAGGTGTTTCAAGCGCGGTAGAGTTCGCAAAAAGCAAAAGTTTAACATCGCTTGCCAACGGTGCCCAAGTTTTGAACGAAGCGGTGCTTCCGCTGATTGTAACGCCTAAATCCGTTCCCGAATATTCATAATCACCGTACTGCTTTTTGATTGCAACCACCATTCCCACTTCTACGCCTGCGTCAGGCTTGAATTTTGGATGGCTTATGAACCATTTTTTAGAAGCGTCAAGATTGCTGCCGAGTTTTATATACAGCGTATCGGCAAAATTATGGCTGCGGTCTGAACTGTCTTTGTAAGCGTAATTTTTTACATCGGCAACAATAATTTCCGAAACACCGTCGTCTGATTTTAATACAAACTTGTTAGAAGATTCACTTGTTTCAAGTCCGAGCTTAACGGAAAGAGTGAGCTTTATTGAGTCCAATCCTTCCGCCGCAGCAGAAACTAAGGAAGGTTCATAATTCTCTTTAATTGAATAGACGGAACTTTCAGAATATAAGTTATCATTTTGATGCAGTAGGTAATGTGCTTGGTTACGAGAATGATTGTCTTGATTCCGTAAGCGGAAACTACAGGACGAAACAGAGCTACACTTATGACATCTGTATCAGCTAATAAAGGTGACAGGCAAGACGGTGTGTAATCCGCATCAATCTGCGGTGCCGGTTTTTGCGATGTTATTTTTGAGTATAGATAAAATCTCAGTTTCCGATACGGGAGTACTGTAAAAATATCCTTGAAAGAATTCACAACCCATTCCTGCAAGATATTTTATCTGCGCTTCCGTTTCAACTCCTTCTGCAAGTACGGACATTTTTAATTCTTTGAGCATAGCTATTGTGTGTTTTAAAGAAACAGCGGCTTTTTCGCTGGTTTGAGATGCCCAAATAATCGATTTATCCAATTTTACTGTAGAATACGGGAATTCCATTATGCTTGCCTGATTGCTGTAGCCTGTACCGTAATCGTCCAGAGCAAATTGTATTCCCCGCTTGTTTAATTTTTTCATAAGAATATTTAGCTGTTCGCCGCTGTTTACCGCAGCAGTTTCCGTTATTTCAAAATCAATTATCCTATGCGGAATTTCATAACGGTCGATTATACTTAAAAGTTTTTCGGAAATATTTTCCTGCATACACTGAACAACGCTTAAATTTACGTGAATTGTATCAATCCCGTATTCTTCAGGATGATTCAACTTAATAAACCGGCATACTTTTTCTAAAACAATTTCTCCGATGGGAAGAATATCGCCGTTTTTTTCTGCCATAGGAATAAATTCTTCCGGCGAAATATATCCAAGCGAAGGGTCATTGATACGAATCAATGCTTCCATGCTTGTGTATGCTTTTGCGGTTATATTGAAAATCGGTTGATAAAAAACTTCAAAAGAGCGATTTTCAACAGCATTCGAAACGGCTTGCTCAACATTCATTTGTCTGTGCATTTTTGAAAACAATTCTTTATTGCCGACGACTATGCTGTTTTTCTTGGTGCCGTACACATCTTTTAAAGAATAGCTGATTATATCAAGAATATCCGACAAAGAAGTCCCATGTCTGGGATAAGAAATGCAGTTCAAATAGACTTGTAATTTTACATCGATATTATTGATTTTAAATGGTCTTCCAAATCGTTCTATGACTTTTTCGTTCAGCTCCATATAATCTTTTTCACCGGGAAGTACGACTGCAAACCTCGTCGGACCTATTCGGAAAATATTATTCGAAGCATAGTTTTCACTTAAAAATTCCGGCACTTCCGCTAAAAGGTCTGTTCCGTTTTCCATTCCGAATTTTTCGTTTATATAGTGCAAACCTTCTATCTGCGTGCATATAATCGAAAATGTTTCTCTGTTCGCTATAAAATTATTCACTATTTTCATAAATAGGCTTCGGTTATATGTTTTCATGTCTATGTCAACATATTCCAGAGGATTCTGCATTGTAAGATATGTAAAGAGCATTGCAAATGCAATCGCAATTTCCTGAAGTAAATAATATGACCAAAAAACTTGCACTGCGCTTAACGTAAAGCATTCTATCGTATAAAAAAGCACAGCGATTTTTTGCAGCCGTGTGATAACCCTAAGATTCTTCATTATTATGATGCAGCTTGTGAATATATAGAACGCTGCACAACCGTAGGTGCCGATTTGCCCCCAACCGCGTAAATAATTTCCTTGTTCATCAAATTTAAATGCAAAATTAGTTACGGGAGTTGTTAGAACCAACAGCATTGTTATTGAATATGGCAGAATTATAACAAGACGGCGTTTAAGTGTAAGTCTGCCTGTTTCATAAATCATTGAATAAGTAAAAATACAGTACATACAAGGGACAAGTCCCTGCACAAGAAAATGAATAATATGCGTTGCATAACTTAAAAAAGTGTACGGATTTGTAATATAACTGGCTGCAACTGCACTCATAATATCCGTAATTGTAGACGCGAGTGCAACAAGAAGAAGGGATTTATAAAGACGTTTGGAGCGCGTAGAAATCTGTTTGTATGAACTGTAGATTATGAAAATCATCAGTATCATAGAAAACGCAACTAAATCAAAATTGATATTCCATTTCATTTTTATTCCGCAAGTTTTATAATCGTAAGATAAATCGAGAGAATGTTTGATATATTATTTTTCGGCATTTTACATAAGATAAGACAGGATTTCCTATAGCCGGTAAACATCTCCTCTAATTTTAAATACGTTGTTATTTTAACATATAATATATTTTCCTGCAAATTCTTGCCATCAAACCTGTTCGGGAAGTTCAACTTAAGGACAGGTCGATTTTTAAAGCTATGCACAAAATAAACCGTCTAAACGTCAAAATTTTTTAGACGGTTTCATCGCTTAAAAAGCGGAACATCATTTTAATGGCAAGATATAAATAGATTCCGGATATTACCGCAAATTATTATTTTACAAATTCAATAAAGAAAATAACAAATAAAGATTTTATTGGTTTGCCGAAATATACTTTCAGATTGTTAATGTATACAGTACATTTATTGAAAGAAAATAAAGAAAATGCTTTTGTGCCGCCGAGCAATCATCTTGAACAACTTGTTGGAAACAGAAAAGGTCAGCATTCAATCCGTATAGATGATCTGTGGCGTGTCTGTTTTACCGAAAAAGACGGGCATTATTATGATGTAGAAATTATGTATTACCGCTAGGAGCAAACTATGTCAGATTATATTAAAACACCTGCAATGGGAGAAATCCTTAACGAAGAATTTTTCATTCCTCTTGGTCTTTCTGCCTATAAAGTTGCAAAAGGAATAAACGTTCCAACTTCCCGCATTCAGGATATTCTCCATAACCGCAGGAAAATTACCATAGATACATCTCTGCGTCTTGCAAAATTTTTCGGAGTGTCCGACGGATATTTTATGTCATTGCAGAATGACATAGATATTCGAAATGCCAAATTGGAACTTGCTCCCCAACTTGAAGAAATAAAGACTTATGCACATGCGTAAAAAAAGCCGTAACACAGTTTCCAAAACCGACAAACGGGTCAAACCCGTTTGCGGTTTAAAACAAAGATATAAATAGATTTTTTTTCAAAAGCACTTAAAGCCTATTTTTTTCTACGGCTTCATGCTGTTCTTCAAGAATTTGCATTACCTTGTCAACGGTTTTTTGTTTCGGTTCCGCTGTGTCAGGCGGCAGAGAATCTAACACTTCTTTGCGGAAAGTTTTACAATCGATTACGGGACTTGCGGTAAGTATCACTTTATCTTTTACGGGAATGTCTGCAAGCATATCATCGGGATTTGATTCATTGATTCTAAGGCAGTTGCCGTTCACGCTTACCAAAATCATAATATCGAAAAGCCGCAAGTAGCTGTCTATTTCACGAAGTCCACGTTTTGTTTCCGGTTGACCGGGACGATAGCGTGTACCGCTTGGGAAAACAAGTATAATCTGTCCGCGTCTTTTGCAGTCATCCATCGCGTGCATGGCGGCAAGGTTGATTTTGCGTGCTTTTTTTTCTTCCTCAAGTTTCTTTTCTTCGGAAACGGAATCTTCCTCGCCTACTTTATTAAGACTGCGAGTCGGATATATTACAACGCGGGTAAAGCCTTCTGCCCAAATACGCACCATCGGACTTGCTTCGTTTAATTTCATTCCTGCAACCGCAACAATTTTTTTTGAAAAATCCTTTGACCATTCTTCACCGTGTTTATCCAAGAGATAAAGAATCGCCGGCAAATCCAAATTCGTATAATGTTCCATGAGTATAAGACCGCGCTTGCCGGATTGGACGGCATCATAAAAAGCTTTAAAATTTTCAGGCGCACCGAGACCGGAACCTTCCATAAAATTTTCGGAAAGCATAACATCCATATACTTACGAAGGTCGGGATTTGCTTCTTGGTAGACATTTGTTTCATCAATCTTTGCGGGTGCGCGGGAAATAGTAAGCATTTCTTTAAAATATTTTCCGTAAATGTCTTTTAAATTTTTATTCATAAAAATAACCTCTGGAGAAATAAGCAAGAATAATCACATTGATTCTGAAATTCAAATAAATCCGGATTTTCCTGTCTGGTGTATGTCTTTTTATTCTATAGTTCAGAAATCAGGCTGTCAATTCTCATTATTATAATATAGAATAAACGCATGACGATTAAGCACTTGATATTTGATCTGGATAACACACTTTATCCCTGCACAGCAAAAATGGATTCCGGCATATCTGAGCGCATGATGCAATGTGTTGCAGATTTTTTTAGTACGAGCGTTGAAGAAGCTGTTAAAATTCGTGAAAAAAATATCGCCAATTTTTCTACAACTCTTGAATGGCTGCAACACGAAGGACTTAAAGATACCGAACGCTATTTTGCTTCAGTTCATCCTGAAAACGAAGCGGATGAGTTGCAGTTTGATCCTAATCTTCGTCAGTTGATTTCTTTAGTTTCTCTTCCGAAAACAATATTTACAAATTCACCGCGAGAACACGCAGAACGTGTATTAAATAAATTGAAGATTCATGATTTATTCGATGATGTTTGCGATATCCGCGATTGCAATTTAAAGGGTAAACCGTACCCGTCTGCATTTTTTACTGCGCTGAATAAATGCGGAGGCACTATTGAGGATACGGTATTTTTTGACGATATGCGCAAATACACGGACGGATTCGAAGCTTTGGGCGGAACAGCTGTTTTAGTCGGGAACAAAAACGGTAAGCCGCTCAACAAATGCGCAGACGCAGTAACAAAAGAAAAGCCCTCAGTACCCGGACGCACGCTCCGCATAAACTCAATTTACGAAATACCTGCCCTATTGCAAATTTTAAGTGCTTTGTAGTATACTCCGCCTAATCTGGGGATATAGCTCATCTGGTAGAGCGGCTGGTTCGCAATCAGCAGGTGGTCGGTTCGAGTCCGATTATCTCCAAGCAGCACCGATTCCGGTGCTTTTTTTTATTTAGGCTCAATTTCGAGTTTTGAAAAAACTCGAAATTTTCCAACTCTTTCCGGCTCCAACAAAATGAAGAGTTTTGAAATAAGCATCGTCTGTGCGCAGGCGAGGTGCCGTTTCGTGCGAAAAGCTCGACTGCGGCTAAGCGGATGGAATTTCGCCGAAAGCATATCATAACTTAAACAAGTCTTTCAAAACTCTACATTCGACCTATTTAACTAAAAAATTCCATAGACGCTTCAATTTCTACTTTAAGAAAACTCTTTTACTTGCGCGGGGGAACGAGGTAATAACACAAGTCTTTGCGGTGAGTAGGCTTGTCGGTTTTACAAGGCTCTGACAAGAATCGTCATGAGCGAAAAAATTCCGCATTTGAATATCCGTGTTATCTGTGTTACTATCCGCCCAATTAAGAAAACACGATAAAAATATGGGAGGCTTATATGCAAATTCAATCAACTGCTGTGATACATAGCAGAAACAGAAAAATTGCAATTACCGGCGCGTTCAGTGCGCTTATAATTTTAATGGGGATTCCGGGATTGCACCTCGGATATATTCAAATAAATCCGACTATTTCACTGACGATAATGCATATTCCTGTCGTACTTGCGGCAGCTCTTGCGGGGCTTCCGGGCGCAATCGTTACAAGCCTTGTGTTCGGTCTTACAAGTCTTATAAATGCGGCTGCAAATCCCGGCGGAGTGCTGGATCCGCTTTTTAAGTATCCGCAGTGCTCCGTTTTGCCGCGTTTGATTTTCGGATTTGCCGCTTACGGATTTTTTGCTATGCTGGGACTTATTCCGCGTGTTCCTAAAGCGATAAACGCGGCTGTCAGTGCATTTTTAAGTTCCTTACTGCATACTGTTGCGGTAATCGCTTCTCTTTATGTGTTTCTGAATACGCAAACTTTAGCCGCGATGGGTGGAAAAGGTTTTCTGGTAATCATGGGGCTTGTTTTGCCGGGTGCAATGATGGAAGCGGCGGCGGCATTGCTTGTTTCGGCGGCAGTCGTTTCGGCTATTGCAATCGGAACGAAAGGAAAGTCGAAATTGACAAAAGAAATATCCGAATCGGAAAAGCAGGATTCAGACTCAAAATAAAACACGAAATCAAACGGGACCAATATGCGGATTGTAATTACAGGCGCAGGTTTTACAGGCGTACAGCTTGCGCAGCTTCTTGTAAATGAAAAACACAATGTCGTTTTAATAGAGAACGATGAAGAAATTGCGCGTCATGCGGCTGACAGACTTGATTGCACCGTTATTACGGCAGACGGGAATAATCTTGAGACGCTTGAAAAAGCCGGTATTGCAAAAGCGGACGCTCTGGTCTGCCTTACAAGCAACGATGAAGTGAATATGATAACTTGTTCGCTTGTCGATTCTGTTTATCCTGAAATATTAAAAATCGCCCGCGTTCGCAATTACGCATACTACGTAAATACGGCGGCGGCGCGGAAAACGCACGCAAATACTTTTACTGGAAAGCACCGTCCGCTTTACGGCATCGATTTTATGATTCACCCGGATGTTGAAGCTGCGGACGCAATTGTAAAAGCGGTGGAAAGCGGTGCGGTGAGTAATGTTGTAACGTTCGGCGATTCGCAAATGCAGATTTCGCGTGTAACGGTGATGAAAGGAAGTGCGATTGCCGGTTCAAAACTTTTTGAGCTTAAAAATGTAACGGATATTCCCATGTTGGTGTCGTACATCGAGTTTGACGGAAAACCGTCGCTTCCTACCGGTGCTACAGAGATTTTTGCGGGTTGCACGCTCGGAATCTTGAGTAAAAAAGAGTATGTTCCGAAAATTCTTGAATTATGCGGCTCTAAACAGCAGGAACTGCGGAAAATCGCAATTATCGGAGCGGGAAGAATAGGGACTCTCGTTGCAGATAAAATTATCGAGCCGCATAGAAACGGTTTGCTTAAATTTTTCGGGGCGAATTCTCGCAAAGCCGCGCAAAAAGTCGTCATCATCGATAAGGATGACCAGCTTACAAAAAATGCGTCGGAACGTTTTCCCGAAGCAAGTGTTTGCAGGGGAGACGCGGCGGATGAGATTTTTTTGCAGGAAGAAGGCATTCCGTCGTTCGATCTTGCGATTTGCGCGACACATAACCATGAAATGAACATGGTTCTTGCCGCGTATCTTGAATCGCTCGGTGTTAAACAGTCTATCGCGCTGGTAAACAGCTCCGCATTCGGTTCGATTGCGCAAAAACTCGGAATTGACGTTACAGTCGCCTTAAAAGATGTCGTTGTCGATTCCATCATGAGTCATATGCGCGGAAAATCCGTAAAAGAGATTCATACGGTAACGAACGGCGACTTTGAAATCATCGAATGCGAGTTGTCATCCGCGTCAAAAGTCAACGGACAGAAAATGCGCGACCTCTCTGCGCCGGGCAAATTTCTTGTGCTGCTTGTACGACACGCGGGCAAAGATGATTATGAAATCGTCAACGGAGAAACCGTATTTGCAACCGGCGACCATCTTGTGCTTATCGCGGACGCGGAGCAAAGCGTCAAAGTTCTTGAGTTCTTCGGGAATTCCAACAAATAGATTAGGTCTGTCCGGAAATTTTCGTTTCGGAACAGGTCGATTGATTTTACAGGCGGTTTTGCCATGATAATTACTTTGTTAAGAATAATATCGGTTCTGCTGGGCATTGTAGGCACCTCATTTATCGTTCCGATTATTACAGCCTTTGCCTGCGGAGAAACAGGCTGCATTCTGCCGTTTGTAATTCCTATGGCGGCGAGCTGGCTATCCGTCCTTCTGTTTAATATTCCGTTCAGAAAATACAAGATGAATCTTACTCTCCGCAGTACGTTTGTCGTCGTCGCGTGTGCGTGGATTTTTACAAGCCTTTTCGGTGCGCTGCCGCTTTATGTAAGCGGTGCGATCCCCTCGTTTACCGATGCTTTTTATGAAAGTGTAAGCGGTTTTACAACGACCGGCGCAACGATTCTTTCCGATGTTGAAGCGCTTCCACGATGTATGAATCTTTGGCGTTGTATGACGCATTGGCTGGGCGGAATGGGAATTGTTGCACTTACCGTCGCTCTGCTGCCGCTTTTGGGAATCGGCGGATTTCAACTTATAAAAGCGGAAACTACCGGTCCGGAAAAAGGCAAAATTACTCCTAAAATAGCGACGACTGCAAAACTTCTGTGGATTATTTATTTTGCCTTGACCGCGCTTCAAACTGTTTTGCTTCTTTTGTGCCGCATGGATTTCATCGATTCCCTTTCGTATGCGTTTGCTACGCTCGGCACCGGCGGTTTTGCAACCCGGAATGCAAGCGTGGGTGCGTATAATTCAGCAGCGGTAGATGTAATCTGCACGGTGTTTATGTTTATTGCAGGTGTAAACTTTAGTCTATATTACTACGCTTTTACACGTGATTTTGCAGAAATCCGGCACAACTCGGAATTTAAAGCCTATCTTGTAATTATCGCGGTTGTTGTTCTTGCGCTGACGCTTAGCATAAAGTCAGTGTACGGAAGTTTTGCAACTGCGCTGAGGTACGCATCTTTACAAACCGCCTCAATTATTACAACGACGGGATTTGCGACCGCCGACTATACGTTGTGGCCGCCGTATGCACAATTTTTTATTCTGCTGCTGTTTTTTATCGGCGGCTCGTCCGGTTCAACATCCGGAGGTGTAAAAGTTATCCGCTGGGTGATTTTGTTCAAGCAATTCGGAAACGAAGCAAAAAAGATTCTGCACCCGCACGGCGTATTTGCGATCCGCTTAAACGGTGCGCCCGGCAGAAAGGATGTTGTATTCAACGTTGCAGCATTTATGTTCGTTTACGGGATTTTGGTTTTACTGACCGCCCTTGCAGGTACTTTTGCAGGCTTGGATTTATTTTCAGCATTTACAGGCTCTCTTTCTATGGTCGGAAACGTCGGTCCCGCATTCGGCGCGCTCGGTCCCAGCTGTAATTACGGTTTTCTGCCGCCGCTTTTAAAGTGGTGGTATTGCTTTGCCATGCTCGCCGGACGCTTGGAGCTGTACACAATGATAATATTTTTCCTGCCGGATTATTGGCGGAAGTAAAGGGCGGGGCGAACGGTAAAAATGCGGTTTTTATGCTACATACTTCCTACAACATTTCCATTACTTATCAAATCAAGAGTTTCAAGCGTTTTATGATTCATTTTATTATGGGGAACTTTTTGTAAAATCATCTTTGAAAAAGGCTTAAATCCTTTCAACATTACAGAAAAATATCCTCTCTCCCCGTTACTGCATTTTATTACAAACCACTGCATTCCGGCTGAGTAACTCACGTTGTCTATTGATTTCCATTCAATTTTCGTTTTTCTGAAAGTTATTTTCCTGTAGATAATTTCATTTTCATCGTAAGTATATTTCTCAACAAAATACATATATACAAGGAGCAAGCCCAAAATAGAAAATGTTATGAAAAGTGTCGTGGTCAAAGCGGATTCCGTTCCGTTCGGAAAAATATTTGAAAATAAAGCGATGGAGAAAAACAAAAGAAAATCAATGAGACCTATAAAAAGTACATACAACGGCAATTTCAATATATTTCCGGTGCTGCATTCCAAATCTTTTTTCTTACTCTTTTTCATCAAAGAGAATATCAGTGTCATCACGGCGGTAAAAATTACCCATTCGATTATATTTTTCATTTCGAACCTCTTTTGCAATTTTAGTTTTATAGAAGAGACGTAGAAATTGCATTAAAACTGCGCATGGAAATAGTATAAAACTTGGATACGAAGCGTCAAGAATTGCACAATCAACAACTCCGACGCAGAGCATCGGGGTATGAAACCCTCCGCACGAGTAAAAACAAAAACGATATTTACGGAGCGTAGAAATAAGTTTAAAAACGAGAAACCGGGTTTTACGGATGCAATTCAGTCTGCCGCTCGCTGCTGTTTCGGCAAGAAAGTATAGGGCTTGCCTAAGAAGCTGTTTAAACTCTCAGAAATATGCTATAAAAAAAGAATGAAAAAGAAATATCCAAGCGACATAACGAAAGAGCAATTTGAACAGCTCCGATCAATATTAGAAATCGGGCGTAAAAAGACCGCTCCGAGAAAACTAGATTTATCTGAAGTAATTTTGCGCCATACTATATCTGTTGAAAAGCGGCTGCCAACGGCGTATGCTGCCTGAAGTTATTTTAAATATGGAAAACTGTTTACTGATGGAGTAAAAGCTCTTTTAGGAGAACAGATAGATGTATCGGTAGTCAAACGCAATGAAATGCATACTTTTAAAGTTATTCCAAAGCGATGGGTTGTAGAGAGAAGTTTTGCATGGATTGAAAAGCATCGGAAAGTTTGGAAAAACTGTTAGCGTAAATATAATACTGCATTGCAATTTATGATATTGACTTTTGTAGCTCTGCTTCTTAGGCGTCTATGAACAGGTGCTTAGAAATGGCGTGAAATATCCGCAACTCTATAAACTTTTCCAGGAGATACAGGAAAGTCAACTTGCTCCAAAAGAATGGTATGGAGAACTGAAAGAAAAAATCACTTCTACAAAATAAGATTGTCAACTTTCTGTGAAAACAGGCTTTCGCCTTGTAAATCTACAAGAGGAAGGTCTTTTCGGGCGAACGGTTTTAACGCCACAACTTCTTGTACCGAGAGAGCTATTTTTGAAAAGCAGAAGCGATATTGTAATTTTCTTGAAAAAAATCTCCCAACGCTTTTTGTCGGGGGATTTTTCTTTATAAGCAAACTTTTGCATTCTTGTTAGGAAATCTTCCTATCTTGAAAAATCTCACTTCCGTATGATTTCTCCTATTGGAGAAACGGCAAAGTCCTGACCTTCAACAAGTCCCTTGAAATTTGATTGTAAATAACGAAGACATTCTATACCTGCATTCAAATCTTTTTCACCTTTCATATATTCCCAAGGTTTCGCGCTTACAATGTGTACTAGTTTTATATAAACATCTTTTCCTGAAGTTGCAAGCCCTGCGATTCTGTACATCCGCTTCCAAAGTTTTTCTTTAGGCAAGGCAAACACATCTTCTTGAATGTCGTTTTGAAGAATCACTATTTTTCCGACTTTCAAGACTTTGTACAATTGCAGGTCGATGCCTTTTTTCTCTTTAAAATCAGGATAGAGTTCAGTCTTGTTCTGTCTGCTTTTTACAGCGTCAAGCAGATTGCAAATTTTGTAGTCTGAAACGTCCTTTCCTTTTTCATCTTTTCCTCTGTAAATCGCAAGCAGATAGTTTTCTTCGTTTACGACATAATAGTTTTGCTTGTAGTCTTTAGGATTTTTTGAAATCACATTGTGGTGCTCTTTCAAAG
>CAUUGI010000062.1:0-12087 GCA_963544675.1 uncultured Treponema sp.
GAATTGATTTTGCGGAGATGGGGTTTTATCCGAAGGTTTTTATGCAAGTTTGCCGAAGGCAAACTTGGGTGGGCGGAGGCTCAATTAAGTCTTTAGGGGGAATTTCTCTGCCGCCCAACCAAAACTGCAAGCGGACAGAGGACAAAGTTATGTCCGTAAGACAAATTCATCCTGTCCGCCTTGCTCTGCCAAAGGACTCCACAAGACGATGCAACAGCCGGAGGCGTTCTAAAACGGTTATTGATTATCTGTCTTGCTGTGCAAGGTGTTGAATTTTCGGTAAGCGTCCCATGTTGATTGGATAAGTGTATCCGTATCTGAATATTTTGCCGTCCAGCCGATTTTTTTATGTGCTTCGGAAGAAGATGCAACAAGGTTCGCAGGATCGCCTGCACGTCGTTCCGTTATTACTGCAGGAACCGGTTTTCCCGTAATGCGCCGTGCAGCTTCTACAATTTCTTTTACGGAAGTACCGGTTTCGCTTCCGAGATTGAGTTTCAGATTCTCTCCGGTTTTTGAAATATATTCCAATGCTTTTACGTGCGCGTCTGCAAGATCCGAAACGTGAACATAATCGCGGATACAAGTTCCGTCCGGTGTGTTGTAATCGTCCCCGAAAATCTTCATCTCTTTGCGCATTCCGATTGCGGTTTCCATAACAATCGGCAGAAGATTCGCCGGATTTTGTTCAAGTCCGAACAATTCGCCGTCAATATCGTAGCCTGCCGCGTTAAAATAACGCAAGGCTGCAAAATGGAGTCCGCGCAGCTTTGAATACCATTCCATAAATTCTTCTATGGAAAGTTTCGTATAACCGTAATAATTTTCAGGATTTTTCGGGTGCGCTTCATCTATCGGGAGGTATTTAGGTTCTCCGAATATTGCCGCCGATGATGAAAATACCATATTTTTGCAGCCGTGCTTTACCGCAGAATTTAATATGTTGAGCGTTCCTGTTATATTGTTCACCGAATATTTTTCAGGCACAATCATTGATTCCCCTGCCGCTTTAAACGCCGCAAGATGAATAAAAGCGTCAAAACCTTCCGCAAAAGCTGCATCCAAATCCTCCGGAATTAAAATATTTCCGTATATGAATCCGTTTTCTTTGAACAAATTCTGTCTAAGCCCGCTCGATAAATTGTCGAATACCGTAACGCTGTGCCCGCATTTCATAAGCTGTTTTACAACATGACTTCCGATATAACCCGCTCCGCCGATTACTAAAGTTTTCATATTACCTCTTATAAAAGTTTATATTCGTGTTTTTAATACATCTGCCGTCTGCAAGTGAGCAGTATCCTGAACTTCAAGTTTGCAAAAAAAGCTCGACTGCGGCTGACGAGTTTGCATTGCAAACTCGTCAGTGAGCGCAGCGAACGAAGTTCTCATCGAAAGCATGGCAAAGTTTTTCAAAACTCGACATTTAGTCTCTGTAATATATCATATATTTTCAATATACATAACTGCACGTGATAAATCGGTGGTGCCTTCCATTTCTTGAGAATACTTCCATGATTGTCGGATTAAGTTCGATTATCTATATTTTTAGATAGAAGCAAAAAATCATAACCAGGCATAATTATGATAAAAACGATTGAATGGAGCGATGCTGCAACGCGCAAATCGGATGCCGTCTCACATAGCGAAGTCGTATAAAATGCGGGCGGATTTTGTAAAAAAACAGCAGACTTAGACTGCTTCTTCAAGCTCTCCGATATCGTCGTTAAGTTCGTTTGCATATTCTTCGTAAAAGCTTATTTCGACAGTGCCGAGAGGTGCTCCCAGATGTGCACTGTACAGCGAGCATCTGTACCAAATCTCTTCATAATAATCAAAAAGACACTGGCAGATTTTTGCATCAAGCTGGTGTTTTTCCACCATCCCTTTGAATATTGAAATTACTACATTTTTTGGAAGATGTTCTTTATAAGAGCGTTCGTCTATCAACGCAGAAAAAATATCCGCACACGCAAGAATTCTTTCCTGCAAACTGAGGTCTTTTTCCGATAGTCCGTAGGGATAACCCGAACCGTCAAGTTTTTCGTGATGACGTACTGCAATATTGACAATCTTTTCCGGAACGATTCCTTTTGTTATTTCTTCCGTTTCAAGTACATGCTTTTTCATAAGCGTATATTCCCACGGAGCAAGTTTGCCGGTCGATTCAAGTATGGAATTGGGAATTGCCATCTTTCCTATATCATGCAAAAGACCGGCTGTAAAAAGTTCATTGAGTTCTTTTTCAGATAAACCGAACAGTTCACCCAGTATGACTGCGTAGTAGGACATATGAATTGTATGCGTAACCGTATAAGTGCTCTTAAAATCCATTAAATACACCATGAGTTTAATCAGCAAAAATGTTTCCTCATTGGTGAATTCAATAGTCATGAACAATTCTTCCAATTTTGAAAGATAAGTATCGTCCGTAAATGCGGATGATATGTGCCGGTCGGAATCCAGCCGCTTAAAAATATCGGTATATTTACAATTATATTTTTCCAATCCAAGCCGCTCAAGGTCTTCCGCTGTATAATCGGTGCCGCGCATTTTTATGAGCTGTGCGATTTTTTCGGAAGCGAAGACAACGGAAGCGTATTCGATTTGACTGACTTTCTGCGCTACTTCGGGATTGTATTTTGTATCGTAAAATAGAGCGAATTTCGCAATTTCTCCAAGCGGAGTCATCGTTTTAAGGTAATGATAGGCATAAAGATAATCGCGGTTGATTTCTTTTGATGTGAGACTTTCGTGCGTAACTTTATTTTCACCGAAAAAGTGATAATCGCCTGCAAGATGCAGCAGCGAAATCATTATTATGTTTTTCAAGGAAAGACGATTATCGTCAACACCTCGGCTTACGATTGATGATGCTATAAATGTCGTTCTGCAGCTCAAATCACCGAACGCGGGATTTATTTTTCTTAATGTGCGCATTATTATGCATAAAATTTGTCCGCCGGATAGAGCACAAGCCGGAACATAGCCGAACGGCGTATTGGAAAATATATCGGGAGAATTATTGATAATCGCAAGAGTGTTTTCTATATCGGGATTCATATTTTTTCCAAATGTTAATTGTAACCTATGCTGATTGTATCATATAAAATTAAAAAAAACACATTAAATCAGTCAAAACAAAAGTTTTAATCTGTTTTTATCACGTTGCAAAGCAGCAGGTTCTGAAAATGAAATTTCCGGACAGATTTACTTTACACGAATCAAAACTCTTTAAAACAGCCGTTTACATTTTTTGTTTTGACTCAAAATATTCGAAAGCGTCGATAATATCTAAATATACGCCGTCAAAACCTGCTGCAAGTATTCGGTCTAAATATGCATCATCGCTGCCGAAAATTATGCTTTTCCATTCCGTGTCCCAATATTTGACTTTATAATTTCCTTTCCATTCGGAGTTCTCCTTGTCGAGCCATGACGGTCTGCGGTGTTGCCGGTGCTTTTCCCAGTAATAACGGTAATCTTCCGCTTCGCCGATGCTCATGTAGCAAATTAAAAGGCGCGAAGCACCGTTATTTTTCGTTTTCAGCTTTGCAGTTTCTTCGGCAGTAAAAGGCGTATCATTTTGAAAAAGATCGGTTATTACCAAATCATAATCCGTGCCGCTTACGGATTTGATAAATTCATCTTTTGAAGAAAACTTATTTCCGTTTATGAGGTAGAGAAAATTCTTTGCCTGCCTAAGAGATTTTATATTTTCAGAGTTTGAATTGTACGGCGATTTTGGATATTTCGGGATGTTCGTAAGCAGTCTGTCGTCTGCGGCAAAAGATATATAGCCTTTTTGCGTATTTACAGCGTAAGAAATGTCCATAAGCCTCTTACCTGAACAGTAATCTATAGAAAGAATCGTTTTTCCCTGTCCTGTTAGAATATCGCAAAAGGAGCAAAGATATTCTGTCATTTCTTCAGGTGTGCCGGAATTGTCCTTCGGGTAGCCGAAAAATATCGATTCCTGTCCTGCCCCGTCAATAGAATTGATATATTCTTTTTCAATACTTCCGCCTTCCTTTGAAACGATGATTTCAAGTCCGTTTTGCGGAATGATTATAAAACCGGACTTTTTGCTTTTTGAGTAAGCCGATATTTCTTGTACAAACCTGCGCATTTCTGCCCGATAGTCCCTAACGGGTGCCGCTTGTGTCGTAACTGCCGCCGCAAATAAAAATAAAGCACAGCCTAACATTTTTATTCCCCGTCTCTTTGACGTTTGATTCATTTTATTTTCTCCATATAAATTTGAGTTTAATCAAATTATTCTATTCTGAAAGTAACGTTCCGGCAGCGTGCCGTTTCGAGCGAGGAGCTCGACTGCGGCTGACGAGTTTGCATTGCAAACTCGGTAGAGAGCGCAACGGACGGAACATAGCCGAAAGGCACAGCAAAGTTTTTCAATACTCGACATTCGACCTAAAAATCTTTTCTTCCAACTTATTAACGGAAGATAAATTATTTATCCGTAAGAGCGGAATGCCCGTCATCTTATATGACAAAAGCATATCTTTTTGTGCAATAAATCTGCGCAATATAAAAGCAAATTTCATTTTATCGCGGCGGCGGGCGCGAAACAGGCGCAAAACAGGCGGTGCATCAATAAAAATTATGAGGCTGCACATCCGCATTAAATCGGGAATTTTGTATAAAACCGCTGCATTTATAACGATGCTTTTGTTCGGGTTTTGCTCGATAATTGTGCGCATCGCTTTTTCAATTGCCGGGTAGACAATGCTTTCATGTATGCAGAGTAATTTTTTATCCGAAAAAAGCAATTCTCCAAGCGCACGGCGGTTTAAGTTCCCGCCTGTATCAACAATACTTAGCCCTACGGCTTTGGCATAAGGCGCAAAAGCTGCAATAATTTTATCTTCGTTTTCGGCAGCCGCTTTGTGTCCCAGTAAATCTGCATCTATGCAAAGCCATCCGCGTTTTTCAAGCAGCCTGCAGGCAGTATTTTTCCCCGCCGCCATTTTTCCTGCGACACAAATAATTTTACTCAATGGAACTCTCCCCAACTTTTGCCGTACTCTATCGAAACGCGCAGCGGTATCGTCAAACTTACGGCATTTTCCATTTTATCTTTTACCAAAGCGATTGTTTCGTTTAGAGTATTTTCGTCGTCGGGACATTCAAGCAAAAGCTCATCGTGAACCTGCAAAATAATTCGCGCTTTGCTGTTTTTTTTCTGTAGTGCGGACGAAACATCGAGCATGGCTTTTTTTACAATATCCGCCGCGCTTCCTTGCACCGGCGTATTGACTGCAACTCGTTCCGCCGCCGCTTTTTCCATCTTATTACGGCTGTTGATATTCATTATTGCGCGTCTGCGTCCGAACAGCGTTTCTACATAGCCATGTTCTTCTGCAAAATGTACGGTATTCTGCATAAAAGTGTTGATTGCCGAATATGTTTTAAAATAGTTTTCGATAAATTTTGCGGCATCAGTGCGCGAGATTCCAAGTGAATTTGCAAGACGGAAAGCGCTCATTCCATAAATTACACCGAAGTTTATCGTTTTTGCGGTTCGGCGCATTTCAGGCGTAACTCCGTCAATATCCGTTCCGAATATCAGCGCGGCGGTCGCTTTATGAATGTCCGTTCCGCCGGAAAATGCACTATGCATATTTTCATCGCCTGAAAGATGCGCAAGAATAACAAGTTCTATTTGTGAATAGTCGGCGGAAATTAAAACCGTGCCGCTTGAAGCCGTAAACGCGCTCCTGATTCTTCTGCCGGCTTCCGTTTTTACCGGAATATTCTGCAAATTAGGGTCGCGGCATGAAAGTCTGCCTGTTGCAGTGCCGGTCTGAATAAAATCAGGGTGGATACGCCCGGAATCATCGCATAATGCCGGCAGCGTCCTGACGTATGTTGATTCAAGTTTTGAAAGTTCCCGGTATTCCAAAATCATTTTAGGAACGGGGTCGTAAAGCGCAAGGTCTTCAAGTACGGACGTATCGGTTGAATAGCCGGTTTTAGTCTTTTTCCCGGGTTTTAAGCCCCGTTCGTTAAACAAAACATCTTGGAGCTGCTTAGGCGACGCAATATTAAATTCGTGTCCGACGGTCTTATAAATCTCGTTTTCCGCAGCCGCAATTCCTTCGGCAAGTTCTTTATCGTATTCATGCAGAATTTCCGAATCAAGATGAATGCCTGCAAGTTCCATTTGCATGAGGACGGGCATTATTTTCATCTCCGTTGATTCAAACAGCTCGTAAAGATTCGATTTTTCAAGCTCCGCTTTTAGATTCTGCCACAGCCTGAACGTAAAATCCGCGTCTTCTGCCGCATAATCTGTTGCCTCGTTTATGGGGACATCCGCAAAAGTCCGCCCTTTAGGTACTATGTCGTCGTATTCAATGCCCGCAATACCGAGCTTCGTTTCACATAAATATTCAAGCGAATAGGAGCTTCTGCCCGTTCTGTCGGGGGAGAGCATCCATGCGGCAATCATCGTGTCGATTAAAGTGCATGCAGGTTTTTGACCCGTAAAGTTTATGCCGGAAGAAACAAGCGTTTTAAGGTCGAATTTGCCGTTGTGAAGAATGATTGACAGTTCAGCATTGTTAAAAAGCCGCTCCAATTGTTTAAATGCCGCTTCCTTTGGAATAAAGTTTGTGTTTTCAAAGATATTTGACGAATAAAGCGGAACATAAACAGCTTCTCCTGCCTTACAGCACAAACTGAACCCTGTAAGATTTGCCGTAAACGTATCCAATGAATCCGTTTCGCAATCGAAAGCGGCAATTTTCTCTTCCGAATTGATTATCCGCTCAATAAAGTCAGTCAATTCTTCGATATGCAGGAATGCGCGGTAATTTCCTTTGTTTTTTACAAGCGGCACCAACGGAGACAAAGCTGCTTCACCGTCAAAAGACAATTCGTTTTGTGCGGCATTTTGCGCGCGCATTGTGCTTTTTGCGCCTGAAAGACCGCTTTCTGATTCCGCCGCATCGGAACCGCTTTGTATTCCTGCAAGAGATTCGTATTGTCTTGCGGCAGCTTGTGCACCGAAAGTTTTTAATTTTTCCGCCGCGGCGGCGTAGTTAAACTTTATTCCGCCGTTTGCAAGAAGTTCGTCTATTTTGTCGCATGGAACTTCGGCGCAAAGTTTTACCAAATCGCGCGAAAAGTAAGCATCTTCTTTTCCGTCGGAAAGTTTTTGTTTTACCGCGCCTTTTATTTCTTCGATATGCGCGTATATTCCGTCTAAATCGCCGTAATCGCTTAATAATTTACCGGCAGTTTTTACGCCTATCCCTTTTACACCGGGAATATTGTCGGATGTGTCGCCGTAAAGGGAAAGCAAATCCAAAAGTTGGGAAGGTTTTACTCCCCATTCGGCAGCAACTCCGTCTTCGCCCGTAACTTTCCATATAGTTCCGCTGTCCGGCTTCAGAATCTGCGTATTTGCGTCAACAAGCTGCATTAAATCTTTGTCGCCGCTTAAGATTCTGCAAGTTCTGCCGCTTTCAACGCATTTTTTCGTTACGGTCGCAATAATATCGTCCGCCTCATAACCGTCGCATTGCAAAACAGGAACTCCCAGCGCATTCAAAATATCTTCGATCCAAGGAACCTGCGCGTGAAGGTCTTCCGGAGTTTTGTTCCGAGTAGCTTTGTATTCGGCATACATTTTATGCCTGAAAGTGAGAGTTTTTGAATCGAACGCCGCAATAAGAAGCTGCGGCTTGTAGTGCTCAAAGACTGCGTGAAGATTTCTAAAAAATCCGAACAGCGCGGAAATATTTTGTCCCGCCGCATTTGTTAAAGGTCTGTTTATAAATGCAAAATAACATCTGAAAATCAGTCCGTAAGAATCCAGAATATACACGGTTTTATCATCAAAATCTGCCATACGCGCATTATATAGACTTTTTTGCGGCAATGATAGGCGGATAGAAAACCGAGTTTATGGAGTTACCAGGTTTTTAGCTTTGCCTTGTACTGCACAATTTCATACGAGATATTTGAATATCTGGAAAATAATAGTCAAAAAAAAGAAATAATGTATAATAATCTTGCGCGATGACGAAGTTATAGAACAGGTCTAAAAAGTGTAATTTCATTTTGGGTGGGAAAATGCCGTTTACTGAGTCCATAAAATTTATCGATTTATTTGCCGGAATAGGCGGAATTCGGCTGCCGTTTGATGAATTGGGATATGAATGTGTTTTTTCTTCGGAATGGGACAAAAATGCCTGCAAGACTTATACTGCAAATTTTGAAGATATTCCGGCAGGTGATATAACAAAAATTCGAGAGCAAGATATTCCTTCGCATGATATTCTTTTAGCAGGCTTTCCTTGTCAATCTTTTTCAATCATGGGAAAAATGCAGGGCTTCAATGACACACGGGGAACTATGTTTTTTGAAATCGAAAGAATACTTGCTTATCACAAACCCAAAGTAATTTTATTAGAAAATGTAAAACAGCTTACCACCCATAATAAAGGAAATACTTTTAAGGTTATTTTGCAAAAACT
Organism: uncultured Treponema sp.; assembly: GCA_963544675.1. Lineage (GTDB taxonomy): Bacteria > Spirochaetota > Spirochaetia > Treponematales > Treponemataceae > Treponema_D. Next base: position 8,505 of record CAUUGI010000062.1, read on the forward strand.
TTTTCGAGTTGGCTATCATGTAAAGTATAAAGTATTAAATGCTCTTGATTTTGGACTGCCTCAAAAAAGAGAAAGAATCATAATCGTCGGTTTTTTGGACAAAGCTCAAGCAGATAAATTTAATTTTGACTTTGAGAAAGAAAACTACAATCTTGCAAGCATTTTGGAAGATGACAATAAGATTGCCCCTAGTTTTTATGCTTCCTCTGCAATTCAAGCAAAGAGAGCAGCTAAGACTGCCGATAAAGTAAAATTTTTCCCATCTGTATGGCATGAAAATAAATCAGGAAACATATCGATTTTGGATTACTCATGTGCATTACGAACAGGTGCATCATATAATTATCTTTTGGTAAACGGTATAAGAAGATTCACCCCTAGAGAATTGCTTCGCCTGCAAGGCTTCCCTGACAGTTATAAAATTGTTGTATCTGCACAGGAAATTAGAAGACAAACCGGTAATTCTGTTGCAGTCCCTATGATTAGAATGGTTGCAAAGAAAATAAATTTAATTTTACGAGGGGAAGAAAATGGAGCAGCATCCGAAATTAAAGGATTCAAAAAAACTTACGACAAAAGAATTATATCCGCTTAATATTTTTCCTGACAACTTAATAACTGAAATTGGAAGTTACTTTGTTTATCTCTTGTATATAGGGCGAACCGACATCACAGGAGCTGATTGGGGTGATGCGTTTGCACAAGCAATAAAAGGATTGCATTTAGATTCACCTGTCGGTATTGCAGACGTTGTACTGAATAAGAACTGTTGGTCAATGAAAACCGTAAAAAATTCCGACCCGTTTTCTGCAAAAAATATTCGTCTTATCAGCGGACGTTGTTCTCCGGATTATTCGTATGGAATTACCGATCCGCATAAAGATGTGCAGAAAACCGGAGAAGCTGTTTTGGGAATTTGGAATGAACGCGTTAATATCGCCAATGACCATTACAGTCAATTACGAACTTCTATCTTGATAAGAAGCAATGATTTGCTTTCATATAGTTTATTTGAAGAAGAAACTCTTAGATATAGAACAACTGATTACCGTTGGGACGTGAATAAAAACGGAAATCTTATCGGTTTGGATAAAAATGAAAAAGTTTGTTTTACATGGCAGCCTCATGGTTCGCAATTTACAATACATACGGAAATTCCTGACAGTTCAGTGAAATTTACGATAAAACAGCCGCCAAAACTGGAAAGAAAGGAAATATTGGAAAAAATACATTTTGATACTTCTTGGATAACAATCATAAAATAAAAAATGTTGATTCTTGTATATGTATATACCGCTTGCCGCAAAGTAAAAATTGCTTTTGCTGAAGCCCGAAATTAAAAAAAACGTGCCCGAAAACCGAAGTTTTCAGGCACGACTTTGTGTTTACTTTATGTTTTTACTGCAAGCGCAGGCGGTTAGTTGAACTCCCGTGCCATTATAGGTAAAAATTCTCCGCTACCATATTGTATATCATCGTTTCCATCATACCAACTAGTCAGTTCTTTATATAAAATATTCTTTGCACCGAAATCGTCTTTAAATTTCGCTGGCGGTTCACAGCCGGTCTTCTTTATTGCTTTTATAAAGTCTGCTTTATTATCGAGAATTGCGTGAACATCCTCTTTATTCAATACCCGATTTCCCGGTACCTCATCGATGCCCATATAGGTATAGCTGGCATTACTTGAAGTCAATATAGAACCTAAACTGGTCACATACTGTGCGCCGATATATTTTGTTCCGCTTCTTGAAATGATGACATAATAGTCTTTCCAGTTTGCACCTGCAGGAAGAGTAAAGCCGGCAATTTTTTTCTTATTTCCGCTCTTGTCGATAATATCGCCTGCCTCATAAGTTGTTGCAGAAGCCGGTTTTATATTAACAGTAAAGTTTGCAGTTTTACTCGGGTCTTTTTTATGTTTGACTGTAACGGTTTGGTTGTCGGCTACATTGTTTTTAATGCTGTCAAAGTTCGTTTCATAGTCTACATTGTATGTCAATATCGGATTGCTGCTGTCGCTGTACTTTGCTTTTACCACTAAACCCTTATTATCAAAGTTATCTCCAACGGTATAATCTTTTTTTGTCGGTCCACTTGTAATTTCGATGGACTTAAGCGTTTTCCACTGCGCGTCGTAAGTTGTATTTTCTGCAGGGTACACCGAAGGATAGGCGGGCTTCCACTCGCCGAACTCGTCGGCATTATTGCGTAAAGGATTCGGGACATCGGTAGTTTTGATTTTTTCACCGTATTTGCCGCTCAAAGTTTTATTCGGCTGCCCGGAGATTGTGCCGCCTTTCGCGTCAAATGTAAGAGTAATGTCTTTTCTGACGTAATAAATTTTTACTACGGTGCTGCCGTTTTCATTTATATCTTTTTGCGTAAATGCAGTAGATGTAAAACCTGTATACGTTTTCGCCTCTGCTTTCGTCTGCTCGCCTTTTTTACCGTTCTTTGTGTCGGTATCTTTCAGCTCATAGCAGGTATCATTTTGGGTGTTTGCATCACAAGCTTTGCCGTTTCCGTCCAGCTTCTGCTGCCAGTGTTCAACTTTGTATTCCTGCAGAGGTTCCGCTGTCCACTTTGCTTTATACTCGGTGTTTGCCATTAATTTTGCAGGCAGCGACGGCTCCCAGCCTATAAAAGTAAAACCGGCTTTTGTCGGCTTTGCAGGCGGGAGAATCTCAGTTTCATATCTGCAGGAACGCTCTGCGATTTCATTTCCGCCGTCCGTATTAAACTTGGCAGTAAACATATCTCTGTCGTAATAGACCTTTACAACGGTTTTGTCGCCAGCTTCTATTTTCTCTTGAAGAATCTTCCCGTCCTTGTGCTGCACTGTACTGACGTGAAAGCCGGGATAAGTTTTTGCAGCGGCTGCAGTTTTCGCTCCGACTTTTCCGCTTAGTGTCTCCGTATCATGCTCAACATGCGTGTCGCCTGCAATCGGCTGCCATAAATGAATAACTTTGTACGATGCGCTCGGAATTGCCGACCACTTTGCATAAAACGTCAACTTTCCGGTTGTACCTTTTTCGATTTTTTCGACTTTATTTTTAAATCCTTTCTCTTTGTACCATCCTTCAAAGGTGAAATCCGTTTTTGAAGGAGCTTTAAGTTCTACCGGAAGTTTATCCGTAGAATATTTTTTAGGATTGTCTGCATGGTTTGTGCCGCCGTCCAGCTCGTACACGATGTCGAAAGTTTTAGGTGCGTTGTCGTCGCCGTCATTCGATGCATCCTGCTTGCACGAAAAAGAGAGCAACGCTGCAAGCGTTACACCAAGCAATAAAGTCATTTTTTTCCCGATTTTCCGAACGCTGCCGCTTTGTCCGGAATGTTTCATAAATTTAGTCATTTAGACCTCCAAAGTGTTAAAAAGTTCTCTCCCGTTTTTAATTTTCGCGAGTATATAAAATTTGTTATATCTTAGACAAGTAGTTAGCCTTTGCTAACTGAAACAAAATACATACTGACTTACAGGACTTTATAAAAGCACAAATTTAAAGTAATCTGTATTTTGACCGGCTTTAAGTCCGGTAAAATATTTATGGAGGTTGTAAATGAAAGTTTTTACAAA
>CAUUGI010000063.1:0-11851 GCA_963544675.1 uncultured Treponema sp.
CTTCTCCTGCGTGCGCGGCTTCGATTGCGGCGTTCATGGCAAGCAGGTTCGTCTGGCTTGCGATGTTCTGGATTACGCTGGAAGCCTCAATCAATCCGCCGGACTCGTCTGCAATTTTCTGCGTTACGGTGTTTGAATTAAGCAGAGTTGATTTTCCTTCAGACGTTGCTGCGGCAAGTTCTTTTACTATGTTATCGCTTTTTTCAAGAGAATTTGTTATTGAAGCAATATTGGAAACCATTTGTTCGATGGATGCAGAAGATTCAACTACACTTGCGGATTGAGTTTCTATGCTGTTGTTTAAATTTTCTATAGTGCGGATAATTTCTTCGATGGTGCCGGCTGTTTCTGTAACACTTGCCGCCTGCGTAAGTGCCTGCTGTTTTACGCCGTCTATATTTGATGAAATTTCATTTATGGCACTTGCAGTTTCGGTCATATCGGAAGAAAGAGATTCTCCTATATTCTCCATTACTTTACTGTTTTCTCCTACAAGGCGGATAGCCGAACCGATTTTTTCAATAGTCTCATTAAAATATTCGGAAAGATCCGTAATTTCGTCGTTGCCTTTAATGGGAAGACGGACAGTCAAATCTCCTTCTCCTTGCGCAATATCTTTTAAGGCGGCAACCGTAGTTTGAATGGGTTTCATTATTGCAAGTGCGACAAAATAAACAATTATAACAGCTGAAATTAAAATCACTCCGCTGATAAAAAACATTGCGCGTCTTAATAAATCAACAGTTCCCATAAATTCTTCACACGGTGCGGTTACCACGACCGTCCAATCTGTTGTTTTTAGCGTTGCATAAGAAGCAATTTTGCTGAATCCTTTATATGTGTAAGAATCTATTGTAGGATCGTCTGTTTCCAATGCCAGTGTTTCAAATCTTGCAAGAGAAGCGAGAGCGGGATCTTTCTTTGATTCTTCTACGGAATTTTCCATCGCTTCAACTCTTTCTGTCAGTTTTGAACCGATAGTCGTTCCCGTTTTTCCAAGGACATAACAAAAACCTGTTTTTCCAATCGTAATGTCTTTTATATTTTCAGACAGCCACAATCCGGGTATAAGCGCAACAATAGAAGCAATATGTTTGTTGTTGTTATCCAGAACAGGAACTATTGCAGCCATTACAAGACGTTTCAGGATTGGCGACATAAACGGTTCTGCAAAATATTTTTCGCCGCCGTGTGAATCTTTATACCATACGAGCGAACTTATATCTTCAGACGTTCCGTCTCCCATATATAAAATTCCGTTAGTGTCGGCTATGTTAAGCTCAAGTATGTTGTCATTAAATGCGGCTTCATTATCAAGAAGAATACTTTTTTCTTGATAAGACATTGTCGCATCTCTGAATGCGGGCATACGAGCGATACCTTCAAGGAACTGCCAAAATGCCGTTATGCGTCCGTCAATAATTTCTCCCGTATCTACTGCTTTGTTGATTAAGTGCGTTTCGACTTTTTCAGTAACAGCTTTCCGTGCAATATTTACTGCAAGAATTACTTCTATAAGCGAGGCTAATGCAACTAATGAACCGAAAATAAGTATAAGTTTGTTTTTTAGCGAAAATCTAATTTTCATAGTATTCCACTCCTTTAATTTTTGTTTTTTGCCCAAAATAAAGAGGATTGACCCGTCTCAATCCCAAAGACCTCCGATTGTAATTCATAATAAGCGCGTAAGCAGTTGCAATTATGAATTGATTTGCCTGGTGCCGAACCTCTCCGATTTTTCGGCAGGAAGCCGCGCTCCTGTTTGTGCCTATGCGGTAAAAAATGCCCCAAAAATATGGAACGGATTTTTAAGGCGGATTCTTACGCTTAGACATCGTAAAGTTGTTTATTTGTTTTGAGTATTTGGGATTTTTTTATGTATCAACTGATTTCTTTGAGCTGTTGCATTTTGCTATGCAATGCGTAATAGAGAATTGTTCAATAAGATTTGTAAACCTAATTTCTCCAAGCTGAAAATTGTGCAAAAACATAAGCTTCTCCTCTTAAACTAAAAGTATGATTTCCTGTCGTTCAATACATAGTGAACTACAGCCGAAAAATATGATTTTACATATTATGCAAAATTCATTTAAAATATTCTGATTTTACAAACGGATAATTTACCGTTACGTAGCTTTATATGCTATGCAAATATAAATAGAAGATTTCTCAGTGAATCTTTTGTAGATATTTCGATGACAAGCTAAAAAATCGGGGGGGGGGGGGGGTAATATATAGGCTCTAAACATATCTGTCAACTCTCCTATTCCGATGAAATCTAATACGATTCTATCGCTATATTTTGATTATTGCAAATAGTTTTAAATAAAATTTATGACTTGGGAAACGTCTGCTTTTATTTGAACCCCTAGCATGTTTTTATGCAATGCTTGATTTTTAATGCTTTTTTTTCTATTATTGCGCAATCATTACCTTTTAGTGTCGCAAAAATTTAGAAAAGCGTTAATATTAAAAGACATTTTGAATCTGAAAAGTCGGCTGTTTCCACTGCAGCGATGGAACGATTTTATTGTACGCGGCATGAATCACATTAAACCGCTTTTAGGAAAACTATGGATTTGGAAAATTTGGAAAACGGTCTTACGGAAAACGACCGAAACTACGCTGTTGAAAATGCGGAAGGCAATCCTCCGTTTTTGAGCGAAGACAGCATCGCTGAAGATGATAAAGATAAACAAGATGCCGTTGAAAACGACGAAATATCGTTTGCGGATTTAGGTCTTGATGAAAAAACTCTTGCCGCAGTCGAACGCAAAGGATTTAAAACACCTTCCCCGATTCAAGTATTGGCGATTCCGCGCCTTTTAAACGGAGATGCGAATATTATCGCCCGCGCACGAACGGGAACGGGAAAAACCGCTGCATTCGGTCTTCCGATTATTCAAAATATCAAGGACAACTCCGGGATTGTAAAAGCTCTTATCTTGGAGCCGACGCGGGAGCTTGCAATTCAAACCTGTACGGAAATGCAGTCGTTTACGGACGGCAAAACGCCGCGCTCTTGTGTTTTATACGGAGGTGCGTCTTATGCCACCCAAATCCGCGACTTAAAGCGCGGAGCGGAAATTGTAGTCGGTACTCCGGGACGCATTCAGGATCATCTTGAGCGCGGAACGCTTGATATAAGCAAAATAGATTATTTTATCCTTGATGAAGGCGATGAAATGCTCGACATGGGCTTTATCGACGACATCGAAGCGATTTTTGAGCAGGCGAATCCGAACAGCCGCATTCTTTTGTTCAGCGCGACTATGCCTGAACCGATTTTGAAAATTGCCGGAAAGTTTATGGGCGATTACGAAATCGTTGAAGAAGAAGGCGTTATCGACGAGCCTTTGCTCATCGACCAAAAGTTTTGGGTGCTCCGTGAAAACGAAAAAATCGACGCACTTGTGCGCCTTATAGACATTGCCGACGACTTTTACGGTCTTGTTTTTACGCAGACAAAAAACGATGCCGACTTTGTAAACCGTCTCCTTGACGAAAAAGGTTATCAGTCGGCAGCATTACACGGCGACATTGCGCAAAATCAACGCGAAAAAATTCTTGCGCGCTTCCGCAGTAAAAAGACGCGTATTCTTGTTGCAACCGATGTTGCAGCGCGCGGAATCGACATAACGGGCTTGAGCCATGTTGTAAATTATTCAATGCCTTTTGACGGTGCAACTTATGTTCACCGAATCGGGCGCACAGGACGGGCAGGTTCTACGGGGATTGCCGTAACTTTTGTCGCTCCTAATGAACGGCGAAAACTCGGATTTTTGCAGCGCGCAGTCCGCAAAGCAAGCAAAGGTGAAATGACCGAAGAAGAAATTCCTTCAATAGATGAAGTGATTACAAAAAAGCGGGAAAGACTTTTTGCGGAATTAAAAGAAAAATTAGGGCTTGATTCTTCTTCCGCATCGGAAAAACTTCGTACGGTAACTAATGTAACCGATACGGATGCGGAACAAATCATATTCACCGAGCCTGAAATTGTCGGAAACGCGGAAAAACTTGCGCTGAAACAAAGCGATCCGGTGTTTTCCGCAATGGCGGATGAGCTTTGTTCGTATGAGGATGCAAAAACAATGCTTGCTTCCGTACTTTCCGTAATTTACGGTGAACAGCTCGACAAATCACGCTATGGAAAAATTCAAGCTAAAAGCTCTCCTTCCGATCAAACCAGAATTTATGTTCAAATCGGACGCAGAGACGGCTACAATCCGCGAGCGGTTGCGGATTTTTTCAGCGATTTGCTGCACATTCAAGGACGCGATGTAGACAGAATTGCAATGTCAGCCAATTTTACGCTCGTAAGTCTGCCTAAAGAAGCCGCAAAACGCGCTTTGGAACTTTCAACAAAATCCGGTATTCCGCATATGCACATCGACACAAAGGAAGCTGACGGATTCGGCGGCGGCAAACGCAGACGGGGCGATAATGCTTCCGGAAGTTTCGGCGGCGGGCGCAGAGGTTTCGGACATTCTTTCGGAGGAAAGGGCGATTCCGAGCGTTACGGTAAATTCTCCGGCAGAAAATCGGAGCACGGAAAATCTAAAGGAAGTCGTCCGAACTTTCATACTCCTACGGAGCGTAACGGACACGCGGGGCTTTATAAAAAGAACGGAAAAGCTGAAAGATTTTAGGCAGCTGAACGAAGCTGTATCATAAGGCAGGAAAAATATGTCATTGGATAAAATGCGTAACATCGGAATCATGGCGCACATCGACGCCGGAAAAACGACGACGACGGAGCGAATTCTCTTTTATACGAAAAAAATACATAAAATCGGTGAAATAGACGACGGTCAGGCGACGATGGATTGGATGGCGCAGGAACAGGAGCGCGGAATTACGATTTGCAGCGCGGCGACTACGACATATTGGAACGACTATCAAATAAACATCATCGACACGCCCGGTCATGTTGACTTTACGGCAGAGGTCGAGCGCTCTTTGCGTGTTCTTGACGGCGCGGTTGCGGTTATCTGCGCGGTTGACGGTGTTCAGCCGCAGACAGAGACAGTCTGGAAGCAGGCGGACGAATTTAAAGTCCCTCGTTTGTGTTTTATGAACAAGATGGACAGAGTCGGTGCGGATTTTTTCGGGTCGATGGACGATGTTGCGGAAAAATTCGGCGTGGACTGCCTTGCACTTCAAATTCCTATTGGAGAAGGCGCGGACTTTGAAGGCGTTATCGACCTTCTTTCTATGAAGGAACTGCGCTGGGATTCCGAGTGCGACGGCGAAAAAATTACGGAAAGCGAAATCGATTCGTCCCGTATGGAAACTGTAAGCGAGTGGCGAGAAAAGCTCGTTGATACAGTCGCCTCTTTTGACGACGCGCTTGCGGAGCTTTACCTTGACGGTAAAGAAATTTCTACCCGACAGCTTAAAGCGGCAATCCGCAAAGGAACGATTTGCCGCGCGTTCGTGCCGGTTTTGATGGGTTCTGCACGGCACAATCAGGGTGTACAGCCGCTTATCGACGCGGTTGTAGATTATCTTCCGGCTCCGAATGAAGTGCCTATTCCAGTCGGTATACATATCAAAAAAGACAAAGAAGAAAACGTTGAAGTTCCCTGCGATGCGTCAAAACCTGCTGTAGGACTGGTTTTTAAGATTCAATACGACCGAGAAATGGGCGCGATGTGCTACGTCAGAATGTATTCCGGAAAAATTGCGGCAGGAACTCAAGTTTTTAATGTTGGAAAACATAAACGCGAACGTGTAAACCGCATTTTGCGTATGCATGCGGATAAAAGCGAAAGCATAAACGAGGTTGCCGCAGGTGATATTGCGGTTTTTATCGGATTCAAACTGGCGCAGACCGGAGATTCCGTCGGAAGCGAGGGATTTCCGGTTCTCCTTGAAAAGCCGGTGTTTCCGCAGCCGGTGATTTCCGTTGCGCTGGAGCCTGAAAGCATTGCCGAGCGCGGAAAAATGAATGAAACGCTTGAAATTCTCTCTCGTGAAGACCCGACGTTCACTCATCACGAGGACGCGGAAACGGGTCAACTTATTATCAGCGGCATGGGTGAACTGCATTTAGACGTTCTTGTTACGCGGATGCGCGACGACTTCGGTGTGAAATGCCGCGTCGGCTCTCCGCAGGTTACATATCGAGAAGCCGTTACTGCTATAGCAGAAATGAGCGAAAGTTTTTCCAAAACGCTCGGCGGAAAAGAAAATGCGGCGGGAATCACGGTTCGCGTAGAGCCGCGTAAGCAGGGGGACGGAAATTCTTACGCCTGCACCGTACACGACAACTCAATTCCGAAAGAAATTTACGAAGCTGTTGAAAGCGGCTTTAAGAATTCTCTTGAGGCGGGCATAAAATACGGTTATCCGTGTACGGATACAGCCGTTATCGTAACCGCGCTCGAATATAACGAGCTTACTGCGACGACTTTCGCGTTTGAAGCCTGTGCGGCGCAGGTTTTTGATAAAGCCTGTGAAGCCGCTTCGCCGGAACTTTTAGAACCTGTCATGAATGTCGATATTTCCTGCCCGAAAGACTTTGTAGGAGAGGCAATGAGCCAGATGACACAGCGCGGCGGTATTATCATGGGACAGGACTCAAAAATCGGCAGCGAAATTATTCATGCACAGGCACCGATGGCAAAAATGTTTGGATTTTCTACAAATCTCCGCTCGGCAACGCAAGGACGCGCTTCGTTCAGCATGGAGTTCAGTCATTTCCAAGTAAAAATCGGCGGACTGTAAAAGCTCACAGGCAGAGGTTTTTATGAACGCATATCAAGATGAAAATGCTGCGGTAATAGACAGATGGATTACCGATGGCTGGGAATGGGGAAAGCCTATCGACCGTCAAACATATATGCAGGCGCAAAACGGGCAATGGTCTGTGCTGTTGACGCCGACAAAAACTGTGCCGCGTGAATGGTTCGGGGATTTAAAAGGCAAAAAAATTTTAGGCCTTGCGTCTGGAGGCGGTCAGCAAATGCCGATTTTTACAGCGGCAGGGGCGGAATGTACCGTACTCGATTATTCGGAAAAGCAGCTTGAATCGGAGCGGGCTGTTGCCGAACGCGAAAATTATCGAATCGACATTGTGCGTGCCGATATGTCAAAGCCTCTTCCTTTTGCCGATGCTGCCTTCGATATTATTTTCCATCCGGTGAGTAACTGTTATATAGAAAAGGTCGAGCCTGTGTTCAAGGAATGTTTCCGCGTTCTTAAAAAAGGCGGAATTTTACTGTGCGGATTGGACATCGGCATGAACTATATTGTCGATCAAAAGGAGGAGAGAATCATAAACTCGCTTCCGTTTAATCCGCTCGTCCACGAAGAACACCGCAGGCAGCTTGAAGAATCCGGCGGCGGTTGGCAATTTTCGCATACGGTTACCGAACAAATCGGCGGACAGCTTCAAGCAGGTTTTACGCTCACCGGTATCTACGAAGACACAAACGGTCAAGGCCGTTTGCATGAACTGCATATTCCATCGTTTATTGCGACGCGGGCGGTAAAATAACCGTGAAACTGATAATTCGCGCAGTATTCGAAACAGGTCGATTCAATTTTAATTTGGGGGTATTGCATTTATGCGAAGAGTCGACAGGGAAGTAACAGACCGTCTGCAAATTAAATCTATTATCGAGCAGGCAAAAATCGTACACATAGGAATGATAGACGAAAGCCGTCCGTATGTGGTTCCTATGCAATACGGATTTGAATTTATCGATGGAAAGCTGACTTTATATGTGCACTGCGCAAAAGAAGGTCGCAAACTCGACATTATTAAAAAAAATCAGAACGTTTTTATTGAACTTGAAACGGATGCGGAAATTATTTCCGGCGGCGAAGTTCCATGTAAGTACAGCTCAAAATATTCAAGCGTTATGGGGGACGGTACTGCAATCATCGTTGAAGATGTAAAAGAAAAAATATTCGGCTTACGGCTTTTGATGAAAAACCAAACAGGAAGAGATTTTGAAATATCCGAGAATATGACAAAATCCGTTGCAGTTCTTCGTATCGATGTTCCTTACATAACGGCAAAAAGCAGAACTATGGGAGGTGAAAGTAAGGCTTGAGAGACACAACCGTCTACCGTTAGCTAAAATTTTGCTGTATGGCAAAATTTTAGCGGAATAAAGTTTTCCGGATTTTATAAACTCGAAATTAACGATATTACTCCACAGAAATTTTCGATTCGGCTTTTAGTTTCGCTTGTATCTTTTTTACATCTTTTTGTGTAATCTTTTTTATACGAAAAATTTTTGCATTTTCCGTCTCAAGTTGAACCATGTAATTCCAGTCTTCTTCCAAATATTCAATTCCCCAGCCGATACAACGCGGACATCTGATATTATTTACAAAACCGTAGCCGTCGCATTCAGGACAGCGGTGCGTGAGTTTTCCCGCATAAAAACACAATTTATTTATTTTATCTCCATTTGAAAGATTTAAATCTTCTACTTTTTCAATATCGATTAGATTTGAATCCGACTCTTTTTTGATTATCCAATCTTGATGATCGGGATTCTCCTTTATACATTTTTGCATATATATGGGAAGTTGATTGAATTCATCGTCAAATTCAAATTTAATAATTTCATACCAGCGTTTTTCCATAACAAAACTTCCTTAAATTGAGTTATATAATAAATATCTGTATGAAACCGCTCCAACTTTAACAGCTTTAATTGAACTCGTTCGTCTGGCACGAATTCATGCTATATGATAAATTGGTGACCATGCCGCATAATCTTACAACGCCTGCGATGATTTTTTCAATTAAGCCGCTCGGTGAAAACAATGCTGATGTGTGTTTATTCACACAGCTGGAAGGAATTGTTCATGCAGTTATGTTCGGAGGCAGAAAAAGTCGCCTTAAAGCACTTGTGTCTCCTTGGAATGCGGGAACGGCATATCTTTCAAGAACAAAATCATTTGTATCTTTTAAAATTTCCGATTTTGACGTGCAAAAATATCACCTTTCATTTAGAGAGAACATCTTAAAAAATTACGCTTCTTCATTTGCGGCTGAACTTGCAATAAAAACAAAGTGTGCGGGTAATTCAAAACGCTGCTGGACTTTGATAAACGGTTTTATTGACGGACTTGAGCTTTGTTCGTCCGATTCCGAATGCCGTGCGGGACTTATTCGATTTTTATGGCGATTTTTGCAGCTTTTGGGAGTTCAGCCTTCGGCAGATATCTGTTCCGGCTGTGGAAAAACATTTTTATGCGGCAGCGATGGAGACTTTTTGTTTCAATCTGAAACAAATCTTTCGGGCGGGGCTGTTTACAATCCCATTGAAAATGCTTTTATTTGCGGCAGCTGCAACAACAGTCAAAACTCATTTTTTAGATTGAGCGCGGAATCCATGCGTTATCTTGCTGCCGTTTCGATTGTTACGCCCGGCGAATCACGAAAACTGCCGCTATCTGCCGAAGCCGATGCGGAGCTTAGACAGTTTTTATATCTTCTTATTGAAAATGCCTGCGGTTCTCATTTTAATTCTCTAAAAACCGGAGCAGGAATTTTATAAAACGATAACGGGGCTGTCTTCAAAAGGTTGATGAGTTCAAAATCGCACGGACAGCACGATTTTGAACATTTATGTGGAGTTGTATGAATATGAACACTGAATTACCGCTGCTTGATGTTCGAAATCTTTCTAAAAGATTCAATGCCGACGCAGGATTTTTTGCAAGGGAAGGAAAATTTGTTTACGCTGTAAATGATGTTTCGTTTTCCATCGCGCACGGAATGACTTATGCGTTAGCAGGGGAGTCCGGCTGCGGAAAAACTACTACTGCAAGGCTTTTGATTCAAATGTACCGGCAGGATTCCGGAAGTATTCTGTATTTTGATGCCGAATCGGGAAAACAGTTTGAAATATCTTCGCTTTCAAAGAAAAATCTTCGTTCCTACAGAGAAAAAGTAAAATATATCTTTCAAGATCCGGCGCGCTCTTTAAATCCGCGTATGAATGTGCTTGATATATTGACCGCGCCGCTTAAATATTCCTCCCTGAAAATGACAAAACAGGAAATGTATGCAGCGGCAGAAAAAATTATTTGCGAAACCGGAATTGGTTCCGACGCTTTGATGCGGCGCCCGTCCGAGTTTTCAGGCGGACAACGACAAAGAATATCTATCGCGCGCGGTCTTATTATGAATCCTGATCTGCTTATCTGTGATGAAATCGTTTCCGCTTTGGATGTTTCGATTCAGGCGCAGATTTTGGATTTGCTTTTATCCATACGTTCCGCACGAAAACTCAGTTTATTATTCATCACGCATGACTTAAAAATCGCATCGTATTTTTGCGATACGATAGGAGTTATGTTTCGCGGAATTCTTGTTGAAGAAGCACCTGCAAAGACGCTTTACAAAAAGCAGGCGCATCCTTATACAAAACTTCTGTTTGAAGGAGCTTCAAAACGCCTCTCCAATTCTTCTGTTGAAGTGAAATCAGCTCAGGAAAAAGAGTGCGGCTGTCCGTTTGCATATAGATGCCCTCATGCGGAGAGCCGCTGTCGCAATGAACTGCCGGAGTTCAGAACGATTGCAGAAGGACACAAAGTCCGATGTTTTGCCGATTTTTAGCCTGAATGCCGACTTTTCAAAAATTGGTCGTTCCGCCTTATATTTTCTTTGGATACAATTAACTTAAATGCCGGCTTTCTTTTTGAGCGAAAAGATATATAACAAAATTCCTGTAATCGGAAATATGCTGAACGTAAAGAACATCGGAATGTATCCTGTTTTCTCTATTACAAATCCGCCGAGAACGCTGCCGAGCATATACGAAAGGCCTCGCGAAACTACGCTGTAAAAAGTCATTCCCAGAGAAGCGGCTTGTTTGGGCGTTTTTGACATACAGAACAATACTGCAACAGGGTGGAAAAGTCCGAAATTCAGAGAATGCAAAAGCTGTGCTGTCAAAATGCCGTTCCATGAAGGAAAAACCGCGTAAACGATATTTCTTACGCTTATGCTTATTAAAGAAACAATCAAAAGTGTTTCTATTCCGAACTTTTCAATCAACTTGCCGGATAAAAACATTATGGGAATTTCTGCAAGGGCGGAAACAGCCCAAAATCCTGCATAAGATTCAAGATGTAAATATTCGCGCATATACAAAGAAAAGAATTTCTGAGAAGGAGTCATGCCGATTGTTCCCAATGATATTAAAATCAGACCGAACCAATAAGAAGCGGGAAAGATTTTAATCGGATTTTTTTTGCCATGTGAGTTTTGTTTTACCGGAGAATTTTCTGCGGAACATGAAAGACTAAAGATATTCGGCACGAAAAAAAGAGATGCCGTGTAAAGAAGACCCAATACTCCGATTCCGTAAACGATTGAACGGATATTATCTGCGCTTACAATCGGCGTAAACTGCAAAATGAGTGCCGTGCATACAAATCCTGCCGAACCGACTGCGCGTATTCTTCCGTAATTTTTTGTATTATTTCCGAGAGATTTTGTGGTAAACGCATCGGAAATCGGAATCAACCCGCGTATTCCAAGCGCAAATGCACATAAAAAGAATGCGGTAGCGGCAAAAGAGTGAAAAAGCGTAAGCGGCAATAATGAAAACGCCATAACTAACCCGAGCACAAGCATCGTGATTCCGTAGCGTTCGTTTTTATCAACGGCAGCACTTAAAAAAAGCGGCAGAATGACGCCTGCCGATTCAAAAATCCCTAAAAGAATTCCTACGTCGGCAGTCCCGAATCCTATGCTTTTAAGCAGCACCGGAAGATATGCGTTTACCGGCGCATAAACGGAAAACAATAAAAAATACGCAATACTCATTTACTAAACTCACAGAATAACATAACCGCTTTCGTTTTCCCGATTGCA
>CAUUGI010000064.1:0-11647 GCA_963544675.1 uncultured Treponema sp.
TCGGAGTGTAGTGTACCCTCCGCTCGGAGTGCGATGTACCCTCCGTTCGGGGTGCGATGTACCCTCCGTTCGGGGTGCAGTGGTACACCTCGCTCGATACTAACATCTCGTATCGCTCGGTACTAATATATCGTACCACTCGGTGCGACACCCCCGATACTTTTTCTTCCAAAGTTTTTATGCGAGTTTTGACTTTGGTCAAAACTCGGGTGGGCGGTGAATTAGTTTAAGTCTTTCAGAGTAATTTCTCTGCCGCCCAACAAAACTTGAAGCGAACAGAAAACCGGACTGTATTTATAAGACCAATTTTCACTGTTCGCCGCGGACAGTAAACCAAATTGCATCTGTAAAATCAAACTGACCTGTCTGCCCCGCTCGGAACAGAGTTTAATTCATAGGTTGAATGTCGAGTTTTGAAAATACCGGTAAAATAGAGCTGTGCTTTTGACGAGGTTCCGTCCGCTTAGTCGCAGTCGAGCATTGCGCTCGAAACGGTGCCTTAACCGCATATAAGATTTTCTAAAAAAAAGGTTTTAACCGCCGATAATGAAGCATGAGAATTTCGAGTAAACAGAACATTGCGGTTGGAAGTTTATTACTCGTTCTGTCCGCATTTTTTTCTATCGCGCTTATTTTGCAGCCTCTCGATTTTGGAAGTTTCGGTCCCGGACATGGAAATATATTTTTCGGAACAGGGCAGATGCTTTATTCGGTTTACGGATTTTCAAGCGTTCTGATTCCGATTTTTTTGCTCGCTGCGGCATTAGCCTGCTTTGCTTCAAAATGGACTGCACGAAAATCAATGATGCTGTTGACTGCAGTTATTCCGTTTTTCACATCCGTCGGAACGGAAAAAATTTGCCGTATCATATTTGAAAATTTTGACCCGTTCAAAAACGTAAAAATCGGGCTGGTATTCATGCTTGGAGCAATGCTGGTTACAATAGAATTCCTTGCCGCCGGAATAATCGCAGACAAAATATCAAATCCGGTAAAAGATAAGGACAAAAAGGAAGATTCCGAAAAACTTGCAGAAGATTCCAACTCCGGCGAAGAAAGCGCGGAAATCAGCGAGAATAATACGGAAGAATCTAAAAAAGACATCGATGCACATGAAAAGCAGGGTGAAAAAAATCCGCAGAAGGACGCTCCTGCTAAAATCGCTATAACCGAAGAAATTAAAACGGAGACGGCAGAAGATACGGCTGCCGAAGATAAAACAGAGGAAGTGCCAAAAGAACATACTCCCGATCCTTTTGAAAACGTATTTGATGAAATTGAATCCAAGCCGCAGAGCTTAATTACTCCGGAAGAATATGAAGCGTTGACGAATCCTATAGAAGAATCCGACGTAGAAATGGAAGATGATTCAAGCGACAGCGTGGACAATGATGAAGAAATCGAAGAACTTGAATGGCCTGATACTTCAGAAATAAAAGCAATGGCAGGGAATCCCGATAAGCCGGAAGATTTTACTACGCCGGAGCAGGATGATGAGCTGCCGTCCGAAGAAACAAAATCAGAGCAGGAGAGGGACGAAAGCGGCGATGCGGCAGCTCAATCTTCCGTCGATTTTGACCCACCGAAAGAATCGGATTTAGAACTCAACAAAGACGAAAATCCGTATTACGAAGGTCTCGCCGCTCCCGAAAATGATGACACGGATGAAAACTTCTATGCAGAACATATTGCAGAGTCGGACGCAAATCCTGAGAACGAAAGCGAAAATCCTTATGCCGATGCCGAATATCTTGACTCTCTTAATCCAATCATAACCGATCCTTATGAAGAAGACGCAAAGGAATCTGCTTTTTTGGATAAAATAGCGGAACAGGAACAGTCGGATTCCGAAAGCATTTGGACGGATGAAGACGACGCTCCTGAGGAAGAAAATGATTTTTCCGAAGAAAGTCCGAACGGAGTAAAAAAAAACGAAACTGAAATAAAAGCCGATTCGGATACGCTGGATCCTGATTTTTTTGACATAGATATAAATGCGGAAACACAAGACGAGCTTGAAAATAAAGCGCAGGAATATCCGCTTAATTTTCACACTTCGTCGAATGTTTTTGAAGAAATGAAAGCGGACGCAATTCGGGAAGTGAAAGAAGAAAAAGCCCGCGAAATGCTTAAAATCGCCGAGTATTCTGAAAATGCGAATGCCGCAATTTCGCAGAATGCTTCCGAATCGGAATCTGCTGACTTTCCGGCGGCAGACAACGATAAAAAAGATTTTGAATACAATTTATCGGATAATGAAAATTCGAATATTTCTAAAACCGAATCCGAGTGCAGCGGCGTAACTCCCAAACCGCCTTACAGCGTTCCTACAAGTCTTTTGACGGCATTCAAAGACGACCAATACTGGATTATAGATGAAGAAACTAAAGCCGATGCGGTCAAACTTAAAGCAACGCTCAACGAATTCAATATTGAAGCGGAAATAATCGGCATAAAAAAGGGGCCGGTCGTAACGATGTTTGAACTTTTGCCCGCTCACGGTGTCAAACTAAGTAAAATTGTAACATTGCAGGACAATATCGCTCTTAGACTTGCGGCAAGCTCCGTGCGCATCGTAGCACCTATTCCGGGCAGGGCGGCAGTCGGAATTGAAGTACCTAACAAAAAACGTTCGATTGTGAGCTTTCGGGAAATGATTGAACAGGATTTGCCGGATTTTAAATCCATGTCGATTCCCGTTGTGCTTGGGAAAGACATTCTTGGCAAGCCTCAGCTTTTAGACCTTGTAAAAACTCCTCATCTTTTGATTGCGGGCGCAACCGGAGCCGGAAAATCCGTCTGTGTAAACAGTATGATTCTTTCCATTCTTTATAAACGCTCACCTGAGCAGGTAAAACTTATTCTTATAGACCCGAAAATCGTTGAATTAAAACTCTACAATAATATTCCGCATTTGCTTACGCCCGTAATAACCGAATCAAAACGCGCATTTCAGTCGCTTCAATACTGTCTTTGCGAAATGGAACGCCGATATGCTTTGTTGGACGGCATGGGCGTGCGAGATATTACGAGTTATAACAAACGTATAAAAGAGCGCAATATCTGTACGGAGAAATTGCCTTATATCGTGGTTATAATTGACGAATTTGCGGATTTGATGGCAACGACGGGAAAAGAACTTGAATCGACTGTTGCACGTCTTGCCGCGATGAGCCGCGCAGTCGGAATTCACCTTGTACTTGCAACTCAGCGTCCGTCAATCGATGTAATAACGGGATTGATTAAAGCGAATATTCCGAGCCGCATAGCGTTTATGGTCGCGTCAAAAATGGACAGTCGAATTATTATAGATCAAGTTGGAGCGGAAATGCTTTTGGGTAAAGGAGATATGCTTTACGCAAGCGCAGCAGATCCGTTCCCTGTGCGTATTCAAGGGACTTTTGTAAGCGATACAGATGTTGAAAACGTTGTAGAATACGTAAAGGGACTCGGAGAACCGGATTATATAGACGATGAGATTTTTGTAGACGATGAAGAGGACTCCGAACCGCTTTTGATTCAAGACGGAAACGATCCGCTGTATGCAGAGGCACTGGATATTGTTATCCAATCGGGAAAAGCGAGCGCGTCTTACATTCAGCGGCGGCTCAAAATCGGTTACAATCGAGCGGCACGCTTAATAGAAGAAATGGAAGAACGCGGTATTGTAGGTCCTGCAAACGGTTCCAAGCCGCGTGAAATAATTCATGTTCCTACTTAAAATGTGAGCCGGAATACTCTGCATTATGTTTAATGTGGAGCCGAATAGCCGCTTCCGCATTATTTCTCAACAAAAATATTCTAATTTGTTGACGAAATTATTTTGCGCTTATTATCTTAATTACATAACACAAAAAAATGGGATGGACATAATGACTGAATCCACTGAAGAAAAAATGCCCGATACGCAGGAAGCTCTCAATGAAAATGATGATGTAAAAACTGCGGAATCGGAGCAAACTTCCGAAGATTCTTCCGTTGAAAGCGGAAAACAAGAGGCGCAGCCTGAACTTTCAGACAAAGAGAAAATCGAAAAGCTTGAAAAAGAAAACGCAGAACTGAAAGATCAGCTTTTGCGCCGCGCGGCGGACTTTGACAATTACCGTAAACGCGTCATAAAAGAAAAGGCAGAGGCTGTCGAGTACGCCAATTCCAATCTGCTTGCGGATTTGCTTGAAAGTCTTGATAACTTTGACCGCACGGTTGACGCTGCGGCTACGGCGACTGACGCACAGTCGATTGCCGACGGCATCAAGATGATCAACACCGCGCTCGTGTCGATGCTTGAGACAAAGTACGGACTTACGAGTTTCGGCAAGGCGGGCGAGCCGTTCTGCCCCGAAGAACATGAGGCTTTACGCAGCGAAGAAGGAGACGTTTCCGAGCCGGTCTTAAAAGAAATCTATCTGAAAGGCTATAAACTCAAAGATAGAATTATCCGACACGCAAAAGTTACGGTAACGATGCCTGAATCTTCGAAAAAATAATTTATAAGCCGGAATGTCCGGTTTGATTTAAATCAATTTGTTTTGAGTTAGGAGGAACAATAAAATGGGAAAAATTATCGGTATAGACCTTGGAACAACCAATTCATGTGTTGCCGTCATGGAAAACGGCGAACCTGTCGTAATTCAAAACTCCGAAGGCGGACGCACAACGCCTTCAATCGTCGGTTTTACGTCAAAAGGAGACCGCATTGTCGGACAGCCTGCTAAAAACCAGATGGTTACGAACCCGAAAAATACTATTTATTCGGTAAAGCGACTCATCGGACACAGGTTCTCGGAATTGCAGGGCGAGGCGACGAAACTGCCGTATACGGTCGTCGATAACGGCGCGGACTGCCGCGTTGAAATCGAGCAGAGCGGCGAAAAAAAGCAGTACAGTCCGCAGGAAATCAGCGCGTTCATTCTGCAAAAGATGAAGAAGACGGCGGAAGATTATCTTGGCGAAGAAGTTACGGAAGCGGTTATCACCGTTCCCGCCTACTTCAACGACTCGCAGCGGCAGGCGACGAAAGATGCCGGAAAAATTGCGGGGCTTGACGTAAAGCGCATTATCAACGAGCCGACCGCCGCGTCTTTGGCGTTCGGATTTAATAAGGATCAGAAAAACGACAAGACGATTGCCGTTTACGACTTGGGCGGCGGTACCTTCGATATTTCGATTTTGGAACTCGGCGACGGCGTTTTTGAAGTAAAATCGACGAACGGAAATACGCATCTCGGCGGAGACGACTGGGATCGCTGCGTTATCGACTGGCTTATTGCGGAATTCAAAAAGGATTCGGGGATAGACCTTTCAGGCGACCCGATGGCGATGCAGCGTTTGCGCGAAGCCGCCGAAAAAGCGAAAATCGAGCTTTCCGCGCAGACGAGCACGGATATCAATCTTCCGTTTATCACGGCGGACGCAAGCGGCCCGAAACATTTGCAAAAGTCGCTGACACGCGCCCAGTTCGAACAGATGACCGACCACCTGTTCCAGGCGACAAAAGAGCCGTGCATCAAGGCGTTGAAAGACGCTGAAATTACGGCGGAGAAAGTCGATGAAGTATTGCTTGTCGGCGGTTCGTCCCGTATGCCGAAAGTGCAGGAAATCGTCAAACAGATTTTCGGCAAAGAAGGAAGCCGCGCGGTAAACCCTGACGAAGCGGTTGCAGTCGGTGCGGCAATTCAGGGCGGCGTTCTGAAAGGCGACGTAAAAGACGTGCTTTTGCTTGACGTTACCCCGCTTTCGCTCGGAATTGAAACGATGGGCGGCGTATTCACGAAACTCATTCCGCGCAACACGACGATTCCGACAAAGAAGAGCCAGATATTCTCCACTGCGGCGGACAGCCAGACTGCGGTCAGCATTCACGTCCTGCAGGGCGAGCGCGAAATGGCGGCTCAGAACCGCACGCTCGGAAACTTTGACCTTGTGGGCATTCCGCCGGCACCGCGCGGCGTTCCGCAGATTGAAGTTACGTTCGACATCGACGCGAACGGTATCGTACACGTTTCCGCAAAAGATTTGGGAACGGGCAAGGAACAGCACATTCAGATTACGTCGTCCAGCGGTTTGAGCGAAGACGAAATTAACCGCATGGTAAAAGAAGCTGAAGCGAATGCCGCTTCCGATAAAGAAAAGCGCGAAGCCGTTGACGCGAAGAACGAAGCGGACAGTCTGATTTACGCGACGGAAAAGGGATTAAAGGATTTAGGCGATAAAGTAAGCACTGCGGAAAAACAGAATATTGAAACGGCGGTCGCAGAGCTTAAAAAAGCCGTTGAAAGCGGCAATACCGCCGACATCAAGGCGAAGACCGAAAGCCTAAAGCAGGCTTCCTACAAACTTGCAGAAGAAGCCTACAAACAGCAGGGCGCGCAGACCGGAGCAGGAGCGGCGGATGCAGGTGCGGCAGGAGGCGGCAGCGATGCGTCTTCCTCTTCCGGAGAAGCAAAGAGCGGATTCGACAAAGGCTCCGCAGAAGACGTGGATTACGAAGTTCACGACGACAAATAAGCGGTTTTGAAGGTACTGTAGAGAGACAGCCACCTAAAGCTGAACTTTACGGTACATATAATTCAATGTAAAAAATCAAAGGAGATACCGCAGAATCGACAAGATTTTCCGGTATCTCCTTCGGCTATTAGATAAGTTTATATTTTTTTGATATACTGCGTTATATTTTTTGAAACGCAACAGGTTTTATATGGCAAAACGAGATTATTATGAAGTTCTTGGTGTTTCCAAAGGCTCTTCTTTAGACGAAATTAAAAAAGCATATAGAAAACTCGCCATTAAATATCATCCGGACAGAAATCCCGGCGATAAAGAAGCGGAAGCGAATTTCCGCGAAGCGACGGAAGCGTATGAAGTTCTTTCCGATGACAAAAAACGTCCGATTTACGATCAATACGGATTTGCCGGTCTTGAGGGAATGAATCAAGGCGGCGGTGCACAATATTCCCACGCTTTCAATGATTTTGCCGATTTATTCGGCGGAATGGGCGGTGGTTTCAGCGATATTTTTGATAATCTTTTCGGCGGCGGTTTCCATACTTCAAAAAGAAGCGGGCCTGCAACAGGGTCAAGTCTGCGCTACGATTTACGCATAGCTTTTAAAGACGCCGTTTACGGAACTAAAACCGAAATCCGTTTCCGCCACAACGAAGTATGCCCGACTTGCAAAGGCTCGGGCTGTGCGGCAGGAGGAACAAAAAGAACGTGTTCAGCCTGCGGCGGAGCGGGACAGATAAGACACAGTTCAGGTTTTTTCAGTGTGCAGCAGCCCTGCAGAGAATGCGGCGGCACCGGGCAGGTAACAGATAAACCGTGTAAAGATTGCCGCGGAAGCGGTGTTCAGGAAAAAAGCAAAGTAATTTCTTTATCGATTCCGGCGGGAGTCGATAACGGAAAGCGCATAACAATCCCACATCAAGGCGATGCGGGAGAAAACGGCGGAGAAGCAGGCGACCTTATAGTCATTCTCCATGTTCAAGACCATCCGTATTTTGAGCGCAGCGGACAGGATTTGTATTGCGCCGTTCCGATAAGTTTTACGCAAGCCATACTCGGAGCGGAGATTACAATTACTGCGCTTGACGGCACTAAAATCGGCATAAAAATACCCGGCGGAACTGCAAACGGCAAATTATTGCGCATAAAAGATAAAGGAGTCCCGATTACCGGCACGGATCGCAACGGCGACTTATATGTAAAAGTCATTGTTCAGCTTCCGCAGAGGATTTCGTCTTATCAGACGGAATTACTTACAAAGTATATGGAACTTGAAAAGCCCAAAGCCGACCCGCAGCTGCTTCCGCTTACATCTCTTGGGCGGTAATTTTACAAGAAAATTATCGGCAATCCTGCACACAACAGTGTTGCTGAAAATATATTGAATTAAGGAAGTGTTATGAAAAAGGTTATAAGCGGAAAGGTTAGAGAAGTTTACGATTTGGAAGACGGACGGATGGTTATAGTTACGACCGACCGAATTTCCGCATTTGATGTGATTTTACCGACGATGATTACTGACAAAGGCAAGGTCTTAAATGCGCTGTCCGATTTTTGGTTCAACTTTACGGGCGATATAGTAAAAAATCACATGATTTCTTCAAATCTGAAAGATATGCCCGTTGAATTTCAAAAGCCCGAATACGAAGACCGCACGATTCTTGTAAGAAAACTCAAAATGATTCCTTATGAAGTGATTGTGCGCGGATATATGTTCGGAAGTATGTATGATGCGTACAAAAAAGGCGAGCCGTTTTTAGGACACAAGTTCGATAAAGAATACGCGCTTGCAGAAAAACTTGCAGAGCCGATTGTTACGCCGTCCACAAAGGCAACGGAAGGGCACGACATTAACGTTACACTGGATTATATGAAAAAAGATTTAGGCGACGAACTCGGCTCAAAAATAGAAAAAGCTGCTCTTGCCGTCTACAAAAAATGTTATGAGCACGCTTACAAAAACGGAATCATAATCGCGGACACAAAGTTCGAATTCGGATTAGACGAAAACGGCGAACTGATTCTCGCAGATGAAGTCCTAACTCCCGATTCAAGCCGCTTTTGGAATCTTGCAGAATACAAAGAGGGAAAAAGCCCCGCAAGTTATGATAAGCAGTTTATCCGCGATTGGCTCAAAGAAAATCACTTGGACGGAGATCCGAATATAAAAAGCATTCCGACAGATATAGCGGAAAAAACCGCATCCCTTTACCGCGAGTGCCGTAAAAAGATTTGCGGCTAAGCGTGCGAGTTTGCATTGAAAACTCGGTAGTGAGCGCAACGAACGAAGTTCTCGTCGAAAGCATATCATCGCTTAGCAAATGCTTTCAAAATTCGACATTCGACCTAATATATATTTACGGAAAATGTTGACTGTGTTTCTTTTCCGAGAATGTCGGAGAGCGTTACGGCCAACGCATTGTGTCCCGGAGTCAGCGAAATCTCTCCGAGCAAAATCATATCTCCGGCAGGGTAGAGCAGCTGTATCGGATAATATTTTTTTCCCAACACACAGAGCGTATTTTCATCTTGGTAAAGCATATCGTAAGTGATTTCGTCCAATGTTACACCGTTTATTGAAATCCGCGTTTTATACGGAAGGGCGACAGGTTGGCGTTTTTGGTAGACTCTATAAATTCCTGCCGGCAAAGAAAGATTTTTGCTCATTTCGAACATTTTCATTGCACGATTTTGAAGCTGTACGCCGGATAAGACAAGGGGAAGTTCTTTTCCGACACGAGGCATAAGTATGCGCGGATTTATAGAAGTATTATTTGAAGTGTCGATAACTTGAAATTCCAGAGAGCTTCTTCCCTGCTGCCATGCCGAATTTCCGCTCATACCAAGCGCAGTGCCTTTTTCAAGTTCACAGGAAATTGAATCCGTGTCCGGCATTGAATCCGAATCGATATTGCCGTATACGGTCATAAGATTGTCGCTGTGTGAAATTATGACCGCATTCCCCAAAGCGGACGGAAAAAAGTCCGTATCATCGTTGAATTCCCTTATGATTATTGCGGTATGCCCTGCTTCCGCGCTTTTTATTTCAGAAGGCTCTGAAAATATCAGAGAATTGCTGATTGTTTCTCCGCGCAGCTGACCGAAGTATGAATAAAAGGAGTCCGACATAACCGCATCAGCCTGTGGCCAGTCGAAAGCACATACCGGAAGTGCAATAAAAAATAAAACTGCAAATATATAATTTTTCATATTAGGTTACCGACTTATTTTTTATCTACGGCAATGCAGGAAATAGAAGTATTCCTTCCGACATAAAGCCTGTTTTTTTCGGCAAGTATGAATGCCGTATCAGCGTTAAATGAAAAATGCCCCAAAAGCGAAGCAAATTTTTCTACCGTATAAACCGTGTATTTATTTTTTTTCTTTGTAAGAATGAACACGCATCCGTTGCTTTCCTGCATATTGATTGCCTGCCCTTCAATCTTTAAGTGGACGGAAGTTCCGTCTTCAACTTTTACCGCACCGAGCATATCTTTTGAATTGTAATAAACTGCAGAACCGTCGGCGGAAAATTTTACAAGACGCTGGGCGGCATCTGCTTCCCCGATGAATTCGTGCATGACAACTTTTGTTTTTGCATCTTCGATTTTTGCAAGAACAAAGCGCTGTCTTTTTTGCCCGGAAACGGCTGCTATGTAATCACCGTCAGGAGAAATGGCAGCACCTAAAATTACCGGAATATCGCTTCCGCCCGGCGTAAAATGCTGTCTTATGGTTCCGTCCGTCTTAAACACGCGAATGCTTCCGTCTGCAAAGCCTGCAACTGTTCCCCCTGCGGAAGAACCGAAAGCCGTAATCGGAATTGCGCCTCCGTATTCCCAAAGTTTTACGCCGTTCATATCGTATGCAGAAAAAGCGGTTCCTCCGGGAAGAAAATTAAATATACGCCCGTCGTATATTTTCAAAAAACCGGATTCATTGACGGTGCACAGTTTTTCTCCATGCGGATTGTATATTTCGGCATTGCTGTTATTTGCATTATAAAATGTGTAACAGTTTTCGGAAATTGATGATTTGTAAGGATAGCTTATAAAATCGGCAACCACTCCGTCTTTTGTAAAATATCCCATACTCTGACCGAGCTTAAAAGGTAAAAGTTTATCGGTTTTGCCGAATTCTTTGTTTTGCGGAGTTGAAACATCGATTTTCCATACCGGAGAAAATTCATATTCGGTATTGAGAGGTCTTACGGCGAAAATTATGTAAAATAGGCAGAATATAAATGAAATCAGAACGTAAAATGAAAGTTTCTTTTTGGTTTTCATAATTTGAAACGATGTTATAATAATAAAGCTATGCAGTCAATAATTGACACTGAGGCAATAAATTTTAATTACGCCGGATTTTAGGCAATTTGGAGAATATTTTTATGGAAAAGAAAGATTTGGAAGGACTTTTTTCACGTGCAGTAGAAGCAAGCAAAGGCTCATATTCGCCCTATTCAAAATTTCCTGTGGGAGCGGCATTGCTCACCGAAGACGGAACGGTAATTACCGGCGCAAATATTGAAAACCGCTCTTTCGGACTTACAAACTGTGCGGAAAGAACGGCGATTTTTGCAGCCGTTTCCGCAGGTTACAGGGAGTTCAAAGCGATTGCCATTGCAACTCCTACGGCATCCTATCCTGTTGCCCCGTGCGGAGCCTGCCGCCAAGTTATCAGCGAATTTGCGCCGCCGGAAATGCCCGTAATATTCGGCGCAGATTTTGAAAACAGCGTATTTACAGATGTAAAAGGAATTTATCCGTTCGACAGTCTGCATGATTTAGCTCAGTAATATTTTATATTGAACAGCTGCCGAACAGGTCTTTTGATACAGCGGATTATGAGCCGAATTATCCAAGATATTCGTAGTGCCTTGTACGAACTGTTAGTACCGAACGGTACGAGCCGTTAGTATCGAGCGATACGAGATATTAGTATCGAGCGATACGAGACGTTAGTACCGAACGATACGAGCCGCTAGTACCGAGCGATACGAGATATTAGTATCGAGCGATACGAGCCGTTAGTACCGAACGATACGAGATATTAGTATCGAGCGATACGAGATGTTAGTATCGAGCGATACGAGATGTTAGTATCGAGCGATACGAGATGTTAGTATCGAGCGATACGAGAT
>CAUUGI010000065.1:0-11329 GCA_963544675.1 uncultured Treponema sp.
GTCTGCTTTTTGAGTTCCCTAGAATATCTGTCTAAAAAATGCTATCTTTTGCCCGCTATGGATGTAAACGTTCTTAAAGAAAAGTCTAAGGATTTTGCAAATCAGATAACAAATAAAAAAAATATGCGCATAGATATACACGGTGCATTTGAAAAACTGCAATTCGGCGGACACGCTCTTGTGTTGACAGTTATCGCCGCGCTTATTGTAATGATGTTTTTTGCGCTTGCGGTATTTTTTATTACTGTTCGCGGTGCGGAAGAAGTGCTTGTTCCCGAAGTGCGCGGAAAGCAGCTTACCGATGCCTTAATCGAAATGCAGGAAAAAGAGCTGTATCCTAAAATCACAAGACGCTATTCGGAAACTCCCGGAGATGAAGGGACTATACTTGACCAAAATCCCGGAGCCGGTTCAATCGTAAAAGGTTACAGCAAAGTTTCGCTTGTAGTAAGCAGAGGCGTTATTGTCGATCACGTTGAATCCTATGTAGGCATGAATATTGACGAACTCAAAATGAAGCTGCAAACATTGTTCGCCGGTAGCGCACATCCGTTGATTATTCTTGCAGAACCTCAATACAAGGCGGATTCTTCTCCGGCAGGGACTATAATTGCGCAAGATCCGCCTGAAAATACAAATATTTCCGAGCCGATAACACTTTCTCTCGTTGTAAGCCGAGGACCGTCATTCGAAAATACGAAAGTGCCTAACATGATAGGGACTTCCGTAAACGATGTTCTGCAAATCATTGCGCGAAGCCGCCTTATATTCGATTTTACTTCTCACGCGGCGCAAAACGGTGAAGCCGCAGGAACCGTTACCAATCAACAGCAATCCGAGCGAGAGTTTGTTCCCAATTACTCTCACATAAAATTGGAAATGGCTTTTCCGACAGCTTCTTCAGACGATACTGTGTACGGAATATTTTCTGCCGAACTTACGGATTATCCTTATCCCGTTCCTATGAAACTTGAAGCATCCGGCGCGGACGGAAGTATTTACACGCTTGTAAATTTCCTGCATACGGGCGGAAGTCTAACCTTGCCTTATGCCGTTTCAAAAGAAACAACGCTCACTCTTTACGTGGTCGATAAGGAAGTCAAAAAGATTACTGTACGCTGATTTTGTGCAGCATAAATTGATATGAAAGATACGATAAATAAACCGCTTATATGTCTTACATTGACGGGTAAAACGCTGCGAGAGAATGTTGAACTGGTGCAAAAATACAGCCGGTACATAGATGTGGCGGAACTGCGCGTAGATTATCTTACGGAAGATGAACAGCTTTATGCGCGTCGTTTTCCGGCAATGATAAACGTTCCGTGTATATTGACAATCCGACGGGAAGTTGACGGCGGTAAATTCGACGGTACGGAATTTTCCCGAACGGCTTTATTCGGGCGAGCACTTGCTTTTGCAGATCAAAATCCTGCCAAAAATTTTGCTTACGTTGATTTTGAAGAATATTTCAATGTCCCGAGCATGGAAGACGCAGCTCTTGCATTCGGCGTAAAAATTATCAGAAGTTTTCACGACTTTGAAAATCCCGTTTATAACATCCGCGAACGTCTTGAAAAACTCCGTAAAACCAATTTTGAAATCCCGAAAATCGCCTTTATGCCTAAAACGCTTTCCGATGTAACACAAACATTTAAAGAAGCGTCGGAAATAAAAGATTTTGAACACATAATCTGCATTATGGGGGCGTTGGGATTTCCGTCGCGAATTCTTTCTCATAAGCTGAATTCATATATGACTTATACGTCTCCGCGTGAAACTTCGGGCAACACGGGTGTTATAGGGCATATTGACCCCAAAACGTTGAACGAATTGTATAGATTCAGAAATCTTTCCGATGAAACAGGAATCTGCGCGGTAACCGGCTATCCGCTGAAAGTTTCTTCCAGTCCGCTTATTCACAACACCGGTTACCGTGAACATAATATGAACCGCGTTTTTATTCCTCTTGTGTCCACATCTTTTGAAGAGTCGATGGAATTTGCCGAAACGCTTGGACTTGACGGCATGGCAATTACCATTCCGTATAAAGGAGACGCAATCGGCGGCGCGGACGAAGTTGATCCTGAAGTAGGAGAGATCGGCGCGTGTAATACACTTGTAAGACTCATCGATAGGACTTGGCTGGGATTTAATACCGATGCCTATGGATTTGAACGCGCTCTGCTTGAATTTTTGGAAATAAAAAAACTGCGCCGCCGTCGTGTTGCAATAATCGGTGCGGGGGGAGCCGCTCATGCGGTCGCTTATACAATAAAAAAGTTGGGCGGACGGGCTTGTATTTTCAACCGCTCTTTGCCGCGTGCAAAACTGCTTGCCGACCGCTTCGGATTCGATTATGCGGTTCTTTCCGGTGAAAATCTGGATTTGCTGGAACGCTATTCCGACATCATCATTCAGACTACAAACGTCGGCATGAATTCCGACGGCGTTTCAACAAAAGAGACGAATCCTATTTGGTTTTACAAATTCAAAGGCAATGAGCATTTATTTGACATCGTTTACGATCCGGAAGAAACGCCTGTTATGTCGGTTGCACGTGCTGCCGGCTGCAAGGTTACAAACGGTTATGCGATGCTGAAGTACCAAGCCTACCGTCAATTTAAGTATTTCACCGGAGTTGATTATGAAAGTTCTGACGCAGACTGAACAAAAAACACGTGCTGCAACAAAAGCTGTTGATACGCTTGTTGAAAAGGGACTCATTCACAGCGGAATGAAAATCGGACTCGGTACGGGTTCAACTGCAATTCCGGCAGTGAAACGATTGAGCGAGTATATTGCCGACGGGCGGTTGACGGACATAAAAGCCGTTGTTACCAGCTTTCAGACGCAGAATGCCTGTGCGGATTGGGGAATTGACGTGTTTACGCTCAACGACCGGACTATTGGCGGACGGCTGGAACTTGCAATTGACGGCGCGGATGAAGTTGACCCCGAATGCAATTTGATTAAAGGCGGCGGTGCCGCGTTACTCCGCGAAAAAATCGTTGAATACAATGCGGCGCGCCTTGTAATTGTTGCAGATTCTTCAAAAGCGGTTTCCGATATGGGAACGCATTTTGCCCTTCCTGTTGAAATAATCGGAGAAGCTTTTGCGCCGGTAAAAACCGCTTTGCAAGATTTAGGCGCGTCGGTTACGCTCCGCGAGGGCGTCCGGAAATGCGGTCCCGTCATAACCGATAACGGCAACTGGATTGTAGACTGCCTTTGGAAAACGCCTGTCAATCCGGCACAAATGGAAGACGCGATAAACCGCATTACCGGCGTTGTAGAAAACGGCTTCTTCACAAAAAACAAGCCTGCCGTTTTTATTGCGAAGGCAGACAGCGCGGTCGAAATCAGAAATTTGTAGTCATGTTTCCGCCCTTCCCTGAAGATGAAGCGCTTGCAGTCTGCCGCGATATGTGTGCGCAGATTCAAGACGGAATTCTTGAATTGTGTGAGTTGACGAAAGCAAGCGTAGAACGCGCGGGGCAGGGTATCATGCTGGGCGCGGCAATTTGTTTAGACAAAAGCGGAAAGCGCATAATCTTAAAGACAATTTCCGGCATCCGAAACGAACTTCGCCCCGCGCCCGGTTTACACGACCCTGATTCCGTATACGTTCCGCCTATTGTGAGTTTGGATGCGGTAAACGCCGCGCTTAAAGCGAATAATGAAAAGATTCACCGGTTGACGGCGGATATAAAACGGCTTAAAGCGCTGCGGAAACGCCCGGACGGACGCTTTGAAAATCCTTCGGAAGAAGAAACTCAACTGCTTCGCCGCCGCGCACGTCTTACGGCTCAGTCGCTTGAAAAAGTCTATGCGCTGTATTCGTTTGCCTGCGCCGACGGAAAGACGCGAAGTCTTAATTCAATATGCGGCGGCAAACTTCCGCCGACAGGGACGGGCGACTGCGCCGCCCCGAAACTCCTGCATTACGCTTTTTCTCACGGATTAACGCCCGTCAGCATGGCGGAAGTTTTTTACGGCGGCGGCACGGCGCAAAAAATCTGCGGCAAGTCTTATTCGCCCTGCGATGAACGCTGCGCGCTCATTCTGCCTGCAATGTTGGGGCTGAACATCATCTACCGCGACAAGGACATCATCGTTGTAAATAAACCGGCAGGACTTCTTTCCGTTCCCGGACGCGGCGAAGACAAACAAGACTGTATCGTAAATCGTGTGCGCCGTCTTTTTCCTCACTGCATAGCGCAGCCTGCCGTTCACCGCTTGGATATGGAAACGTCCGGTCTTATGGTTCTTGCATTCACCGCCGAATCGCACCGCCGCCTTTCCCGTCAATTTGAGTGCGGATTGGTCAAAAAAACGTACATCGCCCTGCTTGACGGTGAGATTTTAGAGCAGTCCGGCAGAATGGAATTGTATTTCAGGCTCGACATCGAAAATCGTCCGCATCAGATTTGGGACGCAGAGCATGGGAAAAAAGCCGTTACCGAATGGCAAAATCTTGGCACCGAAGCGTATACCGCGCCGGACGGCTCTGCCTGCTGCATTACCCGCGTCCTTTTTACTCCGCTGACTGGACGCACGCACCAGTTAAGGCTCGCAAGCGCGGATAAACACGGCTTCGGCATTCCGATAATCGGCGACAGTTTATACGGTACGCGCGCTGACGGGGAAAGGCTTATGCTCCACGCACAAATGCTCGAATTTACGCACCCTGTTACGGGGCGGCGGATGATGTTTGAACTTGCCGATGAATTTTGAAAATCATGGAATAAGTATCGATATAAAAATTTATTCGGATTTTGACGCAACATTTTTTCCGCGCCAAGAACCTTTTTGCCAGCGAATAAATACAATCACCGCGCGGAATATTTCGTCTGCCGCCATAGCCCACCATACGCCCGGTAAACCGAACTTAAATCCTATCCCTAAAACCCATGCAAACACGACTGAAATTCCCCACATAGAGCAGATGCCCAATACCGTCGGGAAAACGACATCGCCTGCGGCTCGCATACTTTGTATTATTACAAGATTTACGGTTCTCCCCAATTCAAGGAACATAATAATAAACATTATTTTTGTGCAAAGATGAATAATTTCTTTATTATCCGTAAATAATCTAAGTGTTAACGGTGATAAAAGCCAATTTGTGCAGGCGACCGCACAAGAAACCGCAAGTGCGCCTAAAAGAGATTTAAATACTCTTTTGTATGCAAAATCGTAATCTTCTCCGCCTACTGCATGACCTGTAATTATTGCGGTTGCGCCTGCTACTGAATTAGAATAGATAAGTGAAAAACCGCACAGGATGTTGCAGAATATTTTTGCAGTAACAGCCTGCGCACCTATTGTATTTACGAATGCTGTAATGCAAAGCTGTGAAATATTGTAAAAAATATTTTCACCGGCAGCCGGACAGCCGAGTTTTAAGAGTTTTAATAAAATATCTTTGGGAAGCGGAATTAAGAATCTTATAGAAATTGTTCCTTTGATTATTTTTCTAAAGCAGATATAAGCCGCAATTAATCCTGCGACATGGCTTAAACTTGTAGAAAAAGCAACGCCGGCAATTCCTAAATTCAAAAAAGAAAGCGGACCGTATAGAAATAAATAATTTCCGATTATGTTCAATATGTTCATCAAAAAGATTATGTACATTCCTATTGATGTTTTTCCGTTGCAGTTAAAAATCCTTAAAAATACATTTATAAGCGCATTGCAAAATAAAAAACAGCCGGTTATGGAAAGATATTTTGCAGCTCCTTCAAGCATAGTATCGGGAATATGGATTGCGGCAAGAAGTTGAAAACGGAATACAACTAAAATTGCGCATATAAAAACGCTTATAAAAAGATTAAAACCGAATGCCGCTGTGTAGATTTTATCCATAGAATCGTTTTTTTTAGCACCTAAATATTGAGCCACGATAACGGCGGTTGCGCCGGAAACAATGTTGAATGCGAGTGTAAGAAATCCGGTAATTTGGTTTGCGTTTCCTACCGCTCCTACGGCGAGTTCCGAATAGCGGCTGAGCATAATTGTGTCTGCATATCCAAGAAACATGGATAAGAGCATCTGTAAAAAAATCGGCCATGCAAGCCGGAAAACAGAATAATTTTTAACATCACTCATATTATTGATAGAATTAGGTGCTGCCTCTCAAACACGCACTCTATAAAATATGGAAAGCAAATTGTACGGTCATCAATAAATGAAATTTCCTTAAAGTATGGATGTAAGTTTTGCAAAGCATATACGGCAAGGAATTTTAGTCGGGCAAGCGGGATTTGAACCCACGACCTCTTGGTCCCGAACCAAGCACGCTACCAGCTGCGCTATTGCCCGTTGATATTAAGAAAAAAATACCCTTTCCTTTGGAAAGGGATTTGCGCGAGTGACGGGGCTCGAACCCGTGATCTCCGGCGTGACAGGCCAGCGCGATAACCAGCTTCGCTACACCCGCGTGATAGGGCGAAATATAAAATAATTATTAAGGAATGTCAATAGTTTTGCTGACTTGTTTTGTAACCTGTCTATTTAAACAAAAGAAACACGGCAGGAACTTTATCCGGCATTGAAAAAGCTGTTTTTTTCCATGCGGAGACGGTTTTAGTGCGTATAAATTCGCTTTCGCAAGTCAGTCCCAGCGCAATGCAGAGTTTTGTTTCCGGACGACAAGTCTGAATGATTGTTTCAAGCATTTTTTTATTTCTGTACGGAGTTTCAATAAAAATCTGTGTCTGGTTATCTTTATAAATTTTTTGTTCCAGTTTGCGAAGTGCGGCGGCGCGATCAGCCGGCTTTGGTGGAAGATAACCGTTGAATGCAAAATTCTGACCGCTAAAACCGCTGGACATTAAACCCATTATAATGGAAGACGGACCCACAAGCGGTATAACTTTAAGATTCCTTTTGTGTGCCAATGCAACTATTATCGCACCCGGGTCAGCAACAGCAGGACAGCCGGCTTCTGAAATAATTCCTATGGATTCACCGGCTTCCAGCGGATCAAGATAATGCGCTACGGAATCATAAGGTGTATGCTCATTCAATTCAAAAAAGGTCAGAGCGTCTATATCGATTTTATTGTCAGCTTTTATTAAGAATCTAATCGCAGAGCGTCTATTTTCCACTATATAGTATTTGATTTTTTTTAATAGTTTGATGTTGTAAGCCGGAATAACCTGCTCAAACAATTCGCCTCCGAGTGTTACCGGAATAAGATATAGTGCCGTCTGCATGGGGGCATTATAAAAAATAGAGTATTTTCTTTCAATATTTTGCTATTGCAGAATAAAATATGGGTAATTTTAACACTGTTGAGTGGGGCAAAATTTCAGCCAATGAGTAGAAAAGTCTAATTTTCGGCAGCATTCTATATATTTTGCAAACAAAGTTTTCAGTTCACCATTCGGAACATGGGACTTCATCTAAAAGATATAAGCGTTATTTCTTTATCATGCAAGAAATTATCGATATAAATGACAGTTTGTGCAAGGTATTTTATTTATACTTTTATTGCAAATATAAATTGGCACGCCGGTTGCTTAATATAAGTGAGAGAAAACAAAGCTCTCGGAAAAAATAAAATAAATAAAATGCTTGGAGGCATACCTATGAACGAAATTACGCTTTTTGATTCACTTTTCAATGATGGAATGGGTGGGATTATGAATGTACCTGTGTACAATCACACCGCTTTTATGCCTAAGGTAGATGTAAAAGAAGATTCGGAAGCTTATACAGTGGAGATGGATTTACCGGGGCGAAATGAACAGGATGTGGATATTGAGCTTGACCATAACACTTTGATTATATCTTCTAAAAAAGAAGAAAATCGTAATGAAGAAGCTCAAGAAAAAAAGGAAAAAGGTAAATGGCTTATAAGGGAGCGCAGAATCTCTTCCTTTAGGCGCAGCTTTACTTTGCCTGAAGATGTAAATCTTGAAGAAGTGAAAGCTTCTTTCAAAAACGGAATTCTTTCCGTAAAACTTCCGCGCCGTGCATTGCCGCAGCCTAAAAAAATTGCCATTGAAGCTGTTTAATTGTAAATACCGCAGTGTAGTAACATAGCTTTCGGCGGCGCAAGATTTTGGTAAGCAAATTAAAATTACGATTTGTCTGCTAAACTCTTGCGCCGTTTGTTTTTTAGGGTTTATTCATGTGGAGGCAGATTATAGCCGCCTTTTGCTTAGCGTCGATTGTTTGATATTTTCTTATCTATAAAATCCGGATAATCCGCTCCTTGACAAACACTCCCTCAAAACTACAATAACACACGTGGCGAAGTTTGAAAGAAAGACAAAGGAAGAACGCAAAACGGAAATCATGGATGCTGCAAAAAAAGTTTTTTTGAGCAAGGGTTACCGTTATGCAACTATGGAAGATATTGTTGCAGCTACAAGTCTTTCTAAAGGCGGCGTTTATCAATATTACAAAAGTAAAAAAGAGATTATGTTCGATATAATGCAGCGCGGAAATTATTTTCGTTATCGCAGAACGGAAGAATTGATTTCTTCTATGCCCGAAACGGACGATATGGCAGAAATAATAACTCAAGCCGTTATGGCAAAAATATTTGATCGTCTGCCTGAAAAACAGCTTTACATTATGTTTATTTCGGAAATTCTATATGACAAAGAGACTGAAGATTTGTTTTTTACTCTTGAAGAGCAGGGACAGTCGCTTGCGATTCAAAATATAAAATCTTTTTTTGAAGGCAGCCAAAAACCTGCAATACTTGAAAACAAAAACTTTGAAAAGCAGCTTTTTCCGAAATTATATATGAGAGTTTTAAATGGAATTCTTGTAATGTACGAACTTTTCAGCGACAAAAATATTTTTGAAGAAAATAAGCAGGAAGTTTATGAACTGGTTTACGACATAATAAAAAAATCGTTAGGTCAGTACAAATATACCGAAACTACTTGAAGCGGGACTGCTAAATCTGTATCATTATTAAAAATGTATAGCAAAAATGTATAAATATGCATTTTCGCGCGCATCCGATTTAACACTTATGCAATACTGCACAAATCAATAGGAGCGTCTATGTTCAAAAAGAATAATCCGGATTCATTTGTAAAAAAGCTTTCAGCACTGGCAGAATTCAATGATCCTATAAATCCTGATCTTTATGCCAAATACGACGTTAAACGCGGCTTGCGTAATGCTAACGGAACAGGCGTACTTGTAGGACTTACGAAAGTCGGCGATGTTGTGGGGTACAGCATAGACGAAAACGGAGAAAAAGTTCCGATTCCGGGAAAACTTCTTTATCGCGGTTACGATGTTGTTGACCTTATAAAAGATGCAGAAAAATCCAATCAGTTCGGTTACGAGCAGTGCGTATATCTTTTGCTTTTCGGAGAACTGCCGACACAAGAACAGCTTGACGAATTTACGCAGTATTTGGGGATGTGCCGCACTCTTCCCCCGAATTTTACAGAAGATATGATTATGAAAGCTCCGTCAAACGATATTATGAATAAAATTCAGCGCGGAGTTTTGGCAAGCTATTCTTATGATTCAGCACCGGAAGACCGCTCCGTTTCAAACAATATGCGTCAATGTATTGAGCTTATATCGCGTTTTTCAACGCTTGCCGCATACGGCTATCAGGCAAAACGTCGCTACTACGACGAAAAAAGTATGTACATTCACAATCCGCTCCCGAATCTTTCGACTGCGGAAAATTTTCTGCATCTTATACGCGCTGATATGCAATATACAAAACTTGAAGCGGACACGCTCGACCTTGCTTTGATTTTACACGCAGAGCACGGCGGCGGAAACAACTCCAGTCTAACCGTTCATGTCGTATCTTCCGCCGATACCGATACATATTCGGCGATTGCGGCTGCAGTCGGTTCTCTTAAAGGGCGCAGACACGGCGGTGCAAATATCCGCGTTGTAGAAATGATGGACGAAATTAAAGCGAATGTAAAAAATTGGAATAATGAAAAAGAAGTCCGCGATTATCTTTATAAAATTGCAAAAGGCAAAGCCTTTGACGGGACGGGACTTATATACGGAATGGGACACGCCGTATACACAGTCTGCGATCCGAGAGCAATTCTGTTGCGCGACAAAGCGGAAAAACTTGCAGAAGAAAAAGGGCTGCTCGATGAATTCAATTTGTACCGGATTGTCGAAGATTGCGCTCCGGAAATTCTTGTTACCGTTCATGAATCCGCAAAAGGGATTTGTCCGAATGTCGATTTTTATTCGGGATTCGTATATTCGATGCTCAATATTCCGCGTGAACTTTTTACGCCTCTTTTCGCAATTTCAAGGATTGCAGGCTGGTCTGCACACAGAATTGAAGAAATAGTTGCCGGCGGCAGAATATATCGCCCGGCGTTTAAAAACGTTTGCGAAGAGCGCGCTTATATTCCTATTGAAAAGCGCAAAAAAAAGCGGTTTAGATGAGCCTTGCACGTCTTGATAAAATTCTATCACATGAGGGATTTGGAACGCGCAAGGGAATAAAGCGGCTTTTGCGTCTATGCGATGTGCGTATAAACGGTGTGCGCGTTGTTGATTCCGGTGTGCCTGTGAATCCCGATACGGATGAGATTTCCGTTGATGGAAAAATTGTTACTCCGGCTAAAAATATTTACATTATGATGAATAAAGCGGGCGGTGCGGTGAGTGCGAATAAAGACGGGCTTCACCGTACCGTTTTTGACTTTTTGGATGAAAAATATCGAACGGCGCACTTGCAGGAAAATCTACACATCGTTGGTCGGCTGGATATTGATACTGAAGGTCTTTTGCTTTTTACAACCGACGGTAAACTTACGCATAAGATAACGTCCCCAAAATCACACTTCCCGAAATCGTATTTTGTGCGCCTTGAAAATGCCGAATCAACTGTGCAGCAGGAAAAAATTACGCAGATATTTTTTGAAGGCGTGCATATTGCGACAGAAGATAACGACGGGGATGCGGATTGCAAAAGTGCGCTGCTTGTATGGCATTCTCCCGAATCTTGTGTGTTAACGATTACGGAAGGGCGTTATCACCAAGTTAAGCGTATGTTTAAAGCAGTCGGAAACAAAGTCGAATATTTAAAGCGTAGTTCGATAGGCGCACTTCACCTTGACGAAAACCTTGCACCTGGAGAATCCCGTCAGCTTACATCGGAAGAATTATCTGCGCTTTTGAACCAAGCATAAAACGAGATTTTCCGGCTCCAACAAAATGAAAAGTTTTGAAAGCTCAGCAAAGTTTTTCAAAACTCGACATTCCGCCTATCTGACTTTTTCCAGATTTTTTATAAGCGACAGCGGCGTAAGCGCATAATTCGGTTTTTGCATTTTAGAGGCAAGTCCATGCGCCATGACTG
>CAUUGI010000066.1:0-11067 GCA_963544675.1 uncultured Treponema sp.
CATTATAAAAAGCGCATAAT
Organism: uncultured Treponema sp.; assembly: GCA_963544675.1. GTDB lineage: Bacteria > Spirochaetota > Spirochaetia > Treponematales > Treponemataceae > Treponema_D. The sequence continues at coordinate 21 of CAUUGI010000066.1, forward strand.
TCGTATTCAATCAAAATTACGAGAAATCAGCATATACGCGCTGTAAATTCTGTAAAATATGCAGGAATTTTGTATTTATTGTTAAAAAATTCACAATCAATAACCCCGACGCAAGCATCGGGGAACAGTGCTCAATGTTTCGCACTGTATGTTCTCATAAGGTGATTGCACTCGGCTTTAATACCCTTTGTTACGACGCAGAGCGTCGGGGTATTAAACCCTCCGCACGAATAAAAGGCAAGGTTATTTGAGCTTAATTTTAAGTTTTACAAACTTCAGAAAATATTTGTGCCGGCGCAGAAGAGACAGATTCCCACTTATCCGAAAATCAACAAACAAGGTGAATTATATCATAATTGTGCTTGTAGTTTTTTCATATAAAAACCGCAAATCTTCTTCCTGTATTGAAGTAAACGAGCAATCAGCAGCGTTTGCATCTCCGTCAGCATTCGCATAAATGTTTGAGACCGTACACATAACGTATACATCGCGCATAACGGCAGGGGAATCTTTTAATGAAAATGACATTTTAAGCGCATACTCTTCGCCGTCTGCAAGTTTTATAGGCGGATTGCGTCCAAATCCTACTACTATACGCTCATGATTCACAAACAGAATATCGAAGGGATGCACTCTGTTTTCAACCGACTCAAATGCGAGGGATTTATCTTCCGTAAGATAGCGGCATATACTTATCAGTTGTAATCCGTTGCCGGATGTTGCGTTTTTCTTTGCCTGCACGACAAAAGTTTCAAGTAATGACTTTGCGATATGCTGCTTTTCAAGTTTAATATCCGCCCAGACAGGACGCGAAAACAGCTTAAAACCGTCTGCCGGAGAGCAAGTAAAATTTACATCCTTGCCGGAACTCACGGAATAATACAAAACCGCCGAAAAATCATATTTTTGCTTTACAACAATATCTTCAATTCGGTAAATACATTCAGGAATAACCAGTGCAGGACCGGACGATACACGCTTCATTTCGGAAACAAAATACAAACCTACCCGATTAAAATAAAATTCAACACGAACGGCTCGCCCTTCAAAATCTATTATGGATTTAGGCGGATTTATGAGCAGAATAATTCCCTCTTTTAAGACCGAGATATTATCGGGTTTTATTGCAACCGGAAAAATCTCTGATGAAAGCGAAGGAATTTCACCGGAATCATTTACAGATTCAACAGGCGTTACCGTAACCGGAACATTTCCGTCCAAAAGATAGCGAAGTACAAGTTCCCGTTCAATTCCTGTAAGAGGTTTATTTTCCATTCAGTGAAGTCTCCCGTTTTATAATTTGAATCTGCCTGATTTTTATTTCGGACTTTTCCGACGTTTCGCCGGAGTTTTCTATAAATAAAGCAGCGTCGACAAATCCTTTTTGAGCATAAAAACGAACAGGAACAAAAACACCGCTATCTTCCGTAAACGGAGCACCGTAAATGTATGAAATAAAAACTTTTTGACTTTCCATGCGTTTTTCATTCGATTCGCCATTTTTGATTAAGTTATTGGCAGGAAAATCGGTATTAAAAATATCTTTCCATGACTTTTCTACATCATTTTTAAACAACACAAGAGAAAACAGCGAATCTTCAGCAAAAAAATCCGCCGAGAGTTCCCATTCGGAAACAGCTGTACAAAATTTTTCAAGAAATTCGGAAAGTTCTTTTGAAATTCCTGTCGTATCAAGACTTCCGAAGCCGGAAAGATACGGGAAAATACAGCTTCCGTTTAATTCTGCAGCAGCTACAATATGCGGTTCAAGTCTTATGCCTTTTGCAATTTCAGGTAATTCGGAAGTTTCTTGCAACAGTCTTACACTTTCAAGTTCGCGAGTCCACAAAGTTTCACGTTCCTTTTCAAGCGCAATTCCGCGTAAAGTTTCTTTGTCGAAATTTGCGGTTTCCAAGCCTTGAGAACCCGAACATGAAGAAAATACAAGAAAAATCGATATGGAAAAAACTAAAATAAGCCCTTTTTTAGAGGAAATAACTTTCACGAACGCATTATAGCACAAGCCAAGAGGATTTCTCAAGCAGAGCAATTTGATGTAAAATCTGCAAATCGCATACAAAACAAAGGTTAAATACGATTTTCCAAAGAGAGCGCAAAACTTACTTCCGTTGTAGAGCAGTTAAGCCTTGCTGCAATTTCTTCAACCGAAAAGCCCGCATCGAAAAGGGAAATAATAGAATCTTTTACCGGTTTTGATTTTGCCTTCAGGGAAGTTCCTAAAACGGATACGGAAGGAGATGCTGCAAGTCTTTCAGAAGAATAGATCGGCGAAGAATCAGTATTTTGTGCGCGTACCTGCTCGTTTAGAGAAGAAACTTCATCGAATAAAGTGGTCTGTCCGCCGTTCGGCAATTTTTCCGCATTCTTGTGAATAGAAACTTCGGCAGTTTTTAAATAATTTTTTTCCGTCGATATACTCTTCTGTGCCGATTTTTCCATTTTTACGCGAAAATCGTTCAATGCGGCGGTTTTTGTGTTTATGTCCTCTAAAAGCTTTATTTTTTTATCGGATTCTGCAATCAAAGCTCTTAGGCGGTTTATTTTATCATCAATTATTGAAATGTTGCGTTCGGCATTAGCATTCAAATCTATTACTATTCTGTTTATTTCCGACTTTGCCTTTTCTATTACATCTTCCGTTGTAAAAAGTTTTTTAAAATTCCGCAAAAATACTATCCACGCAAGAATGTTAAATATAATCAGAAAAGAGAGTAAAAAAGCCACGCTTTACCTCGTAATATCTATGTGCTGCCCAAGATAAGATTCTTTAAGATGTCTGCTTTTTTCTTCATTTTCATTGGGAGGATCTTTATCTTTTTTTCCGCCGTGAGTACCACTTTCGGCTCCGCGTCCGTCTTTGTTTACTACGGAAGATTTCGAATTCTCTTCCGTTTCTTTTACACGCTGCGCCTTTTCCTCATTCTGCTTTATGATATTTTCTTGCTGCATTGAATCGGCAAGCTGTAAGCCTTGCTGCTGAAACGCCGCTTGCTTAGCAACATTTTGAATCTGCGCATACATCGTTTGTAAATCAATTGGTTGTATAGCCATCTCCCGGTCCTTTTGAAATATCGAACGACGGAGGTTCATACTTTGCCCGTTTGGCAAAAGAATCTTCGTAGAAGAAAGTACAGCCGGTAACTTCCGTCTTTACTTCATCAAGCACATCACGGACATAAATTTTCGTACCGGGATAAACCGTTCCTTCAACTTTTACCTTACCGACCGCTTTAAGTTCACGTAAATGCTGCTGTAAAGAATCTATTTCTTTATTCATTTTTTCGGCATCAATATTTATCTTGTCCCTGCGCTCTACAAGATTTTTAAGGTTATCTTCTTTATCTTTCGGCAAAGAACGGCGAATTTTCTTTTGATTTTCAAGCGTTCCTATATCAAGCTCAATATTTTCAAGCTCTTTTGCAAGAGTCGCCTCCGCATCCTGCAACTCATCAAGTTTTTTCTTTGCGCGAGGATCCACTCCTACCGTAAGCTCGGTAGCAGCTCCTCCACCGGGAGAACCTACAGTGCGTGCACATATTTCTTCAGTGGCAAATAAACGTCCGCCGGTAATTTGAGCTTTTTTTCCGGATAGAATAATATTTTTCATCGCGGTAACATCACAATTCATTAAACTATCTGTGGCAATAACATTTTCTTCAACTTCAATATGAGTTTCCTGAACGAATTTTACCCAAAGCGAACGTCCGGCTTTTATACGACCTGTGTTTTTACCGAATACGCCTTGGTGGATAATAATGTTTCCGTCGGATTCGATGTTGCATTTACCGACAGTTCCTCCGATATCAATATCGCCGGATGCTTTTACATCAAATCCGTCATCTACTCCGCCTTTAATTATGATAGAACCAAGGAATATAATATTTCCGGTCTTAATATTTACGGCATCAAGATACATAACAGGTTCAACTGTGATTTTTCCGTTTGCTAAAAGAACCTGCCCGTCCGTTGAAGCGATAATAGTAAGTCCGTCCCTGTCAAATTCAACATTTTGACCGAGCTGAACAGGAATGTCTTTACCGTTTTTTGCCTCAAGATAACGTCCAAATACGGTTTTGCCGCCCTTGCCCCTGGTAGCGGGAATAAGTTTTGCAAGAGTCTGCCCCTTTACTACATTCTGAATCCGATTCAATTCTTTAAAATCGACATTACCGCTTGCAGATTCTCTGGCTTTAAGTTTATTTACATCGGTTTCAAAATTATATTCAAGATAAGAATCATGCCCGTCTTCCGGCAAAATCGCAGCCGCTACTTGATAAGGAGTGTAATATACCGGATTATCGACAAACTCATTTATCTTATCTTCAAGAATACCATCACAAACACCTTGCGCTTTTATCATGCGCATAATCTGGTCAAAAGAAGCTTCAGAACCGCTCATTGCAGGTGCGTCAACCGTCATCATTGCCGACATTTCATCTTTAGAAACGTCGATTACAACAAGAGCATCCCCGGCGGCAATATGTTTATAAGTGCCTACAATTTCATAATTTCCGTTCGTACCGTTTTTTATAAACTTATCTACAGCTTTATCGTTGATACTTTCCGTATCAGGACGTTTTAATTGACTATAAACATCAGAGGAATCAACCGGCCGACCGTTGCCTACCGGCAAAAGAACTTTAAGTTTTATAGAAGAGCTGAAATGCCGCACATAGAACAAGCCGTCTCTATCGACAATCTTTTCTGCGATTATAGAAGAATCTTCAGAAGAGAAGTCTTCACCTAAAGATTTTTTTGTCTTCGCAACGGCTTCCGCATTCGGATAAATACGAAGTTTCCAAGCTTTTTTCCCGATTCCCATAAAACCGGGACTTCCCTTTTCAATAACTTCATATTCAAGATTATCGGGGCTTGCTTCAAGCTGAACTGCGGCATCCTCAAGAGCGTCATCAATAGATTCCGCATTGACTTCAACATCATGAATTTCGCGATCTATCGCAAAACGCTTTTTCATTTCCTCGCGGATTTTATCAAGATGCACCATTTTTACATAATTCCTTTTCTAAGATTTGTGAGTTTCGCTCGCAGACGTAAATTGGCTTTCGTATGCAGCTGAGAAATCCTTGATTCGCTGACTTCAAGAACTTCGCCGATTTCTTTAAAAGTCAAATCTTCATGATAATAAAGGATTATTACCATTTTTTCTTTTTCAGGCAGTTCATTTATAGCTTGAACAATGATTTTACGTACCTCTTCACGCTCCGCAATCACATCGGGATTAAGACTTGAAGGAGATTCAATACTGTCACCTATAGACATACTGTCGTTGTCTTCACCGGAATACCAAACTTCATTAAGTGAAAGTACACTGGTTCCCGACACTTTCATAATTGTGTGATGATATTCTTCTTCAGAGATTTTCAACGATTCGGCAATTTCAGCATCGCTTGCGGTGCGTCCGAGTTTTGCTTCAAGAGAGACGATAGCGTCTTCTATTTCCCTGGATTTTTGTCTTATTGAGCGGGGAATCCAGTCAATCTGTCTTAATTCGTCAAAAATGGCACCGCGTATACGTGTTACGGCATAAGTTTTGAATTTTACATTTTTTGACGGATCATACTTACTTATAGCATCCAAAAGACCGAACTGTCCGAACCCTACAAGATCATCGAATTCAACGCAATTAGGCATTCCGACAGAGATTTTCCCTGCTACGTATTTTACAAGCGGCATATATTGACGTATAAATTTATCGCGAAGTTTAGGGTCTTTCGTTTTGTGGAATTCAGCCCAAAGTTGATCTTCGCTAATATCCTCATTTATTGGTGCAGCAGCCCTATTCTCCATCTTATATTCCTTAAATCCTTAATTCTTTTCCCTTGTAAGTAATGTACTTATCGCCTTTGCCATTGTTTCCGCATCGGTTTCTCCTGCAGGAACAGATTTTCGTTTTTGTGCGGCAGGCACATAATCTCCGCCGGAATTTTCAGCACCGCCTGAAGAATCACTCTCAGGTATATCCGGCACAAGACTTTCCATATCATCCAAATCCGGCAGAACTCCCAGTTTCTCAGTTTCCGAAACGGGCGGCGGCACATCATCTACTTTATGAGCAGATTTTTTAGTTGAATCGGCAGAGACTTCTGAAGTTTCTGAAATATCGGAAACATTTTTCGCAAGCGATATCGGCACAAAACCTTGAACTGCATCACTGTCAGTTGAAGTCTCTTTTTCCGAATTTGAAGCAGGTACTGTTACTGCGGAATCAGATGTTTGTACAGGGGATATTGCAGCTCCGCCGGCGGAAGAAACAGGAGAAACATTTTCCGTCTTCATCACAGGAGTATTTTCTTCAGTGCGAGTGATATTCTCTCTTGCAGCTTCTACGGGAGCTGTAGTATCGGAGCTGTCTTCAGGATTAAGCATTTGCCGATTCGTACCGACAAAAAAACCCGGTGCATTCTCGGCTGCAGGTAAATCTTCATCTTGAATCGTAATATCTACAGTCTGCCCTACTTGTCCTGCAGCACCGTCGGAAGAAGCGGGAGCATCCGGAACGACATCCGAGCCGGGTACATCTAAAAAGTTCGTATACAAAAAATCTATTCCTACGCCGATCGCTCCGAAAACAACGCAAAAAATCAACGCTTTAAAAAGAATTATCCCGAACTTTGAGCCGGAGAACAGACCGAAAAAAAACGAGAGAAGAAAACCTGCAATAGAAAATCCTATTATAAATTTAATATTTTTAATTTTCCGCCTCCCACCTGGAAATATTTTTCACAGTATATACTAATTTATACCAAAAATACAGCATAAACTAGAACTTCTTTTTTCCTAAAAATTTTTTTAAGAAAGTTGAAACACCTTCATTTCCTGCAAGCTCAGTTTTTTCGATTCTTCCTACGATATGTTTTAAACATACGGAAGGCTTTGAAGTAGGATTTATAACTATAAACGGTTTTTGCCGTATTACGGAAGACTGAACAATCGGATCGTCATATACAAATCCGATATAATCGACTTTACATCCGCAAAATTGCCCTACAATTGTTATTATGCGATCGGAAATACGCTTTCCTTCATCAGCGGAATGAACACGATTAACTAAAAGCTTTAAATTAAGCTGGCGGTCTACGATTTCAGTCGTTATGATTTTTATAATACCGTAAGCGTCGGTTATTGCAGTGGGTTCCGGCGTAGTAACAACGTAAACTTCATCAGCAGCAGCAACAAATTGCAAAACGTTATTCGCAATTCCTGCAGCGGTATCGATTATTATTATGTCTGCATTCCCGAGTTCACTGAATTGTTTTGCAAAATATTCAAGTTCCCCGACAGAAAGATTTGCGATTTTTGAAAAACCGTTTGCGCCGGCAATAAACTTTATTCCGAATTCCGTATCCAATATAATTTCTTTCATGGTACGTTTTTTGTTTATTACGTTCATAAGATTGTACTGAGGAACGACATTCAACAAAACATTGACGTTAGCCATTCCCAAATCTCCGTCTATGAGAATTACTTTTTTGCCGAGCTGTGCATAAGCAATAGCCATATTTACAGCAATATTGGTTTTTCCTACACCGCCCTTTCCGCTGGTAATAGCAATAATTCTTGTAGAATGCCCATGTAAAGTGTTCTTGCCGTCATTTATCTGTAACCTGGACGAATCGCCTATAATCTGTTTAAGTTCCTGAACCTGTTCTTCCATCAGTTTTCTCCAGTTTTTCCAAATTTATCTTCTATATGTGCTCTGTCAATTTTAAAATTCTCCAGCCGAATTAAAAAATCAACGACACCTGCTTTTATAAGCGTTTTTGCCGCAACATTCTGACCGTCGGTCATATAAGAAATACTTTTGTGCTGCTCATTCAAAACACTTATAACATTACCGTACTGATCGCTTTCATCGCATTTTGTGATTATGACAGATTGATAACCGAAAGGCTCATAATTCTGCATAATCTTTTTTAAATCCCTTGATTTTGTCGATGCCATCAAAGCAAGATACACGTCGGAATTCAGTCCAGGAATATTAAGAGTATTTTTCATCCCCGCAATATGAATTGCATCATTAGGACTGTATCCGCTGGTATCTATAAAAATTGCATCAACTTTATCATGGTAATCATCATAAAGCTTTTTTACATCATCGGCACTTTCCGCTTTCATAACACTTTTGTTAAAAATATTGCTGAAGCGGTCAAGCTGCTCAACAGCACCTACCCTCATAGTATCGGTTGTTATAAAGCAAAAATTGTATTGAGCACCGCCTTTAAGATGTTCCATGTAATGCTGTGTCGCCATTTTTACAAGCGTTGTAGTTTTTCCTACACCTGTAGGTCCTACGATTATCACAACGTGCGGCTTTCGTTGCGTCTTATCTTCGCTAATTGAAATTGATTCCCCTATCCAATCTACAACAGCCCGTTCCACAAGGTCAAAGTCATTGAGTTCTTCAAGAGGAAAAGTTTTTTTCATTTTATCCGTAATCATTTTGATATACGGCACAGTAAATTCATTGTCGGCAAGGAGCGTTTCAATACGTTCAATGGACGGATGAACTTTTGAAGAGCTTTCAGCAATTTCTTTAAGCCTGCTTCCGAATTCGTCGCGCATTTTTTCCATAGTTTTTTCAAGATTCTTCACTTGCTGAATCGGCAATGCCGCCGTTTCGGCATTTTTTTTCAGTAATTCGTCACGGTTTTTCAAAAACGCATCGGAAGAATCCCTTACACCGTAATACGGCTGCACAGGTATCTGCGGCACAACAGGTGCGGAATACGAAAGATTTGCGGCAGGAGCACGTTTTTTTACGATATATGAAACTTCAACTTCCTCTTTTTGACCGAAGCCGAGAAAACCGCCGGTCAAAACTTGCCGTTTATCGGTAATTGAGTAATCGTATTTGTAAAGATCAAAAAGCTGATTTTTAGCGTCTTCATAAGTTCGTGCTCTAAGTTTTTTCACGTTTTCATCTCTATCGTAATCGGGCATTTTATCTACCTACCGTCCTCTTCACTTATTTCGCCCAGAACTTCAAGAGATATACCGTTTCCGGCAGCGAGTATTTCTTTTTCGGAAATAACGACTACGCCCGGCATCTCGCGCTCAATAGAATATTTTACAAGCTGCCTTATAACGCTTGAACACATAATCACCGGCAAATATCCCATATTTTTTACAGTCTGCAAATCCGCGCTGACTGATGAAATCCATTTGCGTCCGTCAACAGGATCAAATGCGGCAAACGGGCGGGAACCGTCTGAAGGATATTGAGCATGATCAAGAAATTTTTGAGACCAACCTTGCGATAAATTAACAACGCGAAGTTTTCTATCGTTATCCGCATATTGCATACATATCTGTAAGCCCAATGCTTCACGAACTTTTTCTACAAGCTCCCATGTATTCGATGTTATTGAACCGTAATTTGCAAGCGTTTCAAGAATCGTAACCATATTTCTGATGGAAACCTGCTCAATGAGCAGTCCTTGAAGAATCTTTTCAATATCGCCGTAAGAAAATTTATGACGTTCACCGTTCAAAACTTCGTCAACAACAATAGGATTGCTTTCTTTTACGGAATTCATAATAGTCGCAACTTCCTGCCGTCCAAGAATCTCAGCCGCATGACCACGAATTATTTCCGTAAGATGTGTTGCGATAATCGTGGGCGGATCTACAACCGTATAACCTGCCTGCTCAGCTTCCTGCCTGCGGTCTTCCGGCAGCCATATTGCAGGCATTCCGAATGCCGGATCGCGTGTTTCTTCACCTTTAAGCTCCTCTGTAACAGTGCCGGTATTCATACACATATAGTAGCCAAGCCTGGTCTTTGCCCGCCCTGCTTCTATTCCGCGTATTTTAAAACTGTACTCATTCGGATCAAGGTTCATATTATCCATAATACGGATACGGGGAACACTCAATCCTAAATCCAGAGCACACTCCCGGCGGATACGTGTAACGCGCTCAAGAAGTTCCGCACCTTTGGATTTATCTACAAGCGGCACAAGTGCAAAACCTATTTCGAGCGACAAAGGATCCAACGGAGCTACGGAATCGGCTTCAGGAGATGAAGAACCTTTTGTTCCGCTTTTAGCTGCCGCTTCATCGGCAAGTTTTTTTGCCGCTTTCGCAACCTGACCTTTTTTAAGTCTGTAACCGATATAAACAAAAAGAGCACCGATAGGAACAAGCAAAAACTGCGTATGATTCCGCAATGCAATTCCCATAAGAGCAAGCGCGACACCTACAATTTCATAAATCGTGCCGTCAACGGAGAATTCGCGCTTAATTTTATCGGTTAGAGATTCGTCCGCCTTATCGCCGGTAACAAGAATACCCGTTGCAAAAGAAAGCATGAGAGACGGCAGCTGCGACATAAGTCCGTCTCCTATTGTAAGATTTGAATAGATAGATAAGGCGGATTGAAAATCCATTTTATTAACAATCATTCCGACGATAAATCCTCCTACAAGGTTTACAACCGTAATGAAAATTCCCGCCTTTACGTTTCCCGAAACAAACTTTGAAGAACCGTCCATATTCGAATAAAAATCTATATCGCGTCTCAATTCTTCCTTTTGAATGCGGGCTTCTTCTTCCGTGATATAGCCGTTTGACAATTGAGTGTCTATGTCGAGCTGTTTTACCTGCATTGAGTCCAACGTAAAGCGAGCAGCAACTTCCGAAACGCGTCCGGCACCTTTTGTAATAACGACAACCTGAACGACAATAAGAATTATAAAAATTACGAGTCCTATCACAAGATTGTTTCCGCCGGTAACGATGTTTGCAAAAGCTTTAACCATATCGCTTTGAGTACTCAAATATGCGGCGGCGTTAACACCTTTTGAAGCCAAAATAAGACGCGTCGAGGAAATATTTATTCCCAATCCGAAAAGAGTCGCAAACAATATGATACGCGGAAACGATGAAAAATTCGATGCGCGCGGCGTATAAATTACAACAAGCAGAATCACAACGGATAGTGCAAGATTTAAAATCATAAAAAGATCGATAAAAATCTTCGGAAGCGGAATTACGAGCATAAGTA
>CAUUGI010000067.1:0-10861 GCA_963544675.1 uncultured Treponema sp.
TCCCTACGGACGGAGGGTACATCTCACTCCGAGCGGAGGGTATACTACACTCCGAACGGAGTGGAAACTACACTCCGAACGGAGTGGGCACTGCACCCCGAGCGGAGGGTACACTGCACCCCGAGCGGAGTGGAAACTACACTCCGAGCGAGTGGCACACTGCACCCCGAGCGAGTGGTACACTACACCCCGAACGAGTGGCACACTGCACCCCGAGCGGAGGGTACACTGCACTCCGAACGGAGTGGAAACTACACTCCGAGCGAGTGGCACCTACCCACTCGCTCGGGTGGCACCCTCACACCAAGCCGAGCGGCACATACCTATAATTTTTAGCGGGCGGAAGAAATATGTCCGCCGTAAGTTTTGCGCAGGTTTTCTTCCGTGAATGTCGTTGAAAGCTCGCCTTCGGCAATCAATTTTACGTTCAACAAAAGAACACGGTCAAAATAATCTTTTACCGTCTGCAAATCGTGGTGGACGACGATGAGAGTCTTACCCGCCGCTTTCAATTCTTTAAGAAGCACAACAAGCGCGCGCTCGGTCGCGGCGTCAACACCCTGAAAAGGCTCGTCCATAAAATACAAATCCGCTTCCTGAATAAGTGCGCGCGCCAAAAAGACACGCTGCTGCTGACCGCCTGAAAGTTCGCTTATCTGCCGCGCGGAAAAGTCCGTCATCCCGACTTTTTCAAGAGCCTTTGTCGCCGCTTCTTTTTCCCGCTTTCCCGGCCGCTTTATCCAGCCGAGCGAACCGTAAGAGCCCATCAAAACCACATCGAACACAGTCGTAGGAAAATCCCAATCCACCGCACTGCGCTGCGGCACATAAGCAACACGCCGCCTTTGCCGCGAGAAAGGCTTACCGAAAATCTCGACATTACCTGCGGCAAGCGGCAAAATCCCCATCACAGCCTTCAAAAATGTCGATTTTCCCGCGCCGTTCGGTCCAATCACCGCCTCCATCACGCCCTGCGGAATCTCCACGTCGATGTCCCACAGCACCGGCTTTTCGCGGTACGCAAGCGTCAAATCGCTCACGCGCAGTGCCGGTATTTTGCTTTGATTTTCACCCATCGTTTTTTCCTTTTGAATTTTAGGACGCAAACGGCTCCTGTAATCCGCTTTACATGAGTATCAAAAAACTTCAGTTTTTTGATAGTTTCCTTAATATGTGCGATGTTTAATCCTAAATATTTATATTTAGGATTAAACTCGAAGGACAGTCGAAAAAGCGACAGGCTTTTGAGACTGTCCCACAATCGGGCGTAGGCTGCGTATTTCACCCGATAACCGTTTTTCCGATTTCAAGCCGATTTTTAATCTACCTGTTCAACGCGCTTACAATCGTGTCGATGTTGTGCTTGAGCATACCGATATAAGTTCCGTCAGGAGTACCTGCCGTGCCCATCGCGTCGGAATACAGTTCCCCTCCGATGACGACATCATAGCCGCGGCTCCGGACTGCCGCCTGCAGGGCTTCAACATTTTTGCGCGGAACGGAAGATTCGATGAATATCGCCGGAAGTCTGCGCTCCGCGATAAAATCCGCAAGCATTTTCATGTCGTTCGTGCTCGCTTCAGTTACCGTGCTGATTCCCTGCAAACCCTTTACTTCAAAACCGTATGCGCGGCTGAAGTAGTTGAACGCATCGTGCGCGGTAACCAAAACTCGCTTGCTCTCAGGCAAAATCGCCGCGCGTTCGCGAATATATTCATCAAGCTCGTCAAGCTGCTTTTGATAAGCCTCGTACCGCTCCGTAAACGCCGCTTTTTTTTCGGGAACGAGCTTACAAAGATTGTCGTATACGGACTTCACCGAATACGACCAGAGCTTTACGTCGAACCAAACGTGAGGATCGAACTCGCTTTGCTCAAAAGGCAGGCGGTTTTCCACAGGAATCGTCTCCGAAACGGCTGCGACAAAGCGACTGGCGGAAAGTTTTGCAAGAACGTCGCTCATTTTCGCCTCAAGATGAAGACCGTTGTACAAAATCAAGTCAGCTTCGTTGAGCTTTTTAACGTCGCCTGCCGTCGCCTTGTAGAGGTGAGGGTCAACGCCCGCGCCCATCAAAGCCGCAACCTGCACGTCGTCTCCGCCTATATTCTTAACTGCGTCTTCAATCATACCGATTGTCGTAACGACAAGCGGCTTCGAGTTTTTCATATTCGTTTTTGTGCAGCCTAAAAGCAGCACGGTAAACCAAAGTGATATACAAAAAATAAGTTTTTTCATCATTACTCCCATAGAAAAATCCCGTATAAAGAGAATCTTCTTGTCTATATATTTTGAGCTGTCAAAATATATATTTTTATATATCAAAATATATAGCGATGTCAATTAACTTTTTTCTCATTAGCTTTTCATTTTTGAGGTTCAAAAGAAACAGCCCGAATGTCGAGTTTGCGTTGAATTAAGTTGAATTATTGTGAGGTTTTTAAAATAAAAAATTGCAAAGACAACTATTGAGTTTAGAGTCTATGAAAATGCCGATTGCTTTTAAGCCGGCTTTTGCATAAATACAATTTTTTATATATCCGGTCTACATTCCTGTCGGAAAATCAATAAAGACCGTTTCTATTCCCGTTTCACTTTTCAGCTTTTCCATTACCAGTTGAACACCGACCGTTTCCGTTTGGTAATGACCGCCGGCAATTACGTTTATTTGAAGCTCTTTTATAAGGTGAAAGTTATCGTGAGAGATTTCGCCGGTAACATAAGCATCCAGTCCTTCGGCAGCCGCTTGATAAACATCTCCACCGCCACCGCCGGAAATAATTCCAACAGTGCGTATTTCTTTTTTTCCGAAATTCAATACGCGGCAGGGTTTTTCATCAGGATTCAAGATTTTTTTAGCAAGCCATTCCACTGTCTGCGGCGATTCCAATTTTCCTTTTACGCCGATTTTCATTCCGCGCCATTCACCGAACGGCGTCGGTTCCAAAAGCGGCAGACGAGCGGCAAGACCGTAGTTATTTCCATAAGGATTATTTGCGTCCAACGGAAGATGACACGCATACAGCGCAATATCATTTTTTATAAACGCACTGATTCTTTTATATGTATGCATGGTAAGTCTTTCGCAATTATCCCACAGCACTCCGTGATGAGTAAAAAGCAAATCCGCTCCTTCCTTTGCCGCTATCAGTGCTGTCGCCTCACAGGCATCAACTGCAAAAGCCGCTTTTTTAATCTGCTTTGAGTTCGGTAAAGAATTTGCAATTTGAATGCCGTTCTTAGAAGGATCATCTAAAAAATCATCGATTTTTAAAAAAGTTCTAAAATACTCATCCAATTCTGTTAAGGTCATTTCATGCACCTCCTGCAACTTTATAAATCATATAAAAATCGACAATGAATTAAACCGGTTATTTTTCTTGTGCAATTACGTTATACAAACGATCTAAATCTTGTCTGCTGAAATAGTCAATCTGAATTGTGCCTTTGTCGATATTGCCTTTTAATATAACTTTTGTACCGAAAATCTCAATAAACTTTTGTTCGATTTCCGCAATATCAGGATCTTTGCGTATATTGATTTTTTTTACTTTTTTTCCGGAAGCTCGTCCGCCGTTATTGTAGTCGGCAGCAAGAGCTTCCGCTTCTCGCACGCTCAGCGCGCTCCCGACGATTTTTCCAAACAGAATACGCTGATCTGCAGGATTATTTACAGAAAGAAGAGCCCTTGCATGACCGGCAGTGATTTGCAAATCTATTAACGATTTCTGCATATCTTCAGGAAGTTTCAACAATCGCAGGGCATTTGCGACTGTCGGACGTTTTTTTCCGACGCGCTTCGCAACTTCATCTTGGCTCAAATCACTCATCTGCATAAGATTGTAATAAGCCAGTGCTTCTTCGATAGGATTTAAATCCGCGCGCTGAATATTTTCGATTAAAGCAAGCTCAAGACGTTTTTGCTCGTCGTACTTGCCGAGTCGGACAGGGACTTTTTCAAGACCGGCGATTTTTGCCGCACGGGTACGGCGTTCCCCCATTATTATGTAAAATCCTTCGTCCGCTTGTTCAATGACAATCGGCTCAAGGATTCCATGTTCTCGTATCGAATCGGCAAGTTCGTCAAGCGATTTTGCATCAAATTCCGAGCGCGGCTGGTGCGGATTAGGCTTTAAAAGCGCAGTTTCAACCCATAGGCTTCCGTTTTCGTCCATCGTAACGCCCGCCGGCAGATTTGCAGAAATTCCGCCTGCATCTCCGTGAACGGTCTGGCGTATTTCGTTTGAAACATCGGAAACACTGCCCATAAGAGCATCAAGACCGCGCCCAAGTCCAATTCCGCCGGTTTTAGCCACGCTTCATTACCTCTTCCGCAAGTTTTTGATAACTAAGCGCACCGGCGCATTGAGGGTCGTAACTGCAAATAGGAAGACCGCGCGACGGTGCTTCGGAAAGACGTACATTACGCGGAATTATTGTACTGAAAACGACTTCTTTAAAATAAGTTTTGACTTGCATAACGACATCTTGCGCAAGCCGCGTCCGCGAATCATACATTGTAAAGAAAACTCCACCGATAACCAGATTCGGATTTATACTTCGTTGAACTTTATCAACGGATTTAAGTAAAAGAGTAATTCCTTCAAGCGCAAAATATTCGCACTGCATCGGAACAAGCACGGAATCTGCGGCAGCCAACCCGTTCAGAGTAAGAATACCGAGAGACGGCGGACAATCTATTAAAATATAATCGTATTCATTTTTGAGAGGTGAAAGAGCGTTTTTAAGAAAGAATTCGCGGTTCTGCTGTTCAACTAATTCAATCGCCGCTCCGGATAAATCAATCGATGCGCTGATTGCATCAAGTCCGTTTACGGAAGAATGTTTTATGGCTTGCTCAGGGGTAACTTGACCTGCAATCAATTCATAAATAGTAGGTTTGTCTTTTGAAATACCGATACCGCTGGACATATTGCCCTGCGAATCAAAGTCAACAAGCAAAACTTTTTTTCCCGAAAGCGCAATATATGCACCAATATTGATGCAAGACGTTGTTTTACCGACTCCCCCTTTCTGATTTACAAAAACGATTGTTTTTCCCATGTCAAGAGTATATCAGTTCCGGGTGTTTTAGTATACAGGCGTTTACGGACATCAAAAATGTGCAAATTTTAGTGCTATTATGCATTTGCAGGTACGGGTTTTATATGCAGAACTTGAAAATCAACTTATTTTTATCCATACGGCGTTGAAAACTTCAAAATTTGCGCCGCTTATTTTTATGTCCGCAGCGCGGAATATTCTGCATAAAAGAGGATATTTTATATCCGCCGAAGATAATATTTTTTCCGGCAGCAAAATTCTTTCTTCCTGATTTTTATTGGCACTGACAGCAAAAATTATAGATTCTTCTATTTTATTGCCGTCATTAAATTCAATCCGTACGGGAAACATAAGATTTTCTTTTTCGCTTACGGGAGAATTTATTTCGACTTTTGTGATGAGGCTCTTTAATTCTTTTGCGGAAGATACAGCCGGCAGTTCGGATTTAATAAAGCACCACAAAGGGAAAACGGGATAAAAATCGATGCGGATTTTATTTAGTTCTTTTAAAATTCGCTTCTGTTCATTTATCAAAATAAGTTCCTGCGCCTGATGGAAAAGAATTGTCGGTATCATTTTAGCAAATTATAGTATTTTCAAATAAAACGGTGTAGTATCAGCCCATGAAAATCTCTTTTTCCAAAAAACAATATACGATTTTTGCTTCCGCAGTTTTATTTTTGCTTGGACTTTCACCGATTTGTGTGCGGATTTTTTCCGTTCATTATTCAAATGTCTTTTTCTATTCAAATGAATTTTCTAAAAATTTAGGAAGAGTGATTTCATTAAACGGTATTTCAAAGCGAAACGAAGTTTCAAAATCAAAATATGTATTTTACAAATTCACGGATAATCAGATTGCCGCCCTCAATAAGATTTATAAAGATTCTTCACCTTCATCATTTACCGTAAGACTTGGAATAAAAAATGCGAAAGGCAAGCGTTACGAAAAACTTTTCGCTTCCGGTCAGCCGTTTTACTACGGTTTTATTTATGCGGATGATTTTGAACCGTCCGGAAAATTTTCCGGCTCGGTGAAAAAATCGGTATCGGCAGGGACGGATTTGCGCAATTTTATACAAAAAAAATCCGGCGAACACATCATAGACCTTTCGCTCGCAATTAAAAAAGATATGGAAGTGAAAAATCTTCCCAAAGGATTTTTCATCTCTGCCGCCAGCCCCGTCCGTATATACGCAATAGATGCGGGAAGGGCAAGAGTCGGGTTTGATTTAAACTTGATAATTCCTTTTTACGGACTGGCTTCAAACGGCGGAAATTTTACAGCCCGCCCTGTATCAATAGATTTTGCAGGCTGCTCTTCGGTATTCCCTGCTGCAAATTCAAAATATTCTGTGATGCCGCAAATTCAAATATCTTTTTTTGAATCGACAAACAATCACGGAACACAAACATCTCCGATTGCCGTAAAAATCAATGCCGGCGGAGAAGTTTTTTCAAGATTGCAGACTCCGACTTCTTTAAAGACAATACTGCAAACTTCGCTTTTAAAAGCTCCGTTCAATTATTTTTCGCTGGAAAACAATGCGGAACTTGTAAGCAGCGTTATCATGGAATCAAATGCACCGGAACTTATAACACATGACGGCGTAAAAACAATTTTTCCGCTTAAAACCGACATTGAATTGATTTTGGGCGGAAAAAGAGATAATTGGAGATGTGCCGATTACGAGCTTTACGAATGGGACAGATTTCCGCATATTCTTTTTTTGGATTTTAGAAATTATAAAATACAGTCTGATTTTTTCCTGCGCCTTTCATTTTTTACGGAAAAAGCGGGATTTCGCGGCAAGATTTTAAGCGACGAAGAACTTTTGGACAAACACAGCTATAACGCCCATGATTACAGCGCGGATTCTCTTGCACGTTTTTTCACGTCGGCAAAAAAACAAAATTTTCCCTTAAATGAAAAAGAGCTGTTGTTTAGGGAAATTCTCATTGCCAATTCAATAATTATTCCCGACGGAGAATTTTATGCAGCCGGAAACGGTGCGGTGGTTTCCATTGCACAGGAATCACAAAGATGGCTCCGCCGCTCTCTTTTGGCGCATGAGATTTGGCATTCCGTATTTTTTACAGATGAAGCTTTCAGAAATGCCGTCTCTGCCGTTTATTATACGATTGATTCGCAGTCGCTCGCATTTATACAAGGTTTTTGGAAATCGCAGCCGTCTTTAGGCTATGACATAAACGATGATTATCTTATGAAAAATGAGTTTATGGCTTATTTGATGCAGCAGCCGATTTCAAAAACCGCTTCATATTTTCTTCAAATTGCAGGACGCGCATCCGTTATGGCGGCACAGCCGGAGCTTTACAGTTATGTAAAACATACAGAAGGCAAAACATTTGAAGATGCGGCGCGTGTGTTGGATTCTTATGCCCATGATAATTGGGGACTTGCCGCCGGACGCATTTCTCTGATTGTCAGAGATTAAAACTTAAACTCATAAATTTATTTAAAAAATAAATTTCAATTTTTGAAAAACTCGTAATTCCGCCTAAACACTGTAAATCCTCCTAAACTCATTCCCTCCGTTCGGCTTAACGCCTTAAAAAAGAAATCTTGTATGACTAGTTTTTTTTGTATAGTGCCATCATACAAGAAATTATTGGAGGTATCTTTATGAAAAAACCGATACACTTTTTTATGGTTATGCTTTTAGCCCTTGCGGCTCAGGCATTTTTTATAAGCTGTAACAGCGACATCAGTTCCGATCCCGATCCGACATACTATACTGTTACTTTTCATAAAAACTACGCAGGCGCGGAACCTTCAACCACTTCGGCTAGGTACGAAGCAGGAAAATCCGCATTCCTTCGTTCCGAATCAAGGAAAGGTTACAAGTTTTTGGGATGGGCAAAAAAAGCGGATGCAGCGGCTCCCGAATACAATGCAGGCGACAGCGTAAAAGTTGAATCAAATCTTTCGTTTTATGCTTTATGGAAAAAAGTTGACTCCTTTAAAGTTACTTTTAACGCGGGCTTTATAAAAGACGGAGAGAGCGCGGCGGAAACAAAAACACAAACCGTAACCGTTTCTTCATCAAGCGAAAAATTCATATTGGATAAAAACACTTTTACCCGCGACGGCTATGTTTTTGCAGGCTGGAGTAAAACAAAAACTTCTTCATACGATTCCTATAAGATTGCCTACAAAGACGCGGAAAATGTGGAATATTTTTACGAAGACACGACTCTTTATGCGCTCTGGCTCGAACAATCAAAATCAATCAAAATCACGTACAACAAAAATGACGGGACGGCAACGCCGGAAGAAACATCTTACTATGTTGAAAAAGGAAAATCTTTCACACTGAAAGCAAATACTTTTACAAGAGACGGAAAGACTTTTGCCGGCTGGTCAAAATCAAAAAGTTCAAAGAAAAAAGAATACGCCGACAAAGCGGAACTTTGGTATTCATCGGAAATCAACAGCGACATAACGCTTTATGCACTCTGGCACGACGACGCACATTACGTCATCACCTACTATTCAAACTTCGAAGGTTCAACGTACGACTACAAAGAACAGACGTTAGCAAAATCGGAAAGCGGCGCAACAGGAAATCTTTTAAAAAATACTTTTGAACGTACCGGCTACGTTTTCTACGGATGGTACACTTCAAGCAGTCTTCGAAAATATGGAGCAGAGGCAGATTTTTACACCGACGAATCAAAAATCACTTTGACGGAAGATAAAGATTTGTACGCCTGCTGGCTTGAAGACAAATCTTCGGAGGCGGTAAAACTTACGTTCAATAAAAATGACGGAACTGCAACGCCTGAAGAAACAAGTCAGTACGTAAAATACGGAAGCAAACCGAGTTACAGTTATTATGGAAACGGCACAAATTACAACAAACTCAAACCCAATACGTTTACGCGGGAAAATTACGAATTCTTAGGCTGGGCAAATTCTTCTTCTGCAACAAGCGCAGCGTACACAGACGCTCAAACAGACGTTTACTTTACCGCAAACACTACATTATATGCTGTCTGGCAGTACAAGGGACCTGTCGTTATCACTTTTGACGGAAACGGCGGAAAAGATTCCGACGGCAACACAACCGCAACGCAGACTATAACCGCGAACACATACACGGAATTAAAAGCAAACACATTTGCAAAAGAAAATTACAGTTTTGCAGGCTGGGCTAAAACGAGCACTGCAACATACAGAGACTACAGCGATAAAGAAAGCGTAAAATTCTCAGAAGCTGCCGTTACGCTTTACGCAGTATGGACGGCAAATCCTGTAATCACATTCAACGGAAACGGAGGCATTACAAGCGGCGGAAAAATCACGGCGACACAGAGCATTCCTTATGAAGTTTCCACAGCATTGAATGAAAATCCGTTTACAAAAGCCGGAAGCACATTTTTAGGTTGGAGTAAATATTCAGGCGGAACGTCCGCTCAATACAACGACAAAGAAAGCATAACAATCCGTGTAGATACGACGCTTTATGCAATTTGGAAAGACGACATTGTTTTGACTTTCAATGCGAACGGAGGAGTCGGAAGCGATATTACAAAGAACGTCGCATACGATACGGCAAGTTCTTCGTACAAATTTACCGTTCCGGAAAATACGTTTACAAGGGCAGGTTACGTCTTCATGGGCTGGGGAACTTCTGCAAGTTCTACATACGTGTCGTACAAGGCAGGGGAAACGGCATCCGCTCAAGAAAACAAAACTTTGTACGCAATCTGGGCAAAAGAATCCGTTCCGGTAACATTTGACCCGAATACGGAAAACGGCGGAAGCGGAACAGCATTTACTCAAAATCTTTTGCTGAACACGACCACGTTAAAATACGAGGGAACATTGCCTGCGAACACGTTTACGAATTCAAACGGAAATTTTGTAGGCTGGTGTAGGTACAAAATGCCAAGCTCAAGTTACCAAATAGAACAAATAATGAGTAGGGGATTGGCAGTTTCCCTTTCCTATTCACAGCTGCCGAACAGCGAAGGATTTACACTCTATGCCGTCTGGAATCCGAAAACGTATACGGTAACGTATAATCTCGGCGGAAACGGCACGGACATCGTAAAAACCGTAACGAACACTGCGGAATACGGCAAAAGCATGGATTATACTCTGGAAGCCGCCCCTGCAAGCGAACTGTCTTACTACAGTTTTATAGGCTGGTCAAATTATAACGGAATCACGTATCCCGGTCTTAGCGCAGGACAGACAATACAACTTGACGAAGATGAAACTATCTATGCCGTATGGAAATTGAGCGGGGCAATATTGAAACATATAGAAAAGCAATCGGTCGGTTCTGGTTCAAGAAAATGGTATGATTTTACCTTGCTGAACACAGAAACTATAAAAGTCAATGTAGATGCTGACGGCAGATTGGATTTTTATATGATGACGGAAGAAGAGGGGATAAAATTTGCAAGCGTCAACGGATTCAAATACATCCCAACCGTTTCGGGAGAAAACACTACATCCGTAAGTGGAACCATAACTCTTCCCGCAGGAAATTATCGCTATGGAGTGAACAACGGAAATGTTATTGTATCAAAAAAATACAAGATAAATATAGAACCTGCTAACTAAGTAAATCTATAACAGCTCCAGTCAGCGCAAAGCGGTCGGGGCTTTTTTCAGCTTTGAAATCCCTGATATTAACTATAAATTTTAGCTGATTTGCGTGGCTTAAAAAAACAAAGATGGATTTGGAATCAACAACCCCGACGCAAGCATCGGGGTATTAACCTCTCCGCACGAATAAATGCGCTGGAAAAAGGCATTTTTCCG
>CAUUGI010000068.1:0-10515 GCA_963544675.1 uncultured Treponema sp.
CGAAGCGAGAAGCACGCCCCGCCCGAAGCGAGAAGCACGCCCCGCCCGAAGCGAGGCACACGCCTGCGCACAAACGATGCTTATTTCAAAACTCTTCATTTTGTTGGAGCCGGAAAGAGTTGGAAAATTTTGAGTTTTTTCAAAAGTCTACATTTAAGCTAAATTATTTTTCTTAAATTCCGATAGTTGTAATGTATACACTGCCGTTTTTCGGCAGCAAGAGGACTGAAATATGGAACAAAAAAGGACCTTATGGATACTTGCCGCAGTTGGAGTTTTCCTGCTTGTTGTACTTGGTGCAGCACTCATACTTTATTCACCGTCGGCACGTATTAATCAAACAACGGTTGCTGCACAAAAAACTTCTAATTCTTCTAACGGATGGATTTCGCTTGCTCCGCCTGTTCAACCTGTTCCTCTTGAACCTGCACAGCCGGCTTCCGAACGTCAGGAGACGGACGAAATTACGCCTGCGGATTCCGAGAACGCGGACAGTTCAATCGATAATATAAATCCGGAGGAGATTGAAAAAAATCGTATTGCAAAAGTCGGCGATATGACAGTTATTGCAGATAATGCGACCGTATATAATTTGAATCCTGTACAGGGAAATACCGACAGCACTTATACTCCGCCTGTATATAAGCCTGCAGAAGATTCTACTACAATTTCCGTGTGGTCGGAGCGCAGTGAACAGCCGCCGGTAGTTCCCAAATCAGAAACAGCAAAAAAAGCGGTCGAAAAAGCTGAAGATAGAAAGATTGCATCACAAAATGAATCCGCAGTTACGGTAAAAAAGACCGCGTCCGCCAAAGCTGCACCTGAAAAAAATACGGTTAAGCCTGATGTAAAATCTTCTGCTCAAGTTGCATCTGCAAAAAATGCAGTCAACTCTGATGTAAAACCTCCTGCCAAAGTCGCGCCGGCTCCTGCGAAAAAACAATACTGGGTGCAGGTTACTTCGCTTACAAGCAGAAAAAGCGCAGACGAAGCGCGTGCCGTTCTTGATGAAAATAAGATTTCCGCCGATGTGTTTACTTATGAAGACGGAAGGAAACGTTTGTTTTACCGCGTCCGTGTAGGACCGTACACAACAAAAGCGGAAGCTGAATACTGGCAGGCAAAAATTGCAAAGATTGAAATGTTTGCCTCAACATCAAGCTATGTAACAAGTACAAACTGAACAGCATAGCTCGTAAGCCTTTCGGTTTTGCCGAAAATACACTTTCTCCGCTAATAAAGCAGTATGAGAAAGTGTATTTTTATTTTGGCGTTTTCCCTAATTTGGAATGCCTTTTCCGAAAGCGAAGCGATTGCAAAATATAAATCCGGTCAATCTGTTGCGGTAAAAAAATCTTCCGCATCGTCTTCCGGTAAAATATTTTTACCACGCAAGATTTCCGTCGTTTCCGGCGTAAAATTTAAATCCGATATAGGCAAAAAATCTTACTCTGCAAATCTGGGGGCGCAATTTTTATTCAGAGATTTTGAATTAAAAGCGGCATATAAAATTCCTGAAACGCTTTTTTCGCAAAATATAGACCGATCGGAAACCTCGTTCGGTGCGCGGTTTTCTTTTAATAAGATTGCAAAGCTGCCGATTGAATTAAAAGCCGGCAATTTGAGCTTAGGAGGTTCGTTCCAAATCTTAAAAAATCCCGCGCTTTCCGAAACTGTGTATGCATTGCCCGTACTGCCTTGTACGTCAAGGGGACTTGTCGTTTCGTTGCCGTCGTTTTCCGGTGCCGCTAAACCGTGTGCCGCAAACATAAGTTTCAGCCTTCTGAACAAGAATGTACTTAATGCGTTTTCCGTGTCTTGTTTTTACAATGAAAAAGATATATTTGCAGCGTCGGTAAATGCTTCTGTTCGTGCCGGAAAAAGCGGCATTATAGGGTGTTCCGGCACTGCGGCGCGCACTCCTTTAAAAAAGAATGCGCTTTGTTCAGGCGAAAGTTTTTTTTCATCTTACGGACGTAAATGGAATTTTTGCACGCAGACTTCATTTTCTTCTCAGCACTGCGGAGCAAAACTGTCCGTTTGCTTTTTTGAAAATCTTAAAAGTGATTTTGGAAAAACTTATTCTTTTGAAAACTTTATGAAAACCGGATTTTTTTTACTCAATACAGGCGTATTTTATGCGCCGGATAAAAACACTGTAACCGCTTCTCTTGCAAAACAAAAGACATTAGTGCAGTTTAAGCTGAATCCGCAGGGAACATTTTTCTTTGCCGAAGACAAAATACGGTTAAAAACAGGAGCAGCCGTTCTGCTTGAAGAAAAACGGAAAACCGTCAGGCGAAAGACGTTAACCGCAAAATTAGGTGCAGGATTTAGAGTTGACTGTTCAACGTTTACCGCGAAATTAAATTTTAAGGCGGAAAACTTTTATTTAGCCGACAGCATAAAATCTTTTGCGGAAAGAGGAATTAGGGCGGATAACGCAAAAATATTCGATTCCGCGTCATACACAGTTTCCGCTTCTCTTTTTCAAAATACAGGATTTTATCCGTTTTTTGCCGCTTCCGCTGTCTTTACGTCTAAAGGCAAAAATAACTTATTTACCGCTCAATACAAAGCTGACGCATCAATAAGATTTTCCTCACTCATTCATGCGGATTGTGATGTTAAATTGAGCGGCGGATATTCTGTCAAAGTATGCGGCGGTGAATTTGAAAAATCCTCTATCAATATGAAAATTACGCAGAGTTTTCGCACAGGGCGAATATTTATCGGCGGCAGCTTAGGGATTGTTTATTCGTATTAGGGGTTAGGTGTGCTGACGGTCGAAATATTAAGCGGGCAGTAAGAACGTTAATTAGCCCAAATGTCGAGTTTTGGAAAACTTCGCTGTGCTTTCGGCTAGGTTCCGTCCGCTTAGCCTAAAAATATCGTGTTTGTCCGTAGTTGAATCGGGATAAGTGCATATTTATTCGTGCGGAGGGTTTAATACCCCGACGCTCTGCGTCGTAACAAAGGGTATTAAAGCCGAGTGCAATCACCTTATGAGAACAACATACCCCGATGCTTGCGTCGGGGTTGTTGATTGCATGAATATGCATTTTTGCATATATTATCAGTTATCGCTAAAAGCTACGTTTTCCAGTGGTAATTTTGAAAATACGATGCTGTAACTTGCGATAATACGGCAACTTACAGTTCGTCTGCATCTTGAAAAGACCGCTAAAGACGAGCTTTTCCGGATGCCGTATTACATATTTATGCAAGCTCTGCCTGCGGAGGTTTGTTTTGAAAGAGCGTTTGTCCAGATTAAAGACTATTCGAAAATTAATTAAAAATAATGATATTAAAAGTCAGGAAGCGTTGCTTTCGTATCTTATAGACGAAGGTTTTGACGTTACTCAGGCGACCCTTTCCAGAGATTTGAAACTTTTGAAGGTCGGAAAAATTTCCGACGGAAACAGAGGTTATGTGTATACGCTCCCAAGCGATGAAGAGCGCATGGAAACGGAACAGGTTTATGTACATGACTTTTTACGAGGCTATATAAGCATCGACTGGAACGGAAATACAGTTGTGATTAAAACTTTTCCCGGACACGCAAATACAGTCTGCAATGCTCTTGATAATATGAATATGGATGAAATTTTAGGAACCGTTGCCGGAGATAACTGTATGTTCGCTTGCCTTAGACAGGGTGTTTCCGGAGAACATTTTTTTCGAGAGCTGAAAAAACGTATCCCGGATATTGAAGATTGATGCTTTGTAAAAATGATGTATCTGCAAAGCTGTCGATAATTTCGGCTCTTGGAAAATTATTTTTACTGGAATGAAATAAGTTTTTTATGCGGATATTGATTTGCCTCTATGGCGATGTTTTGTCTGCCGTTTTATATTTTGTTTTACGTTTGATTTGATATATTGGATTTTTTACATAATAAATGGTAGAATGCCCCATCTTTTTATGATTGATGTTACACGATTAAACGGTAAAAAATATTGGGTTAATCCTCATATGATTGAAAGTATGGAATCCAATCCTGACCTTACATTGAATATGCTTTCCGGCAGACAGTTAATAATTAAAGAAAAACCTGCCGAAATTATAGATAAGATTGTTGAATACCGCAAAAAAATCGGTATAAATACACAAGAGGGATAATAAATGGATATAGCAACAATAATCGGTCTTATAGGCGGTGCCGCGTGTATTGTCATGTCGGTACTTACTTCCGGCGGTACACTTGGTGGAATTATAGATATTCCTTCCGTATTTATGACTATCGGCGGTTCTTACGCTGCAATTTTCATATCGGTGCCACTATCGAAAGCCATCGGTATATTTAAAATCATCAGCAGAACATTCAAAATCCCCGATTTCGGAGAGAAAACTATTGTCGGTAAGATGATGGATTTATCCAACAAGGCGCGCCGTGAAGGTATACTTGCGCTGGAAGACGGCCTTGAAGATTTGGATGATCCGTTTATGAGAAGCGGATTGCGTCTTGTTGTAGACGGTACGGACGGAAATATAATCCGTGCGATAATGGAAAATGAGCTGAATCAGTGCGAAGCTCGGCACATGGAATGGATAAATGTAATCAACCAGTGGGCAGGATTTGCTCCCGGTTTCGGAATGATGGGAACCGTTCTCGGTCTTATCGGTATGTTGAATAACCTTGAAGATAAATCCTCTCTTGGTCCTAATATGGCTGTTGCTCTTATTACCACCTTGTACGGTTCCATGATGGCGAACTGGATTATTGCACCGTTCGGGCAAAAACTTCTTACTCAAAATGCTTCCGAAATGCGCGTAAAAGAAATGATTGTCGAAGGTGTGCTTGCAATTCAGGCCGGTGAAAACCCGCGAATTATGGGACAAAAACTTCTTACATATCTTGATCCTGTTGCCCGCAAAGCTATAGAACAGGATGTTTTAAAAGACTAGGCAAAAGGATTTTCGATAATATGGCAAAAAAAGAAAAGAAGGAACCGGAGAAACCTTCAACAGCGTGGCAAGGTACTTACGGCGACATGATTACTCTCATGCTCTGCTTCTTCGTTATGCTTTATAATCCGTCTGAAATCGACATTACTCAGCTTGCAACTATAACGCAGTCTTTGCAGATGAATGAGACTGAGACCGTATCAGGCGGTATGTCACTTGCAGCTGGACGACTTGCAGATTTGGGAAATTCAATTAATGCGCTTCCTGCCGTAGAGAAAGGACGCTCTTTAGGTACTGCTAAAAAAAAGGCAGTGAGTCTTTTTGCACCGGATATAAAATCAAACAAAATAACGGTAACAAGCGATGAGCGCGGGCTTGTTATTACGCTTGCCGCTGATAATTTCTTTTCGGAAGGGAGCGCGGATTTAAATATAGATGAAACCCGCGATACTCTTTTACGGCTTTCCGACTTTTTTAAATCCCCTGAATTAAAGGGAAGAAGATTCAGAATAGAAGGACATACCGATAATACACCTGTAAAAGACGGCTTCGCTTTTTTAAGTAATTGGGAACTTTCTACCGCGAGGGCTGTAAATGTTCTGCATTATCTTGCCGATTACGGTGTGAATGAGAACTCTTTTCATGTTGCAGGTTATGCGGATACGCGCCCGAAAATGTCAAATGACACTGCGGAAGGCAGGGCTTATAACCGGCGAGTGGATATAATTATCCTGGATGACGGACACTTTTAGTTGCATAATAAAATATATTTATTTAATATGCAAAGATACGATTAAATTTCGGTATTAAAAAGCCGATAATATTTTAGAAAGCATTAAATCTGTTCGGAAACCTTAGTTTCAAAACAGGTTACTTTGAAACGCGATGTTTTTAGCCGTGATATTTCAGCGACTTAAAACTCATCAACCTGTTCGATAACTAAGTTATCGAACAGGTCTATTAATGACCGTTTCTCAAATTTTTATAATTGTTTTTCCTGGAGGGAAAAATGGCAGATGATGGACTTGACGAATTAGAAAGCGGAGCTGCGGTTTCTCCTGCAGCTAAAAAAGGCGGTATAGGCGGACTTTTCCCTGCTTTATTAAAATGGGTTGCGATTGCGTTAGGCGCAATCATTCTTATTGTCGTTATCGTCGTAGTTACCATGAAGATTGTGGGTGGAAACAATCCGAATCCGCCGCAGCTTCCTATAAGCGATGAATATACGGTTCAGCGTGAAATTCTTGACTGGTATACTTCATTGGGTGCAATCCGCACTAAGACAAGTGATGAGATTCCGGCGAGTGTCATCGTTGATGTTGCGCTCGGATATAAGAAAGACGATAAAGCTACTTCTACCGAAATTACGCAAAGAACTATTGAACTCAAAGACTTTTTACGCCGATATTTTACAGAGAAGACAATTCTTGAATTGAAGCCGCAGAACGAACAAAAACTTAAAATAGAACTGCGGAATTCAATAAATGATGAGATTCTTAGCAATTCAAAGATAAAGGACATTTCGTTCTTGCAACTTGATGTTATAGAACAATGATTGTTTTCTTAAAAAGGTGAGGAATAATGACCGAAGTTCTGTCGCAGGATGAAATAGATCAACTTCTTACAGCTATAAGCACAGGGGATTCTGAAACCGACGATTTTAAGCCGGTAAGCGACACCCGTAAGATAAAGATTTATGATTTTAAGCGCCCCGATAAATTCTCTAAAGAGCAGCTGCGTACTGTTTCCAATATGCACGAAACTTTTGCGCGTCTTACCACAACAAGTCTTTCCGCTCAATTACGGAGCCTTGTTCATGTACATGTGGCTTCGGTTGATCAGCTTACGTACGAGGAATTTATACGCTCCATTCCTACCCCGACAACTCTTGCCGTAGTAAATATGGATCCGCTCAAAGGAAATGCGATACTTGAAATCGATCCCACAATCACATTTTGTATGATTGACCGTCTGTTCGGCGGACGCGGTGTTACTTCATCCAACAAAAATCGCGACCTTACCGATATAGAACAGTCCGTAATGGAAGGTATTATCGTCCGCATTCTTGCGAATATGCGCGAAGCGTGGACTCAGGTAATCGATTTACGTCCGCGTTTAGGACAGATTGAGACGAATCCCCAATTTGCTCAAATTGTTCCTCCAACGGAAATGGTTGTTCTTATCACTTTGGAAACAAAAGTCGGGGATGAGGAAGGCATGATGAATTTCTGCATTCCGTATCTTACTATTGAACCTATTATATCCAAACTGTCTTCCCAGTTTTGGTTTTCTTCCGTTCGTAGAAGTTCTACAACTCAGTATCTTGGTACTTTGACGGAAAAACTTTCTTCCGTCGATATGGAAACGGTTGCGGAAATAGGTTCAATCAATCTCCCTGTGAGGGAAGTGCTTGCCTTGCGTATTGGAGATATTATTCGTTTATCAAATACAAAAGTTGGAGATCCGCTTACGCTTAGCGTAGGTAATAAAAAGAAATTCTATTGCCAGCCGGGTGTCGTGGGTAAAAAGATGGCAGTACAAGTTACAGGCAAAATCGAAGACATTCACGCGGATGAATTTGAAGAACTTAGCGTAGAAGGAGATGATTCATTATGAGTGATGGTGCTATTTCGCAGGATGAAATTGACGCTCTGCTTTCAGGTGTTTCCGTAGACGGATTAAACCCGTCCGGTCATGTTTCTGGCGGACCTGCCGTCCGCATGGATATTGCGGCACTTCAGAAATTCGCCGATTCTCTTAAAGAGCCTTTAGTTGAAAAACTTAACGGAATGACCGGAGTTGAATTTACCGGAGATACTCCGATTGTTGAAACTTTGGATAGAGATAAGCTGTTGGGAAAATTGCCGGAAGTCGTTGTTGCCGTTTCTTGCGATTATTCTGCAGGTCTTGCAGGTGATCATCTTTATATTCTTGCGCCGGAGTTTGCACAGAAGTTAGTCAATTTAATTTCTAAGGAAGAAAATGCCGATTTTGACGATATGGCACTTTCCTGCATCGGCGATGTCGTTTCCATTCATACAAATAATGAAATTATGGAACTCGACAAAAAAGGCGGATTTACGGGGCTTGCCTGTAACCCGCCGGAAGCGGTCAACAATCCTAAGGCGATGATCCGCATTCCGCAGAATCAGTTTGCGCTTTTCAGCTATCCGCTGACGCTTGACGGACAGGGATATACGCTTTGGGAAGCAATCGGCGGACAGGCGGCAGAAAAGATAAGTACTGCTTACGGTGGAAATGCAGGCGGAGCCGAATCCGGTGCTTCAGGAAATGCTCAGGCACAGGCGGCATCCGTACAAGGAATGAATGCTGCTCCGCAAATGGCGGGAGCTATGCCTAATATGGGGATGCCTCAGCAGATGATGGGGGGGGTGCCTAATATGGGAATGCAGCCTCAAATGATGGGAATGATGCCTAATATGGGAATGCCCCAGCAGATGATGGGTGCGGGAAATATTCCGAATGTGCAGAACTTGCAGTTCCCTTCATTGCAGGGTTCTAATATGGGAAGTGAACAGGGAAACATCTCTTTGATTATGGATGTTTTCATGGAAGTTACCGTAGAGCTCGGACGCACTAAAAAGACTATAAAAGATATATTGAGCATGGGAGAAGGAACAATTATCGAGCTTGATAAACTTGCCGGTGAACCTGTCGATATTCTTGTAAATCATAAACCGATTGCCAAAGGCGAGGTTGTTGTTATTGATGAAAACTTCGGTGTCCGCGTAACGGAAATCTTGTCTCCGTTGGAGAGGGTATCCGAATTGCATTAAAATTCGATTTTTTAGGGTGGGGAAAATTGAATATCTCAAAAAAAATATCGTATGTACTCCTTTGCGTGTTATGTTTGCAACGTGCAGTATATTCACAAGAAGGCGGGAATGCTCCGATAATCACTGAAAGCACTCCCGTCAGCTCTGCAGTACAAAATTCTTTAGACGAATCTTCAATTTCTCTAACGCCGCAAAATGCGGAGCTTCAGCAGACGTCATCATCCGTTTCTACGTTCTGGCTTTTTGCGCGCATGATTTTGGTTCTTGCCGCCGTTGTTGCCTGTATTTACGCCGTTTTATGGCTTTTTAAGCGTAGTATGCGCACGCAGGAAAGCGACGATCCGTTTTTGCGCCTTGTATCGTCGGTGCAGCTTGGAAACGGCAAATCTGCGCAAATCATAACGCTTGTTGACCGCGCATATATCGTCGGCGTTGCGGAAAATTCCGTAAACTTGATTGCGGAAGTAACGGATAAAGAACTTGTAGACGCAATGAATCTTTATTCCGACGAACATAAAAACGTAAAAAAGCCGCGCTCCTTCGCGGACATTCTGGATATTTTTATGCCCGGCGGACCGCGCGATAAAGGCGGCGTGTTTAATTCTTCGCAAAATAAACTTTCCGATATGCTTGAACGCCAGCGTGAGCGCATAAAAGGCGGTGAATGACATGAACTCTTTTTCAAAAACTGTTTACTGCATTCTGCTTTTTGCGCTCCTTGCCTCAAGTCAAACTTTCTCTCAACAGCGTAATACTTTTCCGCAAGGCTCAACCGCAGGAAGGACGGAACAAAATACCAATGTCCGTAATCTTCAGGTGCCGAACGTAAACATTCAGATAACTCAGCCGCAAACCGGGCGCGAAGTCGCATTTTCCGTCCGCCTGCTTGCTCTGCTAACCGTTCTTACTCTTGCGCCTAGCCTTTTAATTTTGCTTACCTGCTTTTTGCGCTTTTCCATCGTTCTGGACTTTATTAAACGCGCACTTTCCCTTCAGCAGGTGCCGCCTACAGCGGTTTTAAACGGAATCGCCTTTTTTATGACGCTCTTTGCAATGTGGCCGACGTTTACTAACATCTACAATAATTCTTTTAAACCGCTTTCCGACGGCGAAATCGGCATTGAAGAAGCGTACAGACAGGCGGAGTCCCCCGCACGTATTTTTATGTATTCGCAGATGGCTGGCGACACGTCATATATCGCTACATTTATGAATATGGCAAAGCTTGAAAAGCCTGATACACTTGCCGACGTGCCTACCCATATTTTAATTCCTGCGTATATTTTACACGAGTTGACCGTAGCGTTTAAAATCGGCGTTATTTTGTACATCCCGTTTATAATAATCGACATGGTTGTCGCGAGCATTCTTATGTCGATGGGTATGATGATGCTGCCGCCGGTGCAGATTTCCATGCCGTTTAAGCTCATGCTCTTTGTACTTGTTGACGGCTGGGGGCTTTTGACGCAGCAGCTCTTCAATTCGGTGCTGCGCTGAATTACCGGCGTACGCAGCGGAATGCAACGGGCGGGATAACGGGACTTGGTGGACATAACCGATTTGCTGTCCGCCTTGAGTTTATCTGTCGGTAAACTTGGGCAGCAACGAAAGTGTCGAACAGGTTATTGAGGCATAATCTTAATGCCGGTATTTAAGATGTTCAAACCGCCGTATTTAAGGTGTTTAGAGCGTTGTATCTAAAGTCGATAGATAGCCTTATCTGGAAATGACAGATAGCCTTATCTGTAGATGCTAGATAGCCTTATCTGTAGATGCTAGATAGCCTTATCTGTAGATGCTAGATAGCCT
>CAUUGI010000069.1:0-9938 GCA_963544675.1 uncultured Treponema sp.
TACAATGAACGCTCCTCCTAGCAAGAATCGAGCGAACCGCTCGATTCTTGGGACGGACATACGGGACGTTGCATGATGAACGAAGCCTAGCCATGTCCGCCCGTCCTCTTCCTATTTCTTTTAAAAACTTCTATAATTCCGCAATGGGTGTAGAATCACGCAAATCAAAACGGTTCGACGACATCGGACGTATCGATGCTCCGGAGCTTTGCCCTTTGGCAGGCGTTCTGGACAACATCAGCAGAGGTGGCTGCAAAGTCCACTATACGTTTCCCGTCGCTGTCGATCTTGAAAACGATTACGACCTCACTATTGTGTTCGCAAGAGCTGCCTCGGAATCCATCGAACTGCTTGCCCATCCGCAGTGGGTAAAGCGGAACGGCGGAACTACGGAAATCGGATTTAAAATTCTTCCGTCAAAAGGAATCGCAAGGCTATTCGCATATATAAAAGAGCTTGACATGGACGAAGCGTTCGGCGTTTCCGACCAGATTACTAATTCCGGCTGCCAACTGATTTAATCCGCAAAACGAAACCGAATATCGATGAATCAAGAAGACGCTAAAAATCAAGATTTCAGCATAACAAAACTTCCGGGCGTAGCGTTTCTTCCTTTTAAAGACATGAGAACCATGCTGGAGGCGGAACTCACGGAACGGCTCGGTTTTCCCGAAAACCCCACGAAAACATACGGAGAACTTTTATATTACGCCGATTTTCCGTCGGAAATGCTTAAAAGCCCAAAAGATTTCCCTTACTGGGCAAAATGCGCCATGCTTGAACCTCTTGAGATAAATTTTCGTTCCATCGGAACGGCGAATGCAGCATTACGAAGCATTCAGAGAAGCTGGGCTCCGTACAATTATCACTTTTTCAGACGTGGAAACCTGATTCAGGAAAAACTTCCCTATGTGAATCTGAAAGAAAAGTCTTTTCCGCAAGAAATTCCAACCTCTCCCATAGGACTTTACACGCTTATCGAAGAAAACAAGATGTTCGCAAGCGTAAAGACTTCAAGTTTTCTTCCCGCCGGAGAAATAAGATTCAAGGAAGACCACGAAAATCCGCCGAGCAGGGCGTATCTGAAACTTCAGGAAAGCCTTACGATGGCTCATCTTTTGAATGGAACGCCGCTTCCACAAAAAGGCGACCGCTGTTTTGACGCAGGCGCGTCTCCCGGCGGATGGACTTGGGTGCTGGTAAACCTAGGCGCTTCCGTTTTTGCCGTGGACAGGGCGGAACTTTCTTTCGAACTCATGAAAAATCCTTTGGTAGAATTCAAGGCACACGACGCATTCACGATAAAACCTTCCGAAGTCGGAAAATGCGATTGGGTTTTCAGCGATGTAATCTGTTATCCTGAACGGCTTCTAAAATGGATAAACGGCTGGCTTGAAAGCGGTCTTACGCACAACATGATATGCACCATAAAAATGCAGGGAAAAACAGACTGGAAAATCATCGAAGAATTTGAAAGAATCCCCGAAAGCCGCATAGTCCATCTGAACTACAACAAACACGAACTCACATGGATTCACACAAAAAAAATCTCATAAAAACTCGTTCTCAAACGCCAATCGCTAAATATATTATCACCGGCATTTTATCTACGAATATTTTACCGATTCTTGCAATATTTTTTTGAAATCTGAAAGAATAAACCATGAATTTTTGGGAAAGAGTCCAGGAACTTATGGACTTGCAGGGCATGGAGCGAAAAGCTTTGAGCCTTGAAGCAAACTTCGACCCGTCCAACATAGGAAAGGGAATCAAGGAAAATCGCCTTCCGTCCGCCGAAACCGCCGTAAAAATCGCAAAATGCCTTGGCGTTTCGGTTGAATATCTCGTTACGGGAAAAAGCGTTTCGCCTTCGGCAATGTCGGAGCTGGAAGAAGAACGGCTCAAAACCGTAAAAAACTACCGAAACCTAATCGGGCAGCTCGAATCCCTTCCGGCCGGCATCCAAAAAGAAATCTTGGATTTTGTAAAGGCATTGAGCGAAAAACTGTCCTGAAAACGACTTCCATTAATCCTTTGTCCGTTTTTTTCGGGCGAAACCGCTCCTTCATTTTTCCGTCGTTCTTCCAAAATTTTTACATATTCACCATTCGTGCCTTCCAGGGTTCCGCTAGACGCTCATTCCTTCGCTCTGCTTCGGAACGCCTTCGGCGCCCTTACACGCACGCGCAGGAAAAATCCACCTAGATTTTTACATGAAAAATTTTCGTGAAAAAATATAGGTGGAAATCGAAGGAAAACAATTTTCAAAACATTATTCTGTCAAAAACGCAGCTTCGTATTGGTTGCCGGTTATTTCCTGTATCGTAAGGCTTTTATATTTTATATCGAATCCAGCCGGACCGCCTTGCGCATTATATTCGTATAAAAAACCGATTCGTCCGTCTTTTTGCAGAATCATCGTAGAATATGCGCTTGTACCGGTATGGATTTGATATTGCTGCCATTCACTGCCCTTTGTAAACTCATCAAGAGATACGTCCGCCGTGATTGTGCGCCAGTATATCGTCACATCGTTTCGTCCTGAGGACTTAGGGATGGATTGCAGGGCAAGATAAACGGGAGTTTTATCGACTGCAGTACGGGCTTTTATAATCAGCACTTCTCCGTTCGTTCCGGATCCGCTGTCGTTTCCTAAGTTCAACCATTTATTAGAAGACTGCCAATTTCCCTCTCCCGTATTTTTGTTTGTGTAGGTAAAAATATTTATATATCTTCCTTTTCCGCAGCGGCTTGAAATAATAACTCTTCCGTCCGGAAGTTCTTCTACTTTCGCCTCGTCTCCGGGGGGGACGGGTTTTTCATTCGCATTGCCGCCAAGCACTTTCCATGTGTCCCCAAAGTCGTCGGAATATATAACCGTATTGCCGAAATCGCCGATTAACGGTGCTGCGTATATGCGGTAGTATTTATCGACTTTTATAAAACGAGATTGATGTATTTTCCCCGACGTAACAAACATACGCTTCCAAGCAGAGTTCATTCCGTATATTTGGTCGGTTATGTCAGCTGAAGTAAATGTCTTTCCGCCATCGGTAGATTTCAACGCCATTACGCTCTGCTTTCCTTTCTGATAGCGCACATTGCCTTGAACATGAATGATAAGCACTTCGTTGGAGTCTCTGTCTGCCACAATGGCGGCATCTCCGCATCCGTATTCGGGCGGTTCGGGAGCGTTTGTAAGTTTTCTGTCGGGAGAAGACCAGCTGATGCCATTGTTATCGGACTCTTTCATTACAAGGTCGATTCTGTGTATTTCACCGCTATCGGATGGGCTTCCCCAACTGTTATATCTTCCAACATCCGCCGCATGTTTGTACCGCAAATCCGCAACCGCAAGCAGACTGCCGCTTTTTGTTTCTGCCAATGCGGGAATCCTGTAATAGTCGTTAGGACGGTCGGTTTTGCTCTTCCATAAATCCGTAGGTGCAACCGTTTTAGGATTCCACTTTGCGTAAAGTGTAATATCTCCGGTTACTTTATCTGAATTATTCCACGCTTGAGAGTTCTTTTTATCCTTATGCCAGCCTGCAAACTCCCATGTTAGGTGAGAAGGATTTGCCGGTATAGCCGAAATCGCCTCGCCGTTTGCAACTTCAATATCTGCTGGAGCCGTTACAAGTCCGCGCGTGTTGAACTTTACCGTAAAAAGATTCGTCCATTTTGCGTAAAGAATCGTGTCTTTGGTAACGGTGTCGGTATCTGTAAGCCATTTTGTCGAACAAGACTGTTCTTTATACCAGCCGTCAAAGCGTTTTTTATCCGCAGTCGGATTCGGAAGTTGTGCGGCAGTCAATTTTGCGCCGGATTCCACCGTCACGGGAGCAAGTTGCATCGTAACTCCGTTAGTGTTGAACGTTACGGTAAAAAGATTCGTCCATTTTGCGTAAAGTGTTGTGTCGTGAGTAACGGTGTCGGTATCTGTAAGCCATTTTGTCGTGCAAGATGATTCTTTGTACCAGCCGTCAAAGCGTTTTTTATCGGCACTCGGATTCGGAAGTTGTGCGGCAGTCAATTTTGCGCCGGCTTCCACCGTCACAGGAGCAAGTTGCATTTCAACTCCGTTAGTGTTGAATGTTACGGTAAAAAGATTCGTCCACTTTGCATAAAGAATCCTGTCTTCGGTAACAGTGTCGGTATCTGTAAGCCATTTTGTCGTGCAAGCCGATTCTTTGTACCAGCCGTCAAAACGTTTTTTATCCGCAGTCGGATTCGGCAATTGCGAGTTTGTTAATTTTTCGCCTTTTGCAATTCTAACCGAAGCCGGAGCAGTGCCGACTCCTTGCACATTGAACGTTACCGTAAAAAGCTCCGTCCACTTTGCATAAAGAGTCGTGTCTTCGGTAACGGTGTCGGTATCTGTAAGCCATTTTGCCGAACAAGCCGGTTCTTTGTACCAGCCGTCAAAACGTTTTTTATCCGCAGTCGGATTCGGCAATTGCGAGTTTGTTAATTTTTCGCCTTTTGCAATTCTAACCGAAGCCGGAGCAGTGCCGACTCCTTGCACATTGAACGTTACCGTAAAAAGCTCCGTAGACGGCTCAAGCGGAGTGAGCGGCTGCACATTCTGCCATTTTGCATAGAGAGTTATATCTTTGGTAACCGTGTCTACATCCTTGTCCCATTTTATTGTGCATTTGCTTTCTTTGAACCAGCCGCCGAATACTTTGTTATCCGCAGTCAGCACGGGAAGCTGCTCGTCGGTCAGTTTTGCACCGTACGGTACGGAAACAGCTTTCGGAACTTGTCCGAAGCCATTTGTTTCGTATGTTACAGTAAAATTAGACGGCGAAAGGGAACAACTTATAGTCGTAAATAAAATCGCCGCAGTAAAAATAGAGAAAACGTATTTTTTCATCGAATAACTCCTAAGAATTTTACGGAAAACGCGAGTTTTCACTCGTTAAATTATTATATTTATGACTTACACGCAGCCGTCTGCAAATAAACGGCAGTGTATACAACATTAAAATCATATATAACCATCTGTTAGAAGTCAATTAAAAAATAGTCAATATATTGCCTTGTGTTAATTTCGAGTTTTATAAACTTAATTTTTTCAAGGTAAGATTTAAACCTTTTTTCAAGGAAGGAAACCGGCTCGGAGTTCGAAGTTTTCCTCCCTTAAAGCCCACCTTCCTTGGGCACGACCAAAGGACTGCTAATCGTCTTGAATTTGGCGAAATTTCGGATTATAAACTAAAGATAGAGAAAACTAGGAGGAATCGTATGCCGATGATTGAAGCTAAGGTAACTATGCAGTTATCTGAAGAAAAAAGAGATGTTTTGAAGACCGAGTTCGGAAAGGCTATCGCTATAATGGGAAAGCCGGAATCTTATCTGATGATTAACCTTGCCGATAATCAGGATTTGTATTTTGGCGGAAAGAAGCTCGATAAGGGAGCTTACGTTGACGTAAAGGTTTTTGGCAGCGTTGACGGCAATGCGAGCGGAAAAATGACAGCCCGGCTATGCGAGATTCTGGAAAAGGAACTCGGAATCCCCGGCAATGCGGTTTACGTTTCATACTGGGGAACGGCAAACTGGGGCTGGAACGGCGGAAACTTTTAGAAAACTTTGATTCGTTTATCGGCAAATTATAAGCAACTATCTTGGGTAAATTTTCGCTTTATAAATTGCCGATAATGCACTATAATCTTTCCGATGGGCAAGATTAAATATATTTCTGTAGAAGAAGCTGCTAAAAACTGGAAAATCAGCGAAAGAAGTGTCCGTAACTATTGTTCTCACGGAAGGGTTGAAGGCTCTCTTCTGGAAGGTAAAACTTGGAAAATTCCTTCCGATGCGGAAAAGCCTGAACGGATTCCCCGTCATTCTTCTGCGGAGAAAACTCTCCTTGCATTTCTCAAACGCGAAAAAGAAGCAGGACTTAGAGGCGGTATCTATCATAAAATCCAGATAGATCTGACTTATAACTCTAATCATATAGAAGGTTCTAAGCTTACTCACGATCAGACACGCTATATTTTTGAAACGAAAACAATCGGCATTACAGACAAGGCGGTAAAGGTCGATGATATTGTGGAAACTGTAAACCACTTCCGCTGCATCGACATTATTATCGAAGGGGCTCATGGAAAACTCTCTGAAAGTTTTATCAAGCAGCTGCATTTTGTTTTGAAGTCCGGCACAACTGACAGCCGGAAATCATGGTTCAGAGTTGGGGATTACAAAATGCTTGAAAATCAGGTGGGCGGCAGTGATACTGCCAGACCTGCCGAGGTGGCTGAAGAAATAAAGGCTCTTCTAAAAGAATACAATTCAAAATCAAAAATCACTTTTGACGATATTCTTGATTTTCATGTACGGTTTGAAGCTATTCACCCTTTTCAGGATGGAAACGGTCGAGTGGGCAGGCTGATTATGTTTAAGGAATGTCTAAAGCACAATATCGTTCCATTCATCATTACGGAAGAACTAAAAATGTACTACTACCGGGGCATAAAAAACTGGAACGATGAACGCAGTTATCTGCGTGATACCTGTCTTACCGGTCAGGATGCGATGAAAGCGGCTTTGGATTATTTTGGGATTAAATATTTGTAATTAGAGAAGATTTTATGATTCGGAAGTTCGGAGCTGCGATTCTATTGAGTTTTTCAATATTTTTATCGTGATTTCTTCCGAAGTTTTGCGCTTTTCAGGGTTTTCTCCATTAAATCACTATTTGTAGAACTAACATCTAAATGTCCGTACTTCTTTTCAGAGATGTTACGGACATTTTTAAATTAATATATAACAATATTTAGTCATTACTAAAAAAATAATTTGTAATCAATAATACTACAATTTCAGGAATAAAAATAAATAAAATTAAAGCATTGGCTTTATCTTGAAATATCCAATACATCTTTTAAGAAGGAAAACTTATAAAATAGAAAAATAAAAAGTATAAGATAGACCATAACCAGCAAATTTCTTATAAATATTGTTTTTTTCATTGATCATTTGTCTCCATCAATATTGTCCCTTTTTAATCTACTTCTTAACCGATTGCCTTTTCTATCTTGAAAATATAATGAGGTGTGCAGCCATGGACGGCGGAACACATGACCTGCAGGTATTATGTTTTTAGAATGCCGATTCTTTACTCTCGAAAGTATTCTTCGTTTTGCCCTACGGAAGCCTGCGGCAGCGACTCCGCAGTTTTTTAGAAAACTACGGAGTTAAAGGGAAATTTATTGTTCTATTTCATAAACAAAATTATAACCATAATACGAATCAATTTTGTAAAATATATCTTTATCAGAATAAGAATGACTAACAACTATATTATTATCTTTTAGCTTAATAAATACATTTCTCATTCCTTTTGCAATAAAAATATTTCCTTTATACCTATTAGTTATTTTTTTATTCCCTTCAATAATGCCAATGTTCATAGAGTAATCCGATGTAGCTCCAACATTTTTTACAAATACAATAACTTTGAAATTATTAACTTCAAGCACCTGCTTTACATCAATTTGAGAATCTTCAGTACAAGAAATAAGAAACGACAGGGAAAATAAAAATAAAAGTTTATTTACCTTGCAATAAAACAATTTCATCAAACAATTGAATGATTCGTTCATTTTTTATTACATCCATCAAAAATTTTATTTGTTTAAAAGTTTCTTCATCGCAATGCTTAATTTTAATAATCGTTATATAGTAGCAATTCTACTTTCTTTTCATCAAATATTTTTCCGATACACCACACAATACGACTTGAATACACAGGTTCGTGTTTCAAAAGTATTAATAACGAATCAACTATCTCATCTACATCTTTTGAAGTTATAGAAAGTCTCATTAATCCTGATGGCAATAAAAGAGAATAATCAGTTGGATTATTTTCCGGGATATTCTTTTCAATCAAGAGACCTATATTCATAATAATATTGTCTTTATTAATATTTTTATCAGTAAGTTGCTGAAGATAATTTTGCAAGGCTAAATCCATATTTTTACTTCACTGGGTTAATACCACGTAAATTCTCCAAATCGATTCGATACTCCTTTCCTTGATATGAAAAACTACAGAAAGAATATTTATTCTAATTTGAATCAAACTAATTCAGTAGATAAATATTTTTCAGTAATTTCATCAATAGTAAACAAGTAAAATTATAAAGTTTCTCTAAATAAAAGCATGATTTTGAAGAAAACGCCTAGATTTTCCACTTAAACGAACCTCAAAGTAGAAAAATTCAGAATTGTATGATGTGATTATGACTTGTGAATATAATAGCGGGAATTCTGACTTTTGAAATCCCGCCAAGATATTATCGGCTGCTGCAGGTTTTGAACCTGCGACACATGGATTAACAGTCCATTGCTCTACCAACTGAGCTAAGCAACCATTGTTCATTAAGAACGAGTGTCATTGTATTCTTTGCAAAAAAAAAGGTCAATACATACCCCGAAGATTTGTAAAAAATTTAACGACCTCAAAACATGAAAAAACTAGATAATAAAATATTAACCGAATACGGGGCGTAATTTTTCCATGAAGCGCATAAGGCAATGAAGCCGACTTTGAGCAAGGCGAAAAATTGAATCAATCGAAGGCAAAAATTAATTGAGTTTAGGAGCGTTGCTTCGCAATTTTTCCTTTATCAAAAAATATTTATTTTGCTTCAAAATATTCGAACGCATCTATGATGTCCAAATAAACTCCGTCAAATCCAGCCGAAAGGATTCTGTCCAAATATGCGTCAGGATTCCCAAACAGAATCGATTTCCATTCTTTATCCCAATATTTGACTTTATAATTTCCATTCCAACTCGGATTTTCTTTGCTTAACCATGACGGTTTATTGCGTTTCCATTTGGGATTCCAGTAATAGCGATAATCCTCAGCCTCTCCGATACTCATGTAACATATTGCAAGCCTTTTTCCGCCGTTTTTTTTGGTTTTAAGTTCTGCAACCTCAAAAGAATCGAACTGTTCCTCATTCTGAAAAAGGTCTGATATCACAAGATCATAATCCGTGTTTTTGACCGCGTTTATGAAGTTCGTTTTCGAAGAAAATTTCTCTCCATTAATAAGATAAAGAAAATTTTTTGCATTGCTGATATTGATGATATTTTCCGCATTTGAATTGTACGGACTTTCAGGATAGGCCGGAATCGTTCTAAGAAGCCTGTCGCTTGCGGCAAAAGAAACGAAGCCGTTCCGCATATTTATCGAATAGGACAAATCCATTGATTTTTTATCCGAGCAATAATCTATCGCCAAAACCTGTTTTCCGTTTTCTTTGAAAATCTTGCACAACCAGCCAAGATATTCGCTCATCGCTTTGGGTGTAAGAAGATTGTCCTTGGGATATCCGAAAATAATCGATTCCTGCCCGACCCCATCAATGTAATCCATATAGGATTTTTCGACTTTTTTGCCGTCATTGGAAAAAGCAACGTCCAACCCATTCTGAGGAATGATGATAAACCCGTTTTTTATTTTTTTTGAATACTCCGATATTTCCCGAACAAGATTCCGCATTTCCGCCCTATAATCCATCGCTATCGCTGGTTGCAAAATCGATGCGAAAAAAATAAACGCAAAATTTCTAACGGTTTTTCCGGCGGCGGATTTTATAAAGCATGACATAAAAAATTCCCTCAGTGATTTTGGTGATTTATTTCGTTCCATAATATCGGCTTTTGAATGCCTCTTCAAGAAATCTGCAATGCGCTGTTAGTTTGAAAGTTTTCCTTGAATCGGATTTTAGATAATTTACTGTTATTGCCAATGGAAGACTATCCTTGTATCTTTATTATATAATTTTTATTCGCTGGCGCATTGTGCAAATTCTAACTTGCGTTTCAGACTAGAAGAGGAGTATGTATGGCTAAGGTGGTAATTGTCGGCGGCGTTGCAGGAGGGGCAAGCTGCGCTGCCCGTTTACGGCGGCTTG
>CAUUGI010000070.1:0-9699 GCA_963544675.1 uncultured Treponema sp.
AGTTATATTTGAATCAGGAGATGCTGATGAAATTAGGTATCGCAGGAACAGGCATGATTGTGCATGATTTGATGCAGACAATCGATAAAGTGCATCCGGAAACGCTGTCCGTTTGGGGGCGCAATCAAGATAAAAGCCGCAAACTGGCTTACGAATTCGGCATTTCAAATGTATTTAACAGTTATGAAGAAATGCTGCATTCTGATGTAGACACTGTTTATATCGCACTTCCCAATCACCTTCATTTTGATTTTGCAAGACAGGCATTGGAAGCAGACAAAAACGTAATCATGGAAAAGCCGATAACATCGAATGTTTATGAATTACAAACTCTGCGCAATGCGGCAAATTCAAAAGGATTGATTTTGATTGAAGCTGTAACGGTTCACTATTTGCCGGCATACATTGCCCTTCGAGAGAAAATTAAAGAACTTGGCGAAATTAAAATAGTCAGCCTGAATTTCAGTCAATATTCCGGCCGCTATGACCGATTTAAGGCAGGAGAAGTGCCTGCCGTTTTTGATCCGCAGCTTTCAGGCGGAGCTTTGATGGATCTTAATGTTTACAATATTCATTTTGCAGCCGGTTTATTTGGAGAACCGCAAAACTGCACTTACGCCGCAAACATTCAGAGAGGCATTGATACCAGCGGCGTATTGTTGATGGATTACCGTGATTTTAAGGTTGTCTGCATCGGTGCAAAAGACTGCAACGCACCGACGCAGCTTTCCATACAAGGAGACAAGGCAAATATCACAATACCTATGCCTGCAAATGCGATGCAGCGTTTTATTTTCACTCCCAATCACGGTTCCCCTCAACAATTCGACTTTGGAAGCGCACACCGTATGCTGCATGAATTTACCGAATTCGTAAAAATCATTGACAGCAAAGACACAAAGCGTGCGGAAGCTATGCTCGATATTTCCGCCGCAGTATGCAGCATTGTAGAAAAGGTCAGAAAACAGTCAGGAATACTTTTCGCCGGCGAGTGAGTGTGCACAGGCAGCGGAAACAAGTTAAAGCTGTAAAACAAAGTCGCTTCCGCCCGCCGCCGTTCCGCTGCACTTTTAATCCATCTTTAATCGTTCGCACATTTCTTCAAGCGGGAGCTTGGCTCCGGCAAATTTCGGAAAGCCCGCAACATTATCTCCGCGTTTACGGGGAATGATGTGAATATGCAGGTGGAAAACCGTCTGACCTGAGCATTCGTTGTTGGCGCTCAAGATGTTCATGCCCTCGTAGCCGCAGTTTTCCGTAAGGTGCGCGCCGATTTTTTTGACGGTGTTCATGACGTGCGAAAGCGTTTCGCCGTCGGCATCGAGGATGTTCGTAACGTGCTTTTTGGGAATAACGAGAATATGCCCGTCAACGTCTTTTGCGATGTCCAAAAAAGAGAGCGTGTGCTCGTCCTCATAAATTTTCATGCACGGCAGTTCGCCTTTCAAGATTTTGCAAAAAATACAGTCATTCATACAGCCTCCAGTGTATTTCATAATATTCTTTTATCGCCATGCGCATCAATTCTGGGTCTTTTGCGCCCGCGCTTTCGAACGGCGAGTGCATCGCCCATTGCGCAATGCCGATATCAACGGAAGGAATGGAAACATGCCGCGCGCTGATATTGCCGAGCGTTGAGCCGCCTGCCATGTCGGAGCGGTTTGTAAAGATTTGGAACGGCACGCCCGCATTCCGGCACGCGGTTTTGAACACGGCGGCACTTACCGCGTCCGACGTATATTTTTGCGCCGCATTGAATTTGATGACGGGGCCTCCGTTTACAAAGGGACGGTTTACTGGATCTGCAACCTGCGCATAATTCGGGTGGACTGCATGAGCGTTGTCCGCGCTGACCATAAAACTGTCGACAAGCAGCCGGTTCAATGCTCCGCATCCCATGTTGAAAGAGGCGCACAGCCGTTCAAGCGTATCGCGCAAAAATGTAGAATCCGCGCCCTGCTGCGTCAAACTTCCGACTTCTTCGTTATCAAAAACGCAATGGACGAGTGCATATTCGTCATTTTGCGCGTCCAAAAACGCCTGAAACGTCGTATACGCACACTCAAGGTCGTCCAATCTAGGGCTTGCGATAAACTCGTTTTCCGCGCCCCAAAACGTTCCCTT
Organism: uncultured Treponema sp.; assembly: GCA_963544675.1. Lineage (GTDB taxonomy): Bacteria > Spirochaetota > Spirochaetia > Treponematales > Treponemataceae > Treponema_D. The sequence goes on from CAUUGI010000070.1 coordinate 2,125, forward strand.
GTCGCGGTTGTACACGTACAAGTCGAATGAAAGTATATCCTCTTCCGGAACGCCCGCTTCCTCCGCCGCAAGAGATAAAAGACCGTTGCGCGCGCCGCCGTCCGTCAGCTCGGCATTGCAGCACGAAAGAATCGGCAGCATATTCTCCTGAACGTTGTATCCGTTTGCAGACGGCGCATCCTTACTCATGTGAATGGCAAGATTCGGAATCATCACAAGGTCGCGCTCAATGTTGACAAGGTGCTGTTCAAGTTCGATTGCGTTTCCGGCGCCTCCGTCTTGCCCGTCGTGCCTGCCCTGCGCTTTGCAGATAAGCCTTCCTGCAACGGAAAGCGGACGGTCAAACCACGGAGCCATAATCATTCCGCCGTATTTTTCGACATTCAGCTTTACGTAACGCTTTTCCGCCGCAATGCCGCCGCCTTCTTTTACCTTAAAACACGGAGAATCGCTGTGAGATGCGCAAAGCAAAAAGCCCTTAAAGGGTTTTTCCGGCAGCTTAAACGATATAATGGAAGAAGAATTGCGCGTTACAAAATAATTTTTGCCGCGCTCAAGCTGCCACGCTTGATTTTCGTAAAGGCGGGTAAAGCCTGTCGCGCTCAATTCATCGGCAAAGTTTTTTACCGCGTAAAAATTGCACGGACTTTTTTCGATAAAGTTAAGCATTTCCGCCGCAAATGCGTTTTTGTCCGGCGCAGTCGTCGTTGTGTTCGTCATGACAGGAGTATAGCACGGCAAAGAAATTGAAAAAAGCATCAAATCAAACTGAAAAATACGAGCATTTATATGCCGTTTTATTCAGCTTGACACAAAATCAATGCCTCAATACGATAGGCAACCATGACAGCAAACGAACTTCGTAAAAAATATATCGATTTTTTTAAGAGCAAAAATCATGTTGAAATTTCCGGACAATCGCTGATTCCGGAAAATGATCCGTCCGTGCTTTTTACAACGGCGGGAATGCACCCGCTCGTTCCGTATCTTCTCGGTGAACCGCATCCGGCAGGAACCAGACTTACGGATTACCAAAAATGTATACGCACGGGAGATATCGACGAAGTTGGAGACGCAAGTCATTTGACGTGTTTTGAAATGCTCGGGAACTGGTCGCTCGGCGATTATTTCAAAAAGGAAGCGATTGCATTCAGCTATGAATTTTTGACCGATTCAAAATGGCTGGGACTTGATCCGCGTATGCTTTCCGTTACGGTATTTGCCGGGGACGACAACGCACCTCGCGACGAGGATGCCGCATCATATTGGAAAGAAAACGGAATGCCGGAAGGCAGAATCGCTTATCTTCCTGCAAGCGACAACTGGTGGGCGGCAGGTCCGACAGGTCCGTGCGGTCCCGACACGGAAATATTTTATTGGGTCGGAGAAGGAATTCCGCCTGAAAATTCGAATAAAAGCACCGACAGTGAACACTGGATGGAAATATGGAACAATGTTTTCATGCAGTATAACAGAGTCGATGAAAAAACATTAAAGCCTCTCCCCAAGCGCAATGTAGACACAGGCATGGGGCTTGAGCGCACAAACTGCATTCTTCAAGGAAAAACCAGCGTTTATCGTACGGAAGTATTTCAGCCTATTATTCATTCAATAGAAGAACTTGCAAAATATAATTACGGCGATGATAAAGAAAAAGACAAAAGCGTAAGAATTATTGCGGATCACGCGCGCGCGGCAGTATTTATACTGGGAGACCAAAAGGGTATAACTCCGTCGAATATCGGCGCAGGATACGTTCTCAGGCGACTGATACGGCGCGCAGTGCGGCATGGACGTAAGCTCGGAATTGAAAATACATTTCTCACTCGCGTTGCAGAAGCCGTAATTGAAAATTTTAAGATTGCTTATCCGGAGCTTTCGCAGAATCACGATAAAATCTGCACGGAATTGACGGCGGAAGAAAACAAATTTCGTGATACATTGCGTAAAGGCGAGGCGGAATTCCAAAAGCTGCTCCCGAATCTTATGAAGAATCCTAAAAAGGAAATTCCCGGCAGAGTCGCATTCAGACTTTACGATACATTCGGATTTCCTATTGAACTTACGCAGGAACTTGCAGCAGAAAACGGATTTTCCGTCGATACGGAAGGTTTTAAGGAAGCGGAAAAAAAGCATCAGGAAGCATCGAAAACTCTTGAAGCGGGTGCTGCTAAAGGCGGTCTTGCAGAACATTCCGACACGGCGACAAAGTATCACACCGCAACACATCTTCTTCAACAAGCACTGGTTCTAGTATTGGGAGATCACATTGCGCAAAAAGGATCGAATATCAACGATGAACGCCTGCGTTTTGATTTTACTCACCCGGAACCGATGACACCTGAGCAGATTAAACGCGTGGAAGATATCGTAAATGAACAGATTAAAAAGGATTTACCCGTAACAATGTCCGTAATGACGCTTGATGAAGCAAAAGCTTGCGGCGCGCGCGCATTATTTACAAGCAAATATGGTGAGAAAGTCAAAGTGTATTCTATCGGAGACTTTTCAAAAGAAGTATGCGGGGGGCCTCATGTGCAGCATACTGCCCAAATCGGGGAATTCCGCATAGCAAAAGAACAATCATCTTCGGCCGGAGTGCGAAGAATTCGAGCGGTTATTTCCGGCGGAACTCCGTTGGAGCATTCCGAAGACGGCAATTGAAATTTGTAACTTTATTACTGTTGGATAGTTTTATTGTCCTATAGTATAATGATACGAAATAAAATAAATAAAGGATTTTATATGAAACGTTTAGCACTTGCGCTTATTGCCGTATTTTCTGCGGCTGTTGTTTTTGCTCAGTCTGATTTACAAGTCCTTGCTGTAGTCAAACTCAATAAAAACGAAAGCATTACCGTAAAACAGCTTAAAACCAGAGTAGAAGCATATCAAATGCAGAGGAATGCCCCTCTTTCCGTCGCCGACCGCAAAAAGGTTCTTGACGCAATGATTCAAGAAAAACTTGTAGCACAGGCTGCACAAAAAGCCGGAATTACAATTCCCGACAGCGCAATAGAGCAGAATTTCCTGAACAGATTTACTCAGCAGGAAAATGCGAATATTACGCAGCAGGACTTGGAGCGCGAAATTCAGTCTACAATGAAGATGACTTTGGAAGAATACATGAAGCAGGAATCCGGCATGACCGTTTCGGAGTACAAAGCATATCTAAAAAATCAGCTTATCGCCCAGCAATATATTATTTCACAGCGTCAAAATGAATTGCAAAGGGTTGCTCCGTCTGACGAAGAAATCCGCGCTTTTTATGAATTAAATAAAGCCTCTTTTGTATGGACGGATATGGCTAACCTTCTTTTAGTCATTGTCCCTAAAGGAACGGATGCTGAAGGCGCACGTGTAAAAGCAAACGACATTTACAAAAGATTCAAAGATAAAAAAATAACTGTAAATCAGCTTATTGTGGATTCTAAAAAGGAAAAGTCAGGCTTCCAATCCGGCGAAATTCTTGTAAACAAAAACCAGACAAGCGCACAGCAGCTTCAATTTACATATCAGGAACTGCTTGACCTTTTTACAAAAGACAAAGGCTATACAACCGATTTAATCGAGCGCGATGATTCGTTTTTATTTTGCTCGATTGTAAAAAAATATGATGCTAAAATGTTGGGTTTAAGCGATATTATTCAACCGGAATCCACAATCGTTGTATACGATTACATAAAGCAGTCTTTGGCACAACGCAAACAAGTTGACTATCTTGCCGCCGCGGCGCAGGAAATTGCAGACTCTCTTGATACTCCGGAAAATGTCGACCGCAAAAAGAAAGGTGCGGAGCTTGACAAACTTTTGAGTTGGTAGGAATAAAGTGTCAAGAAGAATCGGACGTATATTGGCATTTCAGTCTTTATATTCTTGGGAAGCTGTAAAAACTCCAAAAGATGAACTGCTTTCTTTTTCATGGATAGAACCTGTCCTTTCTGCGGACACGTCCGATTCCGGAGAAGAGTCGCCAATATTTAATGAATTGCTTTCAAAATTTAATGAGCTTCCCGCAGAAAAAAAGCAGGAAACGTTCGATTTTGCAAAACTGCTTATCAGCGGAACGCTTGAAAACATTAAAGAAATTGACGGAATAATCAAAAATCACCTCTCCGGCAAATGGCGAATAGAGCGGATAAACAAAGTCGCGCTTGCAGTCATACGTTTCAGCACCTATACGCTGCTTTATCAAAAAGAGACATCTCCTTCCGTCGTTATTGATGAAGCGGTTGAAATCGTAAAAGATTACGGCACCGATGATTCGTATAAATTTACAAACGCAATTCTTGACGGAATAAAAAAAGATATTGCAGCAAATTAATGAAAATCGAGGTTATGATGAAAAAACTGCGGAGGGATTGTATATTCATTATTACCGTATTTTTGATCTCGGCAGTTTTTTTATCGTGTTCGATAAATGCCGAACGAAAATCACTAAATTCCACTTTTGACAGAATTGATGCACTTATAAACCAGCGACAATTCAACGATGCGCTGAAAGAACTCGAAAAAGCCGAAAAATATGCTTATGATTCGTGGACAAAGCTGGGATTCTACAGACGTTACCGGCTCATAAGCGAAGATTCCCGTGCCGAGCGGGTATTGGTTTCCGCAATTAAAAAAAATCCCGCAAATCAAGAGCTTATTGCCGTTTATTCGAATTTTTGTATGCGTAAAGGGCGAATTTCCGATGCGCTCTCCTACGGAAAATCTTTGCGAGGCACACGGTACGGTTCGATTTATTCCGAAGCTGTATTGCGTTCGGCAGTAGAAGAAAAAGCTCAAAATCACTCTTCGGATGATTTATATTTTTTGACGAAAGATTATTTTCCGATATTTTATGACGCATGGGCAGGCTCAAAAAATCCTGTTTGGCTTAGAAATTCTGCGCTTCTTCATCTTATGAACGGCAATTATTCCGATGCGGCTTCAATTCATCCGGGAGAATCTTACAGCGCGGACGATGCATATTTTTGGTCGGAAGTTATGTATGATGCTGCAAGATTTGAAGAATCTGCCGATTATGCGGTACGCGCTGCAAGACTATATGATTTCGCCCCCGCAAAATTTAGACGCCGCATATCTTTGCCGGAGATTTTCAGTCTTGCCTCCGATTCGCACACGCTGATGAAGAATTCCGATGCGGCGGAAGACTTCCGCCAAAAGATTTTAGATTCTCTTGCAGACAAAGACGGCTCATGGGTACTTACGGATTTGCAAAAATCTAAAGATTTCCTGCAGGCGGTCTTTACAAACAGTGCTCGCTATGCGGAAAACAACGGAGATGACGCAAAATGCGCCGCTTTGCTTATTTTTACTGTAAACACATGGGAAGATTACATTCCGGCTCTTGCAACCTATGCGGATTTTGCGCTTCGAAGCAATACTCAGCGCGATGAAGACTATGAGCAGCTTCAACTGCGCGACGAAGGTCTTGCAACGCTTGAAATGGAAAAATATGACAACCGCGTAAAAATTCCCGTACAGGATGCCGTACACAGAATCGACAAGAGTCTTGCGCGCACAAACAGTCCGCTGCTTTTTATTATCCGCTTGAATCTTAGATACAAAATTGACAAATCTTTATCCGAAGAAGATAAACGTGCAGATTTATGGAAATCTCTTGAACAGACACAAACAGCCCCTTCCGTCTATCCCGAACTTATGTTTGATTTTGCCGAAAGTTTTTTGCTGCAGCGCAAAAATTATGACGAAGCGTTCAGCATATTTTATAAATATATAACGGCAAAATACGGCTTTAAACCGGAATCTTTTTGGGAAAGCACAGTAAAAAACATACAGCAATTCTCTGCAAAAGAAGCGGAATATGCAGCCTATTTTGCAGCAAATTATCTTCGGGCGGACGACGCGTTATCTCTTTATGAATACTGCGTATTCGGAAACAGCGTGGACGGAAACCGTACAATATCACCTGCAGCATCGGATTCCGAATGCATCAATCTTGCTCTTATCTATAATTCGCTCGGTCGTCGTAACGACTCGCTTGATTTATATTCGAAATGCGCCGGTCGCGCAGAAAACTTAAGCACAAAATCTTTCGTTATGTATCGCATGGCAAAACTTTACAATTCGATAAACGATTTTAAAAATGCGCGCCTCTCTGCCGAATACGCGCTTGTTTTAAATCCGCGTAATGCCGAAGCAAGACTTTTGCTTAACAAAATAAAACTTTCGCAATAGGAAGAATATTATCAACAGGCAAGTATATGCTGGAATCACGCTGGAAATAAGCGAATTCTACGCGCTTTTATGTTTACCAACACAATATAAGTCAATATTTTATAACCAATTTATAATGTGCTTTATCCGCTTCACTTCACTTCAGAGGTTTAATTGACAGCAACCTATCTTTACACTAGGATATGGCTCACAACTTGGAGGAACATAATGAAGAAAAAATACATTTTCGGCGGAATTTTTATTCTTTTTGGAGTGATGCTCGCTCTTTTGCCGAATAAAATTGCACCTGTCTGCCATGTGGAAGAAGGCACAAAAATGATGAAATGTTTTTGGACAGGACGTGCATTATTCGGAACGGGAATATTGTTAGCGGTTCTTAATATATTTTTCTGTATAACAAAATCTGCACAAACCGGTATCGCCGTTTCTAATATTCTGATTGCTTTATATGCAGCTGCCGTACCGACAGTTCTAATCGGCACCTGCAAAATGCCGACGATGATGTGCAACGCACACACCAAACCTGCCGTTTTTCTGACAGCGGGACTTTTTATAATCGCAAACGCGATATATTTAGTTCTTGCACGGAAAGAAAGATAAGCCATGCTTTTGGAAGCATTAAATACAAGCAAGACATTTAAACGCCGCGAAGAAGATTTTTATGCAGTAAAAAATGTCGATTTTTCTCTGTCGAAGGGAGAATTCGTATTCATCTGCGGACGCTCCGGCAGCGGAAAAACGACATTTTTAAATCTCCTTGCAGGGCTTTTAAATGCCGATTCGGGGACCGTTCTTTACAACGACAAAAATATTTTTGATTTTTCGGACAACGAGAAAAGTTTTTATAGAAACGAATATATCGGCTTTGTCCCGCAAACCATAGGCAGCCTCCCGAATCTTTCCGTATTGGATAATGTTCGTCTTCCGCATTTTTTATTCAAGCGGGACGGAGACGGAAAAGACAGAGCCTTATTTTTACTGGAAATGATGGGAATCTCCGGCTTAAAAGATGAGCTGCCGAAAAATCTTTCAGGCGGAGAAACAAAGCGTATGCTCATTGCACGTGCGCTTATGAACTCCCCGACCGTTTTAATTGCGGACGAACCGACATCCGATCTTGACGCATCGACAACAAAAGATGTAATGAGCGCACTGAAAAGCATAAATTCGGAAGGAACCGCAGTTATAATCGTAACGCATGACAACGATATATTAAGCAGCGACATAAAAACCTACACAATGTCAGACGGATGCCTTGCATAAATTATTCGTGCGGTTGAATATGTTGATTCAAAATATGAATTTCAAAGTAACCCACTAAAGCTGAAGTTTCAGAACGGGTTTATTAAATGGCCTAAATGTCGAGTTTTG
>CAUUGI010000071.1:0-9406 GCA_963544675.1 uncultured Treponema sp.
CAGTGTAACGGGACTTTTTTTAAGCTGCGCCCGAATATTATTTGCAAAGTTTTTAAATGCAGGATTTTCCGCAAGTTCCGTTTTATACATTGAAACGAACTGCACGTATGGAATTTCTCCTCGATGATATGCTTTTCGCAGTTCGGCGGACGGTGTAATTTCTTTTGCCCATTCGCCAAGTGCAGCCGCCTCCTTTGTAATGCCGCGCGGCCACAAGCGATCAATCAAAATTCTAAAACCGTCTTCGGGTTTTGACTCTTCGTATATCCTTTTCCAAAAGATTTTATTCGACATCTTGTTATACTTCCGTATGTTATCATAGATAAGTTTGCCCGGATGCAAATTAAAGGTTGACGGTGATAGAGTTTAGTCTTTAGGTTTCCGTTATATCACCGACCCATACACTCAAACAGGCGGCAGTCTCACACTCGCTCCGGTGGGATATGCCCACTCGCTCGAGTGGCACATACACACTCGCTCGAGTGGGACATACACACCAACCCGAGCGGCACCTGCCCACCGGCTTGAGTGATAAGACTTATCGTTCTCCGGAATACATCGCGAACGACAGTTTTCTTGTGTCTTTTAAATGCTTTTTTCACCGTCAAACGCTTTCTTTAAAAAATCCAAATCAAGTTCCGGATAGAGGACGTGCTTTGCAAGCAAGGCTTTGACGCGCGACTTCGCTTCCGCTTCTACTGACGGGTCTAACTCGATTTTACCTTTGGCGGGTTTGCCGTCTTTGGTAAGTCCGGGTTTAGTCCCTTTTAGCACAAAATCGATGATGGAAGCGATTTCTTTCATGTCGGAAGAGGTCATTCCAAGCGTCGTAATGCCCGGCGTGCCTACGCGGATTCCTGAAGTCCACCACGGGCCGTTTTTATCGAACGGAAGTGCGTTTGCGTTCAGCGTTACGCCGCAGCGGAACATTGCGGCTTCCGCCTGTTTACCCGTCAATCCGAACGTTGTTACGTCAATGAGCATTAAGTGATTGTCCGTGCCGCCGGTTTGAAGCCGCATTCCGAGTTTTTGACATTCTTCGGCAAGGGAAGCGGCGTTTGCGGCGACCGCGTGCGCGTAATCCCTGTAACTTTGACTGCGCGCCTCTTTGAATGCAACAGCCTTTGCCGCCATGATGTGCGGAAGCGGGCCGCCCAAAACCATCGGACAGCCTTTGTTTACACTGTCTTCAAGCCATTTTTTACAGAGTATTAAGGCACCGCGCGGGCCGCGAAGAGTTTTATGCGTAGTCGTTGTAACGATGTCAGCCCATTCGACCGGATTGTAATCGCCGGTAAAAACTTTTCCTGCTACAAGTCCCGCAAAATGCGCCATATCGACCATTAAAACCGCGCCGCACTTGTCGGCAATTTCGCGGAAACGGCGGAAATTTATCTTTCTCGGGTAAGCGGAGTAGCCCGCAAGCAAAATCAACGGGCGCACTTCCATCGCCTGTTTTTCAATCGCATCGTAATCGAGCAGCCCCGTTTCACGGTCAACCGTATACGGAACGCTTTCAAACATTCGCGCGGAAACGTTCATGCGGTAGCCGTGCGTCAAATGTCCGCCGGAATAATAATCAAGTCCCATCAGTTTTTGACTGCCGAATTTTTTCCGAAGTTCCGTCCATTGTTCGTCAGTCATATCCGAAATGCTTTTTAATCCGAGCGACTCAAGCTCCGGCACTTCGACTTTTGCGTTCAACACAGCCCAATACGCAACAAGGTTCGCATCGCAGCCGGCATGAGGCTGAACATAAGCATAATCCGCCCCGAATAAAGCAGCAGCCTCATCCGCCGCAGTTTTTTCTACAGTATCAACGTTTACACAGCCGCCGTAATAGCGGTGTTCGGGATAGCCTTCAGCATACTTGTCCGTCAAAAGATTTCCCATTGCCGCCTGCACGTTCAGCGAGCAGTAATTTTCACTCGCAACCAATTTTAAGTGTCCGCGCTGCGTTTCCAGTTCGCGCACAACTGCGGCGGCAATCTCCGGCGCAACGGCGGCAGTTTGTTCCAGGTTTGCGACATACGCCGTCATCGCGGCGTTCGGTTTTTTACATGACTGTAAATATTCTTCCAAAATCGACATCTTTTCCTCCAAACATCATTTTTTGATGTATTAAATAATATTCTCAATTTCAAGTTTTTCCAAAGCTCAACATTCGACCTGATAATTATGCGGATAGTAGTCAAAGTCAAACGGACTTTCAAGCCTGTTCAGTTTAATTTGCTTGGTAATAACAGCAACTTTTGAGACAAAATAAAAGTCAGGTTGAAGCGCGTGTTAGATGTCTTTTATTCGTGCAGAGAGTTTAATACCTTTATGCTCTGCGTCGGGGTTATTTATTTTTTCGGTTATATTTTACATGAATCAATTCACGCCCTTGACCCGTCTTACCGCAATCCGTATACTTTGCTCCATGAGACTGCCGAACGCCATCGGCAGTTTTAAATTTATTTTTAACGATGTAGCCGAATGAAAAAACGCCGCTTTACTTTACTTTACTTTACTTTACTTTACTTTACTTTACTGCAGCTGCTTATGCTCAAGAACCTCCGCCGCTGTGGCTTAAAAATAAAAATGTAAAATATCCTGACACGCTTTTTGTCAGCGCGATTGGCGAAGGCTATTCCGCGGAACACGCGAAGGAAGATGCCGTTACACAACTTGCGCTCTATTTTAATTCCACCATAACCGTCAATCGAGAAAGTTCAAGCCGCATAACCGAATCTACTTCTCTAGAAAAATCCCGATCCGTCTCAAGTCAAATTGCCATTGACTCCGAAGCGGACTTGCCGCTCCTGTCTTTTACCGAGCCGTTTTGCGATGCGGCGGGCGAATGGCACGTGTGCGCGTTCATCAATAAAACCGAAGCGGCAAACGTCTCTGCCGCAGCCCTTGAAAGCGGCATTCAAAAAGCAAAAAAGTCCTTTGCCGTCAATCAAAATGCAGGCTCCTCAATTTCCGCATTTTCAGGTTTTGCAAAAGTGCAGGCGATGCTCGAAAAATTAGAAAAAACGGCGGAAACGCTTACCGTGCTCGATTCATCGCGCGGAGCGGCGCTGCGGGCAGAAATGGACGACTTGTACGGCGAGTGCGCGGCGGCAATGCGGAAAATCAAACCGCGCTTGTCGTTCCGCATAAAAATCGAAAACGACTTGGACGAAACGCTTGCAACCGTCTTAAACGAAGTCCTTGAAAGCGAAGGCTTTGTGTGCAGCGATGCGGCAAACCTTGTCATATCGGGCAAAGTGATTTTATCGAAATCGGAAAACGATGCGGGCGTTTTTGCACGTCCGAGCCTCACGCTCAAAATCCAAAACACACAGGGCGAGCCGCTGTATTCGTATTCCCGTCAATACAAAAAATGGGGACACAAGACGCAAGACGGGGCGGCGCGGAAGGCATTTGCAGAAGTTGAAAAGGATTTACGCGCCAATTTTATGAGCATTTTCCGGTAAATGCCGCGTATCCGGTCAATAAGGGAACAATCCGGCGGGTGCCGGTAAAAATAGACCTATTAAGGAGGAATAGAATGAAAAAAATCCTTGGAATTATGGCGGCGGTTCTGTGTATGCACGCCGCGGTTTTTGCGGTCGAAATTGAAACCGCGCTTGCGCAGACGGCGGAGCAGTTTTCAAAGACGCTGAAAGCCGGAAGCACGATTGCGATTGTCGGCATTTCGTCAGACACGGAGGCGATGAGCGACTTTATGCTGGACGAATTGACCGTCAATTTTGTCAAACAGCGTAAGCTGAAAGTTGCCGACCGCGCAAATCTTGCCGCCATCAAAAAGGAAATGAATTTTCAGTTGTCCGGCGAAGTCGGCGACGACTCTATCCAGCAAATCGGCGCGATGGCAGGCGCACAGACGGTTATCCGCGGCAACATGAAACCGCTCGGCGACACGTATCTCTTGGTCATTCATGCACTCAACGTTACAACGGCAGCGGTGGAGGATATTTATCGGGAGCGAATTGATGTAACAGAGATCATGCAGTTGCTTTTAGGCGGATCAAACCGGCGCGGTACAAAACAGAGCGGCAGTAAGGTAAAAATACCGCAGCGTTCCGACCGCTACCATGGCGGAGAATTGGCTGCCATCGGTTTTGAAAATATTTTATTTGGAACAGGCTCATATCTTACAGGGTATTATGTTGACGGCGGAGTGCTTACAGGCTGGCACATTGTAAACCTTTCATTAATGATTGGAGGCGGAGCTACAATGGGGGATGGCGGATATATACCTTTCTCTATTGGCTTTGTTTCGGGAGCAGGAGCACTTATCTACGGTTTCGTACGTCCTAAATTCTATACAAAGCGTCCTAGGAACGGCGGTATGAGTACGCTCGACGTTTTAAGCGGTTTTGACTTGGCATTCGTCCCGCTTGAAAACGGCAATATTGCACCAAGTCTGTCGTATTCCATTTCGTTTTAAAAATGCGGCGCACGGAGAAACACATGAAAAGAAAAGCATTTGCGATCGGCGTGTTTTTGCTTCTTGCGCACGCCGCGGTTTTTGCACTTGAGATTGAAACCGCGCTTGCAGAGACAGCAGCACAGTTTTCAAAGACGCTTAAAGCCGGAAGCACGATTGCCATCATCGGTATTTCGTCAGACACAGAGGAGATGAGCGACTTTATGTTGGATGAATTGACCGTCAACTTTGTAAAGCTCCGGAAGCTCAAAGTTGCCGACCGCGCAAACCTTGCCGCCATCAAAAAGGAAATGAACTTCCAGCTTTCCGGCGAAGTCGGCGACGATTCTATCCAGCAAATCGGCGCGATGGCAGGCGCGCAGACCGTTATCCGCGGCAACATGAAGCCGCTCGGCGACACATACTTGCTCGTCATTCACGCGCTCAATGTTACGACTGCCGCGGTGGAGGATATTTACCGCACGAGGATTGACGTAAATGAAACGGTGCAGTTACTTCTAGGCGGCTCAAAACGGCGCGGTGCAAAACAGGGCGGCAGTAAGGCAAAAATACCGCAGCGTTCCGACCGCTACCATGGCGGAGAATTGGCTGCCATCGGTTTTGGCAATATTTTGTTCGGTATGGGCTCGTACCGTGTTGGAGAAAAAAGAGACGGCATTGTGCTTTCGGCATGGCACGCGGCAAATCTTGGAATGTTTATCGGGGGGATTGCGGCTTTGGGTGGGGCTTCTGATGAGTACAATAGGGCACGTGCAGAGAGATATGCTTCCAATACATCAAGCAGCCTAGGTAATGACCTAAGTTCTGCAGGAATAGCACTTATAAGCATAAGCTCTATTTCCGGTACCGCAGCGCTTATCTACGGTTTCGTACGTCCTAAATTCTATACAAAGCGTCCTAGAAACGGCGGTATGAGTACGCTTGACGTTTTAAGCGGTTTTGACTTGGCATTCGTCCCGCTTGATGACGGCAATCTTGCACCAAGTCTGTCGTATTCCATTTCGTTTTAAAAATGCGGCGCACGGAGAGGGGTAAAATAAGCGGATTGATGGGCAAAAACTTCTTTATATATATTAGGGAAGAAATAATAATTTACAGGTGCGCCCTCGCGCACAAGGAGTAAGGCTCAACCGCGCGTCTAGATGCAGCCGCACGGTTGAGCTGAAAGTTTGCGTTGCAAACTTTATTATTTTATGAGTGCGCTCTAGCGCACGAGGAGTAGGTATGAAAAAGATGGTGAATGCGTTGAAATGCGCAGTTTTTACAGCAGTGTCGGCGGGCGTTCTTGCGCTTTCCGGTTGTGCAAGTGCGCCGAGCGCGCCTCCTGCGGCTCCTATGGCACAGCGTCCCAAAATTATTGACTGGCAGGGCGCCGCCTACGGAACCGAAATCCCTGAATGGGCGCGCATTATTTTGCAGGGAGATGAAGTGGACAAAATTCAAAAAATGCCTGAGTTCAGCAAGAAATACGTCAAATTCGCTTCTGCCCGCGGTCAGGACGTGGATTTGCTCAAAGCATGGGCGGCGGCGGATGCGGCGGACACCATTTCTCGCAGCATTACGCAGAACGTAACCAGCGAGTTGGGAACAGCGGTCAGCGGCAACAAGGATGACGCGGCGACCGTCAAAATGGCGGAACAGGCAATCGGCATTTTTTCTTCCAACAAACTCAGCGGGTTTGAAAAATCGCGGGAATTCTGGGTACAACAGGAGAAAGCGGGCAAAACCGAATTTGAGTATGTCGTTTTGTATTCGATTGACAAGGACAACTTCCAAGAACAAATCGACCGCGCACTCGGCAAAATCGCCGCTAAGTCCGCACAGGAAAAAGAAGCCCTTTCCCGCATCAACGACTTAGTAAAAATGTCCGCGCTCCGTGCAACTTCAGAGCCGGAAGAACGCTAAAACGGTTTTAGCAGAGCAGACAACGACGCCGGATTTCCGTAAGCACACGGAGACCGGCGTTTTTTTATGGAAGAAGGGGTATTTTTAATGCGTAATTCATAGGCTAAATTTCAAATTTTTGAAAAACTTGACATTCGACATATAAATATAAGTTATAATATCAGCTGCACTTTATAATCCCATGTATATGGTGTAAACTTATATTTAGTGAAAAGTTTTTTTCTTCTGCTGATTTGTCTTGCAGCCGGATTTGAACAAAAGGAACTTCCTCTCAAAACATACATTGCACCGGATGACAGCATTTCTGCCGATGACATAATGCAGGAGCAATTTAAACCGTGCGAATATGTAAATGTCTTTTCGGAAAAAGGTACGGTTTGGCTTGAAACGGATTTACCGGGTAACAGTTCTTCTTACAATCAGGAAGTGCTTTATTTCACACCGGAGCTTTTTTTTACTGCGGAAGTATTTTTTAAGGATTCTACCGGGCGTTGGCTTTTCATAGGCAGGACCGGTTCAGGTGTTCCTCATCAAAAAAAATCACTAGGAGCGCGATATAATGCTGTCAGTCTTATTCCAATAATAAAAAAACACGCCTCTGAGCACTATGATTTTTCTTACAATTCCGCGCCTCCGGTTACATTACGAATACGTATAACCGCATCCCGCCCTGCCCCTATCACGGCATTTGTGATGTCTTTAAATAAATTCACGATTGCCGGAGAGTTTGTTACATTTTATCTTGCCGCAGCTCTTTCCGCCTGCATAATTGCACTTATATATGTCATTTTTAATACTCTGCTTTTTAAGGAACGCGGTTCAATATTCTTTGCGATTATATGCGGACTTCTTGCGTTACATATTTTTATAGCAAACGGAATTTTTTTCGGCAGACTTTTGAATGTACCGTTGTTAAATCATTATCTTTATAAATTCAATTATATTATTATATGTCTCATAACAATCTGCGGAATAATAATTCTGCAAAAGATGAATTTTCCCGTAAAACATAATTTTTCTAAGACTGCCCAACTTGTCTCTGATATTATTCCCATTTTGAACATGGCAGTTATCTCTCTCGGAATTCTGTACTTTATATTGAACGTACCGGATAAAAGCGGCATTCCAATTATTTTTTCTGCAATGCTGATCGCTCTTATCATATTTACTGTACAGATGAATTTTACTTTGCTATATAATCCTGCCGTCCAATATAAAGTCTGCATAAGTATGCTGATTGCCGTTTATATGCTGGTGATACAACAAGTTTTTCACTTATTGCGCTTTGCCTGCAATTCTTCGTGTATATTCAGGCTTTTCGATTACGATCTTGATTTGCCGGAATTTATTTCGATAATTTTGATTGGTACGGCATCGCTTATGTATATACAAGGGCGAATAAAAAATAAACTTGCATTTTTGCAGTTGAGTACGGAATCCGTAAAAATAAAAACCGCCGCATCTTCTAAACTTAGCTATGTGTATTCAAATCTCTCACAACTGCTGATAAACCCGATTCAGCTTTTATCTACAGCCTTTATACGGATTGCAAAAAATCTTGATTCCGAAACTTCTATGTTTATGAAAGAAAGTATAGGATTCTCTCAGGAAATAATAAATGCGCTTCATCTTCTTGCATATTACGAAAATGCTTCCCATAAACCTGACGTAAATAACGAACCGATAAATCTTCATGATTTTATACTTGAAGCGATGAAAAATCCCGTTTCAAATTTTCAACTTAATGACTGCATACCGGATATACGGGAAACGTTCCCTCCCGATACACTTGTTGCGGCAGACAAAGCGTTAATGTCGGTTTTGCTTAAATTTGTTCTTCAAGCGGCACTTAAACAGGTGAGTCCGGGTACTCCGGTTCTTGTTTCGATTGATTATGTTAATCATATGTTTATTTATTCAGTACATTTTTATTCAGATCCGATTCTGCATTCCGATTTAAAACGCATTTTGGATTTACAGGGAATGGAACCGGAATCAAATGAAAATGATGGTGAAGAATTTAAATCTACAATAGAAAAATGGGGAATTTATCTTTACGTCGTGCGAAAAATTCTTAAGTTATTTAACGGAAACATACAGATTGTTCCGGATTCTTTAGGTAACACGATAACGTTGAGAATTGCGGTTCCTCCTGTGGATTTTAATTCTGACGGATTTAGACATTTTATAGAATCCGGAGCAGGAAATCCCGCCGGAAGACACAAAAAAGTATCCGGAAATAATACTGACGTTATTGAATCAACAACTCCTCTTTACAGCGAAACCGTTTATATCCTTGAAGAAAATGCATTGATACGCGATGTTCTTGCAAAAGAATTCCGACCGTTTTTTAGAACGGTTTTATTCAGCACGGGAACATCTTTTTATGATGAAATTGATTCTGTAAAAGCTGATGTTATTTTATGTTCAAATACACTTCCGGGTAAAAGTGCACTTGAGATTTTAAAAGAAAAGGATAAGTTCGGAAATATTCCGTTTATGATTACGGCTAATTTTATAAGCCCGAAAAATATAACGCAGCTTTTACAAATGGGTGCGACGGATATAATTCAAAAACCGTTTAACATAGACCACATGCTTCTAAGAATTTCAAACATAATGAATGAAAAGCGTCAGAATTCACTTTCCGCTATCGAAAATATCAATAAAATATTAAAACAGGAGATTTTCAGCAAAGACGATGACGCAGAGCTTTCCGATACACCTGAAAAAAAATCCGGCCATGTACAAAAACGCCGCGATAAAAAACAAAGTATTGAAACAAGGGCGCAGACGGCATGGTTTACGTCCGCAGGACTTACAAAAAAGGAAATTATGATTGCCAAACATATTGCAGAAGGCAAAACCGACAAAGAAATTGCAATAGAATTGGATATTGCACCCGGAACCGTTGCCGTCCATAATAAACGGATATTTAAAAAACTGAACATTCACAGGCGGAATGAACTTTCCGCTCGGAAAAAGCAGGATGCACCTGCAAAAGACTAGATTTTTAGAAGCAAACATTTTTATAAGGCAGGCTAACTACGGCGGACGAAA
>CAUUGI010000072.1:0-9362 GCA_963544675.1 uncultured Treponema sp.
CCGTGGATGTGGAAAAATCACAGCATGGACAATCAGGGCTTACACTGAGGACATAGGCAGGTTTGCGAGTGCAAAAAAATATGCGGCGTTCTGCGGACTTGTTCCATGGGTACAGGATTCAAATGAAACCATTCATCACGGGAAGATAACAAAACGAGGCCCTCAGGAATTGAGAACTTGTTTTGTTCAGTTGGTATTGGGGATTCGTCGTTGCAAAGATACTTCGGAATGGAGAATGATGCAGCGTTATGAATACATGAAAAAGAATAAAGGCAGCGGTAAATCTATTGTTGCAGCTGCCAGAAAGATGGCAGAAATCGTATGGGCAATGCTCAGCGCAAAACAAGACTTTAATGCAGACAAGATGAAAGGAATATACAAACCTATGACTCTTGCTGATGAAGCACTTTCTGCCATGAATTAACTAATTTAAGGAAGTCGACTTGTTCGTTGACTTTTTATGGGAGCAAAAATGCATGAGTATTTGATTGAAGGCGGTTTTCCGATAAAAGGAACAATAACTGCGAGCGGTAATAAAAATTCAGCATTGCCGTGCATTGCTGCCGCATTACTTACGGAAGAGCCGGTAATCCTGCGAAATGTTCCGGAAATAGAAGATACCGCAATTATGTTGAATATACTCCAAGCGTTTGGAGTACAAGCGCATAAGCTCGGCGGCGGTGCATGGAAAATAGAAGCAAAAACAGTGCAATGCATCTGCATTCCTTTGGAACTTTCTAAAAAAATACGTGCATCTATTTTGTTTGCAGGACCGATGCTGGCACGCTGCGGCAAAGCGGAAATGTTTCCTCCGGGTGGAGACGTTATAGGGCGCCGCCGACTTGATACGCATTTTCTTGCGCTTACGCAGCTTGGTGCCCGCGTAGAAATAGGCAGCCGTTTTACGTTTACGGTAAATAAACTTATCGGTGCAGATATTTTCCTTGATGAAGCTTCTGTTACCGCGACGGAAAACGCATTGATGGCGGCAGTTCTTGCGGAAGGTGAAACTATAATTACAAATGCGGCAGGAGAACCTCATATTCAAGATTTGTGCCGAATGCTCAACAGTATGGGTGCAAATATTTCGGGAATCGGAAGCAATATTTTAAAGATAAAAGGCGTATCAAAATTACACGGCATCGACTTTGAAATCGGTCCGGATTATATGGAAATCGGTTCCTACATTGGACTTGCTGCCGCAACAAAAGGAAGCATACGCATTAACGGAATAAAATCACTTGATTTGCGCCCTCTTAAAATCGGTTTTCAAAAACTTGGGATTTCTTGGGTTGACGAGGGGGATTCGATTTTTGTAAATGAAATACAGGAACTTAAAACCAAAGCCGACGTCGGTTCGACAATTCCAAAGATTGATGATGCGCCGTGGCCCGGATTTCCGCCGGATTTAACAAGCATAATGACCGTAGTTGCCACGCAGATTAGCGGCACATCTTTGATTTTTGAAAAAATGTTCGAGTCTCGAATGTTTTTTGTGGATAAGCTTATAAGCATGGGTGCACAGATTACGCTTTGCGATCCTCACCGCGCGCTTGTCTCCGGTCCCGCTGCCCTTCACGGTGAACATCTGGTTTCTCCCGACGTACGGGCGGGAATGGCGATGGTAATAGCAGCTATGACCGCGCACGGGGAAAGCCGCATAAGCAATGTTTACCAAATTGAAAGAGGGTATGAACATCTTGTAGAACGCCTGCAGCACCTTGGTGCGCATATAAGAAAAATCGAACTTTGATAAAGCAGTAAGCGCGTTTGCGGTGCAATCTTGACAGTGGGCGCAGAGAATGAAATTTTTACCGGAAGCATCGAAATATAAAATGTGCAGGCAATCACCGTCACTGTACGCGGGTGCACTTTAGGCGGAATCTATCCGAATCCACCTTTAATATCAATAGAAAAATTAACATTTATCACACTTGATATATCTGCTTTCCTGATTTAGAATTGTCCAATATGCAGGACATTACAATCAAAAAGAACGGACTTGTTTACACGGAAGATATGAAAACCGTGCTCGGCGTTGATGAAGAATCTACCTTATTTTCCGGTACGGTACCCAACGGTGCGGACGCTGTAGGAGCGGAAGCGTTTACGTGCTGCAAGTTTACACGGGTTTCACTTCCTGAATCCATAAAACACGTAGGCGACAATCTTTTTAGCAATTCTGAAAAACTTGAATGGGTTCATCTGCCGTCTTCCTTAAAACAGCTTGCTCCTTATATGTTCAGCGGTTGTACTTCGCTTATCCATGTTGATATGCCTGTAGAAATTAACGAATTTCCGGAAGGACTTTTTTACGGCTGTTCATCGCTGCAAGAAATTCCTTTTCGGTACGGAATAACGGTTCTTCCTGAAAATGTTTTTGCTCGATGCTCTTCAATCGTTTCACTGGCAATTCCCGATACTGTAAAGAAAATCTGTAAAGGTGCGATTTCGGACTGTGAAAATTTGCAGACGATAGTTTTCCCTGAAAAACTTGAAGAGCTTGAAGAAGGTGCAATTTCCGGCTGTCCGAAGCTGATTCGTATGCGGATTCAAGGAGATAATTCTCTGTTTTATACAAATCCGGAAGGCGATACGTTATTCAAAAAATCTGCCGGCGGCGATATTGAAGTATTTAAGATAACCAAACGCTTTTCGGAAGCGGCAAAATTAAAAGTTGAAGAAGACGTAAACAATTCCATAATAGATTTTGAAGATTCTGATGACGACAATGAAATTGTAGAATCCGTTGAAACTTCAAAAAATAATGGTGATTCGGAGAGAGAAAACATTATAAACAAACAGGACAAAGCAATGTCTAATGAAGATAAAAATGAGACTTCCGTTTCAATATCTAATGAAGAACTCCTTGCCGCCCGCATGGCGGAAATTATGGAAAAAGACAAGAATTCCGGCGCGTCATTTTCAATCAGCGATATTCCGGAAGCTACGGAAGAGGAACTTAATGCAGAAATCCTTGCTTCGCCTAAAAAACCAAATACAAGCGATGACGATTCTTCTATTACGGAAGCTGCGGAAGAAAAAATCGAATCTCCAAATACCGGCATTTCAGCGGATTCGGATATAGACAGCAAACTTGCAAACATTCTTACGCAGGATAAACAGTATTCATTGAACTTTTCAATCAGCGATATTCCGGAGGCTACGGAAGAAGAAATTGCAGCCGAAGTTCTTGCACCTGCCCACAAAGATAATTCTTCGGAAGAAAAAACTTTACAACAGGAAGATGATTCACCTGCTTCTTCGCATGAAGAAAATATTTCCGAAGAGGCTGAAGAAGATATTCCTGCGGAAAATGATGAAGATTCGGTATTTTCCAATCATGCTGCCGTTACGGAAGAGGAAGAGGCTGCACTTGCAACGGAGCCGGATGAATCGTCCGCAATCAACAGCAGACTTGCGGATATTCTTACACAGGACAAACAGTTTTCTTCCGGTTTTTCGATAAGCGATATTCCGGAAGCTACGGAAGAAGAGCTGGCGGCAGAAATTCTTCCACCTTCATCAAGAGGAGACTCGGAGGAGGATTCGGTACAGTTGGAAGCGGAAGAAAAGTCTCCGGCTTCCCCTGCAATTGATTCTGCACATGAAGAAGTTATTAAAAAAGCGGCAGCGATTGTTGACGAACATATTATAGAAACATCCGGCGGAGAATCGGAAGCGATCGTTGCCGTTGAACCGCCGCCGGTCATGCAGGAAAATCCCGTCATCATACAAGATGAACCGCCGCTTACGGATACTTTCGATGAAAAGACCGTTATGCAGAATCTTTTCTTTGAATCCGCAAAAGTAATGCAGAAAAACACGGGAATCGATACGGACAAAATGCGTATTCTTTTTGTTTTTGCGGACAATCTTTGCGACGGTACGGTAGGAAAAGTATTCTCGTCTCGGCTTGTAAGCTGCTGTGAACGGCTTTCAAAAATCCATAAGTTTACGAGCGTGTATTACTTTCACGGGATAAAGCTTGAAAACGAAAAATTCAGAAAACAGTTTAAGCAGCTTATGCAAAATAAAGATGCCGTATATGCGGTCTCGGAGTCTTCTTTATCCGAATTAAGCGACGCTCAAAAGACTTTTTCCGAAAATGCGGGTATCAAAATTGACGGGGAAAGTATGGCGACGCAAATAGCAAATGCTGCAAATCCGGATGTTGAATGTCTTAAACTTCTTTTGCAGGATATTTTAGAATAGTCATTTAAAAATACTGAAGTTTTTACAATATAATTAAATATTCACCTTGACTACACCGCTTTAAATATATTACTTTGTGTGCCGAAAAGATTTTAAAACGCTGCAGACAGTATTGAAAAATAAACCTGTTCTTAAACTTTAGTTTCCGAACAGGTCTAATATTATCTGTGTCGTTGAAATATTCCGGAGGCTTTGTATGAAAAGCGATAATGCAAAGAAAGGAAACGCCCGCGCTCCTCACCGTTCGCTGTTTTATGCGATGGGCTACACGGATGAAGAATTGGAACGACCTTTAATCGGTGTATGCTGCGCTAAAAACGAAATAATTCCGGGGCATATTGAACTTGACCGCATAAGCGATGCGGTAAAAGCCGGAATCCGCATGGCGGGCGGAACACCGATAGAATTTCCGGCAATCGGCGTGTGCGACGGAATTGCAATGGGGCACGAAGGAATGAAATATTCCCTTGTAACTCGTGAACTTATTGCAGATTCAATAGAATGCGTTGCAAAAGCACATCAGTTTGATGCGCTCGTTTTTATTCCGAACTGCGATAAAATAGTTCCCGGAATGCTTATGGCGGCAGCCCGTCTTAATCTTCCTACGGTGTTTGTATCCGGCGGCCCGATGATGCCCGGTCATCTTCCGTATACCGATAAAACAAATCCCTATTCGGGTAAAAATCTTTCTCTTTCCGATATGTTTGAAGCAGTCGGAACTTTAGCCGCCGGAAAAATATCCGAAGCACAGCTTAAAGAATTGGAATATGCCGCCTGTCCCGGCTGCGGCTCCTGTTCCGGAATGTTTACTGCGAATTCAATGAATTGTCTTACGGAAGTTTTAGGTCTCGGTCTTCCGGGAAACGGAACAATACCCGCAATCAGCGGACGCAGAATCGCGCTTGCCAAACACGCAGGAATGCAAGTTATGGAAATGCTTGAAAAAGGAATTACTGCAAGGCAGATGATGACTCTTGACGGTTTTAAAAACGCTCTTGCAGCGGACATGGCTTTAGGCTGTTCAAGCAATACTATTCTCCACGTTCCTGCAATTGCACATGAAGCCGGAATTTCGCTCGACCTGCACGTTATAAATGAAATCAGCAGCAATACACCGAATTTGTGCCATCTTGCTCCTGCCGGTCATACGTTTATGAACGAGCTTGACGATGCCGGCGGCGTACAGGCGGTTCTTGCAGAACTTGCAAAAAAGAATCTTATAAAAACAGATATTATGACCGTTACGGGAAAAACAATTGCGGAAAATATAAAATATGCAAAGAATCGTAATCCGGAAATTCTCCGCCCGATAGAAAATCCTTATTCTCCGACAGGCGGAATTGCAATACTTTTCGGAAATCTTGCGCCGGACGGAACGGTTGTAAAACGTTCTGCCTGTGCAAAAGAACTTATGAAACATTCAGGCCCCGCAAGAGTATTCGATGATGAAAAGGACGCAATGGAAGCTGTTCAGAGCCGTAAGATAAAAGCGGGCGATGTGGTTGTAATTCGTTATGAAGGCCCTAAAGGCGGTCCCGGAATGCGGGAGATGCTGGCGGTTACGGCGGCTCTCGCAGGACAAGGGCTTGATAAAGATGTTGCGCTCATTACGGACGGCAGATTCAGCGGAGCTACAAGAGGCGCATCGCTGGGACATTGTTCGCCTGAAGCTGCGGTCGGAGGGCCTATCGCACTTGTAAACGAAGGAGACATAATTACATTGGATATAGATAATTACAAAATCAAACTTGAAGTATCCGATGAAAAGCTTGAAAAACGCAGAGCGGAATGGAAAGCACCGCAGCCTAAAGTTTCTTCCGGTTATCTTGCGCGCTATGCAAGATTTGTTTCTTCTGCAGATAAGGGCGCGATACTTCAGTAATGCGCAAAATTACATTTAATTTGAGAATTTTTTCCGTGCATAAATCTGCCGGTACGTGGAAAAATCATTTTTTTAGACTAAACTTGTCAAAATTATAAAAGGGAGATCACAAAATGAAGATGAACGGTTCACAAATTGTAATCGAATGCCTTATTGAACAAGGCGTTGATACGGTGTTCGGATACCCGGGCGGTGCGATTTTGAATATTTACGACGAACTTTATAAAAACAGTTCCCGTATTAAGCATATTCTTACCGCTCACGAGCAAGGTGCTTCCCATGCTGCAGACGGATATGCACGCGTAACAGGAAAAGTCGGAGTATGCATGGCGACGAGCGGACCGGGTGCAACAAATCTTGTTACGGGAATCGCTACAGCATACATGGATTCATCTCCGGTAGTTGCAATTACTTGTAATGTTCCGACATCGCTCTTGGGTAAAGACTCTTTTCAAGAAATCGACATCACCGGCGTAACCATGCCGATTACGAAACACAATTTCATGGTACGCTCGGTAGAAGAATTGGCGGACACAATAAGAGAAGCCTTTACCATTGCATCGTCGGGAAGACCGGGTCCGGTACTCATCGACATTCCGAAAGAAATAACGGCTGCAACGTGCGAATACATACCCATTAACAGCGGAGAAACAGAGCCTGTCGGGCGGAATAAAGAGAATATTAAACATGTAATCAATTCTCCTGTCCCGTCCGACGATGAAATAAAAACCTGTGCAGACCTTATAAATTCCGCGCAAAGACCTGTTATCTATGCGGGAGGCGGTGTCGTTATAAGCCGCGCATACAAAGAATTATTCGATTTTGCGGAAAAAGGCGGTATTCCCGTTACTGAAAGTTTAATGGCGCGAGATGCATTTCCGTCAAATCACCCTTTGTGTACACAGTTAATCGGTATGCACGGAACAAAAGCAAGCAATATGGCGGTAACGGAAAGCGACCTTGTAATTGCGCTCGGCGCACGTTTCAGCGACAGAGTTGTTTCGGACTCCGCATACTTTGCTTCAAAAAGTCGAATTCTTCACATCGACATAGACCCTGCGGAAATAAATAAAAATATTCCCGCATCCCTTTCAATAATCGGGAATCTAAAAGAAGTTCTTACGCGTCTTACGCCGCTTATTCATGCGGAAGAACACAAAGAATGGCTCAAAAAAATCGAAGAATGGAAAAAAGAAATTCCGCGCTGCTATTCAAAAGAACCTGCAAATTCAATAAATCCCAAATTTCTCTGCGAGCATATACACAATACCGCAGGAGACGATGCAATAATCACAACGGAAGTAGGTCAGCATCAGATGTGGACTGCACAATTTTATCCGTTTACAAAACCGCGTACATTTATTACAAGCGGAGGTCTCGGCACAATGGGATTCGGGACGGGAGCTGCCATAGGTGCTCAATTTGCTCTGCCTAAAGCGAGAATTGTGCATATTGCAGGCGACGGTTCTTTCAGGATGAACTGTAATGAACTTGCGACAATCGCACACTATAAACTTCCGATTGTAATTGTTATCGTAAATAACGGCGCACTTGGAAATGTTCGAATGTGGCAGCGGCTTTTCTACGGCAAGCGTTTTAGTCAGACGACGTTGGATTTCGGTCCGGATTGGATTAAACTTGCAGATGCCTACGGAATTAAAGGTTATAGCGCGTCAAATGCAAAAGAATTTGCAAAAGTTTTTGACGAAGCTTTTAAATCTCAAAAACCTGCCGTAATTGATGCAAAAGTCGATATGGATGAAATGGTTCTTCCGATGGTTCCGGGCGGAAAACCTATCTTCAGTCAGATTATGAATCTAAGCGAAGAAATTATGAATTAAAAGTCGTCCTGCCGGTAAATTTGTGCCGGCAGGATATTTTTTTGTCCTAATCTTTAGGATTAGGCTTTATTAGGATTTATTTTCAACTTTATTCTATTTTTTCTGTTATAATTCTACAAAAGGGAATCATATTATCCTGCCGACAAAAAACGTGTGTTTTTCATATATAAAGTAAATAAAAATATCGAGGTGTTTATGCAAGAATCGGGTGAAGACTATTTGGAATCTATCTTAATGTTGAAAAATGAAAACGGTTTTGTCCGCGCAATCGATATTGCGCATAAGCAAAATGTTTCAAAACCCAGCGTAAGCCGTGCAATGGGAATTTTGCGGGAGCAAGGCTATATTACAATAGAAGAAGGTCAACATATCGTACTCACGCAAAAAGGTATGGACAAAGCGAGTGCAATATATTCGCGCCATAAATTGCTTACGGATTTTTTTGCGCATATTGCAGGAATATCAGAAGAACAGGCTGAAGCAAATGCCTGCCGCGTAGAACACGTGATTGATTCCGATGTTGTTAGAGGAATTCAAAATTGGATGAAAGAAAACAGCGAAAAAAAATAATTTTTCGATATTTTATATGAAGAACATTTTTTTTGCTTTCGGTCTTATAATTTTTAATCTATTGATTTTATCTCCGTCGTGTACGGAAGCCGTAAGCGATAATGATTTAAGTATTTCCTAAAAAGTAATGACTTTATCTCCTGTTGACGCACATATTCCGGATGATTTTATGCGCGGCTTTGATGCGTCTTCCGTAATTCAGCTTGAAGAAAAGGGTGCAGTTTTTCGCGGAATAGACGGAAATGAGAACGATATATTTTCTCTGCTTAAATCAAATGGAGTAAATTGGATCCGCCTTAGAATTTGGAATAATCCGGATGAAGCGACACCCGGCGCAAACAATCTTACACGCACGGTAAGAGCTGCAAAACGAATAAAGCGGAGCGGATTAAAACTTTTGTTGGATTTTCATTACAGCGATACTTGGGCTGATACGGGAAAGCAAAAAATCCCTGCGGCTTGGTCAAACTTAGGCTCTGTTGATGATATAAAAAAATCTTTGGCTGACTTTACGAAATCGGTCTTAGAAGCATTAGAAGCTGCCGGAGCGGCACCGGATATGGTTCAAATCGGCAATGAAATAGATCAGGGTCTTTTTATTTCCGGCGTAAATAATACTGCATTGCAAGGCGATATCAGCCTGCATCAAGCAAATCTTGCCGCGTATTTGAACACAGCTTCCGCCGCCGTCCGAAAAAAATGTCCGCAGGCAAAAATAATGATTCATTTGGCGCGAGGCGGCGATTCGGATTTTGTAAAATGGTGGTTTAATCATTTTGCGGGCAATGCGCCTTCTGTTGCCGCCGTTGATTTCGATATGATAGGGCTTTCTTATTATCCTTTTTATGAATCGC
>CAUUGI010000073.1:0-9205 GCA_963544675.1 uncultured Treponema sp.
GCCTTGTCTGTACACAGACGAATCGAAACCCGTAAAACAGTTGTCATGTTTCATGTCAACGACATAAAACCGGTTTTAGGGCTGTACATACCTGAATGTTCTTTTTTTTCTTATCGAACAAACTTTACGGCTGCACCGGATATGTATTCACATTCCGCCGATTTCAAAGAACCCTAAACCTGCAAAGCCCTTTAGGCGTCTACAGGTTCCGATTTTATATACTTTTTGGTAATAAAATGCAATAGGGTAACTTTGAAAATGCGATTTATTTTAATAGGTCGAATGTAGAGTTTTGGAAATAGCAGGTAAATACTGCTGTGCTTTCGGCGAGGTTCCATCCGCTTAGCCGCAGTCGAGCTTTTCGCTCGAAGCGGCACGCCGATGGAACCTCGTCTGCGCACAAATGATGCTTATTTCAAAACTCTTCATTTTGTTGGAGCCGGAAAGAGTTGGAAAATTTCGAGTTTTTTCAAAACTCGAAATTGAGCCTAATAAGTAAACATATAGGCTACACCAGTTCGACAACACAGTTATCGAATAATTTTGTTCTATAATTAAGTTAGAGTCTTTCAAAATTAAGTTAGAGTTTTTCAAAAAACTCGACATTCAACTCGTATCCAACCTTTATATAATCTAGATGGGAATCATCGGCGGCGTGTACAAAATCAACATGAATCTTTATAATGTAAAAATGTTCCGTTTATATATTGAAAGAAAGTCCGGCTTTCGGAATGAAGCCGAAAGCATTTATTCACAAATCAAAAATTTTTTGGGCATTTCGGGCATTACCGGAGTGCGTTATATTAACCGCTACGACATAGGAAATATTGATGAAGAATCGGCGAAAATTGCGGCTGCAAGAATTTTTTCGGAGCCGCAAGGAGACATTTGCACTTTCGATAAACTTGATGTCGATGAAAACAGTCAAGTAATTATTTGGGAATATCTTCCCGGTCAATACGATCAGCGCGCAGATAGTGCGGAGCAATGTCTTTCGCTTTTGCTGACGGAAACTTCTTCCGATCCCGCAAAACTTCATAAGTCTCCCAAAGTGCGTTGCGCCAAAATGGTTGTGTTAAGCGGCTCCCTGAATGCGGATGATATGCTTTGCATAAAAAATTATCTTGTAAATCCGGTAGATTCGCACATCACCGACGATAAAATCCCCGAAAGTCTTGAAATAAAAGCCGACGAACCTGCAGATATTCCTACGGTTGAAGGTTTTATCTCTTTTGATGAAAACACGCTTGATGAATACCGCGCAAAAATGGGTCTTGCAATGGATTTAGCGGATATTAAATTCTTGCAGAATTATTTTAAAGAAGAAAACCGCGACCCGACGCTCACTGAAATCCGGGTGCTTGATACTTACTGGTCGGATCACTGCCGCCACACCACATTTTTAACGGAGCTTAAAGACATAAAAATTGAAGCCGGTCAGTATTCCGCGTTATTTGAAAAATCCTTGAAAAATTATACCGATATGCGTGCAGATTTATATGCACGTGATGAAAAGCCGGTTACTTTGATGGATATGGCTGTTATCGGCATGAAATATCTTAAAAAACACGGAAAATTGGACGACCTTGAAGTTTCTGAAGAAAATAATGCTTGTTCAATTTATATTGATGTCCATTATACGCATGGAAAAGACGGCTCTCCGTTGGATAAGGATTCAAAAGATTCGATTGAACGCTGGCTGTTGATGTTCAAAAACGAAACCCATAATCATCCTACGGAGATTGAACCGTTCGGAGGCGCGGCAACTTGTATCGGAGGAGCAATCAGGGATCCTCTTTCAGGGCGTTCGTGGGTATACCAGTCAATGCGTGTAAGCGGAGCCGCCGATCCTACAGTGCCTCTTTTCGCAGCAAGGAAGGGTAAGCTGCCTCAGTTAAAAATTGTTCGCGAAGCCGCGCAGGGATTTTCTTCCTACGGAAACCAGATTGGTCTTACTACAGGTCAAGTTACGGAAATTTATCACAAAGGATATGAAGCAAAGCGCATGGAACTTGGAGCTGTGATTGCTGCGGCTCCGGAAAATACCGTAATACGCGAACGACCGCAATGCGGAGATGCCGTAATTCTTTTAGGCGGAGGAACGGGACGCGACGGAATAGGCGGGGCAACCGGCTCGTCGAAAGTTCACACAAAAAAATCGGTAACAACAGCTGCCGCAGAAGTACAAAAAGGCAACGCAGTTGAAGAGCGAAAAATTCAACGGCTTTTTAGAAATAAAGACGTAAGCCTTATGATCCGCAGATGCAATGATTTCGGTGCAGGCGGCGTTTCAATCGCAGTAGGAGAACTTGCGCCGGGTCTTGATATAAATCTTGATGCGGTTCCAAAAAAATACGACGGACTTGACGGAACAGAGCTTGCAATTTCCGAATCGCAGGAACGCATGGCTGTTGTTGTTCGCGCAAAAGATACGGAAAATTTTATCGCCGCCGCCGCTAAAGAAAATCTTCACGCAGTAAAAATTGCCGATGTAACGGATTCCGAACGGCTTGTAATGAGATGGCGCGGCAAAGTTATAGTAAATCTCGCCCGCAATTTTCTTGACGCGGCAGGTGCGCATCATGAAG
This sequence comes from uncultured Treponema sp., assembly GCA_963544675.1. Taxonomy (GTDB): domain Bacteria; phylum Spirochaetota; class Spirochaetia; order Treponematales; family Treponemataceae; genus Treponema_D. Next base: position 2,589 of record CAUUGI010000073.1, read on the forward strand.
CCCGCGCTTTAATTGAAAGCCCGGCATCTCAAGAAATGTCGCCGCTTGTAAACCCTCTTGATTCAGTAAAAGACGAGCTTGAAAACGGTGGAAAAATAAAAACCGCATGGCTCAAAAATATTTCCGACCTTGCGTGCTGTTCTCAGCGCGGGCTTTGCGAAAGATTTGACGGTTCTATAGGTTCATCCACAGTCCTTTTCCCATACGGCGGAAAATATCAATCCACACCCGAAGCTGGTATGGTTGCAAAAATCCCTGTACTCTCTCCTTTTGAAACTTCAACAGTAAGCATGATGACTTTCGGCTTCGATCCGCGAATAAGCGAATGGAGTCCGTGGCACGGTGCGCAGACCGCCGTTCTGTCTTCTCTCGCAAAAATTACCTGCATAGGCGGCAAAGCATCTTCCGGTCGTTTGTCTTTTCAAGAATTTTTCGGGCGTGCAGTAAACGAAAAAACATGGGGATTTCCTGCCGCCGCCCTTCTAGGTGCTATTGATGCACAAAAATCTATGGGAACAGCTTCTATCGGCGGCAAAGACAGCATGAGCGGGACTTTTGAAGAACTGAACGTTCCGCATACGCTTGTTTCGTTTGCGGTAACACATGATGAAGTGCAAAATGTTTCTTCCGGTTCATTTAAAAAATCCGGCAGCGGCATTTATCTTATTTCCGTTCCGTACTCACATGAGCTTGCGCCGAATTTTGCCGCATTTAAACATAATTCCGAAAAATTATATGAATTGAATTCGGCAAAAAAAATCTCCGCAATGTATCCGGTCGGCGCAGGCGGAATTGCGGAAGCAGTTACTAAAATGGCATTCGGCAATAAAATCGGAGTAAAACTCTTTTATATTCCCGCATCCGCAACTGCGCAAGGCTTTGCGCCGGATAAAAAAGCATCCGCAAAAGATTTATTTACACCGCTTTACGGTTCGATAATCGTTGAAGCGGACGAACTTGATATGGAACTTTTTGTGCGCGGAACAGCAGTAAAAATCGGAGAAACTCAAGAAAAAGCGGAAATCACGATTGAATCGGAAGGGATTTTCGGCACAAATATTTCTATTGAAGAAGCGGAATGTGCATGGGAATCCACGCTGAAAGACGTATTCCCTCAAGTAAGCGGAGCGGAATTACAGGCGTCTCTTCCGGAATTTGCAAAAACCGTCCACGAATCTTTGGGCAAAACCGGGAAATCGCCCGTATTTTCTTCGGCAAATGCGAAACCTTCCGTGCTTATCCCCGTATTTCCGGGTACCAACTGCGAATACGATATGGCTCGCGCATTTAATCTTGCAGGCGCAAAAACAAAAATTTTCGTATTTGCAAACAACACACCGAAAGCTCTCGCAGATTCACTGAAAGAACTTGAAAAGCAGCTTAAAGAAACACAGATTTTTGCGCTTGCAGGCGGATTCAGCGCAGGAGACGAACCGGACGGCTCGGGAAAATTTATTGCAAATGTTCTGCGCGAAAAACATATAGCGGATGCAGTTATGAATCTCCTGAATAAACGAGACGGACTTATACTTGGAATCTGCAACGGATTTCAGGCTCTTATAAAAACAGGTTTGATACCGTACGGCGAAATTAAAGAGCCGCAAAAAGATATGCCCACACTTACGTTTAATAAAATCGGAAGACATATTTCTCGCATAACCAGAACGCGCATTGTTTCTGCAATAAGCCCATGGGCAAATGACCCCTCCGTCATCGACAGCCGAATTCATCTTGTCCCCATATCACACGGAGAAGGCAGAATCGTGATAAATACCGACGAAGCGGAAAAACTTTTCAAAAACGGGCAGATTTTTTCGCAATACGTTGACGAATTCGGAAATCCCGCAATTTCCGAACCGGATAATCCTAACGGCTCGCTCTTTGCAATAGAAGGGATGACAAGCCCTGACGGACGAATTCTAGGTAAAATGGGGCATTGCGAACGCACAGTCGGAACGGATAAGAACGGAGCTTCTACAGATTTAATTGTAAATGTTGCGGGAAATCCGCTCACCAATGATTTTGAAAATTCATGTCTGAATATTTTTAAATCCGGCGTAAGATATTTCAGTATTTAGATACGTGAAAATATTGGAGCTGTCTTGAAAGTGCATTCGTGCGCTTCCTGCGCACAGTCGATAAACAAGTTTTCGCAAGAAAACTCGAAGTTTACATGAACGGCATTATTTTAGCCGTTCATGTTAAACCTTACTTTTTCGGCAGCCTCGTAAAATCAGATTATAAAAAACAACGAAAAGAACAGATAAACGCTTGCAAGAAGCATAATTAAATTCCCTATGGCATAGAAGAATTTAACCTTGCGCACGGAACAAAACACAAGTCCGATTGTATAAAATATACCGGAAACAATCAGAAGGCTGAAACTGCTCGTTGAAAGAACTTGATAGAGCTGTTTGCATATAAAGAGTCCTGCCCAGCCAAGTACCGCGTAAAAGATAATATTCACAAGCTCTATGCGGCTCCCCGCAATTGAATACATGATTATTCCGACTAGGCAGATTACCCATACGATTCCCGACAAAATGAGTACGTGAATATTCGACAGTGAAAAAATCTTGTATGTATATGTTGCGTATGCACAAGACAGTAACAGGAAAACATCAACACGGCAAAGACGCTTGAAAACTTCTTTTGCGCCGGCAGATGTAAGCGCGTGATGAAGAATCGACATTACATAGTTTACAACCATTAATGCGCCGAAAGACGTAAACAAAATCAAATAGATTTTCTGCTTATCCGCAGCAGCTCTGCTGACCGCAAATACATCCAAAAGAACCGTCGCCGCAATAAAAAGACAAGCCCCTGTTCCTTGCACGATTGAGCTGAAAATCTCTTCGCCCAGTGTAAACGGGCGCAACTTATTTTCGCGCTCTATATGCTGCTTTTCTCTGACGATGGCGCGTTCTGCGCGTTTTTTCGCTTTTTCGCTTTTTGCATAATCTTCAGCCGCATATTTTGCTTTAAGCCGCTCAGGATCTTCCGCATACTGAATATTGATTTCTCTGATTTTAGCTTCCGCTTCTTCTTTTATCTGTTGAATTCTAAGCCGTTTCTTTGCTTTTATGGATCTTAAAGTTGAAAGTCTAACCGCATTAGCTGCAATTTCATCTTCACGAGTCATTTTTACCCCGCTTAAAAATCAGTTTTGGCGGCATTATATCGATTTACAGAAGTTTTTTCCATGTCAATGTTCTTCATAAATAAGCAGGTACTGACAGGAAAAAACTTCCGTTTTATAAATCGACTTTTACGCTTCTCCGTAAATCGGACGCACACTGATAACGTCGGCAATCGCTTTGAGCGCACCGAGCGTTTCTTCCGTCACTTTGCCGTCAACGTCGATTATATTGTAAGCAAGGTTTCCGCGATTTTGGTTTATCATGCTCGCAATGTTCAAGTTCGCATCGCCGAGCACGGTCGAAAACTTTGACACCATTCCTGAAACATTTTTATTCGAAATACAAAGGCGCGTTCCAGCCGCAGGGATTGGGTTTTCCGTTACGGTTTTGGGAAAATTCACGGAATTGACGATGTTGCCTTTTTCAAGGAACGCGCGGAGCTGGTCAACAGCCATATCGGCGCAATTTTCTTCCGCTTCCGGCGTTGACGCACCGAGGTGAGGCATACAAATCGTATTCGGAGCGTCCAGCAATTCCTCCGCCGCAAAATCGTTTACAAAGCAAGCGACCTTTCCGCTTTTAAGCGCGTCGAGCACATCGTTGTTATTCACAAGCCCTCCGCGCGCAATATTTATAATCCGCACGCCCTTTTTCATCAATTTAAGAGACGAGGAATTTATCATTCCCTTTGTGTCGTCCGTCTGCGGCACATGGAGCGTAATATAGTCCGATTTTTTATAAACGGCTTCGAGGCTTTCCGAGTACTGAACGCGGTGATCAAGCGCCCACGCCGCACTGATCGACATAAATGGGTCGTAGCCGATGACATTCATTCCCAGATGAACAGCCGCGTTCGCAACCATCGCGCCGATTGCGCCAAGCCCTATAACACCGAGCGTTTTACCCTTTAATTCAGGTCCCGTAAACTGCGACTTTCCTTTTTCCGCAAGCTCGGGAATCTCATCTCCTTTTCCGGAAAGCGTTTTCACCCACGCATTCGCCGCAAAAACAGGGCGACTGGACAGAAGCAGCCCCAAAAGCACCAGTTCCTTTACCGCATTCGCGTTTGCGCCCGGCGTATTGAACACGACAACGCCTTTCGCAGAAAGCTCGTCAATCGGAATATTGTTAGTTCCCGCTCCTGCTCGCGCAACCGCTTTTAAACCCGCAGGCAGCGTCATTCCGTGCATATCCTGAGAACGCACCAAAATGGCGTCCGCATTGTTAATTTCCGACGCAACTTCATATTCATCGCGCGGAAACCGCTCAAGTCCCTTCGGACTGATTTTATTCAACGTTTGAATTTTAAACATAATCTTCCCTCAATTCATAATGCGTAATTCTTAATTACACATTAATCGTTCTTAATTAGACTCAATCTCGAGTTTTGAAATTTGCTCAATCCGACATACACCGCACCCTCCGATATTTTTTAACAAGTTTTCTCATAAGGAAAACTTGAAGCGGACAGAAAACCGAATTGCAACTGTAAAACAAAATCAGCCTGTCCGCCTAAGCATAGGGCGCAAACGGTATTCGTAACCGGCTTTCTGCTCCAACGGCTTTCAGCCCTTTCCGCGTCAATCCGGCGCGGGCGGAATATACGCCCGCAGTATATCTTCCGTTCGATTATGCCGTAATCGCACACTCCAACCCGCCGTCAACCTCATTGCTTAAAAGTTTTCTTTTGCAAACTTATCCATAAACGCGATGAGTGCTTTTACGCCGTCGAGCGGCATCGCATTATAAATGGAAGCCCTCATTCCGCCGACCAAACGGTGGCCTGCAAGATTAACCAATCCGGCAGCGGCAGCCTCCTTTACAAACTTGTCGTTTATGAGCTTCGCCTTGTCCGCATCCGTTTCTTTTGTCAAAAACGGAACGTTCATCAGCGAGCGGCTGCCTTTTTCCGCCGTCGCATGATATACGCCGCTTGAATCAAGATAGTTGTAGAGCAAATCCGCCTTTTCCACATTCATCTTGTGAATCGCAGAAACGCCGCCTTTTTTTTCTATCCATTCAAGCACTTTGCCGAGTACGTAAATCGTATAGCACGGCGGCGTGTTATACATACTGCCTTCATCCGCGTGCGTCTTGTAAGTCATCATCGTCGGCGTTCCTGCGCGCGGTGCATCCGTAATCAAGTCCTCGCGAATAATCACAAGCGTAACTCCGGCAGGCGCAAGATTTTTCTGCGCACCCGCAAACAAAATACCGAACCGGCTCACGTCAATTTCTTCAGACAGTACGCAGGACGAAATATCGGCAACAAGAGGAATTGTTCCCGTATCGGGAATATACTCGTAATGCGTTCCCATAATCGTGTTGTTAAAGCAGATGTACGCATAATCGTACTCGCCTTCAATTTTTTCGACGTGCGGAATATAGGAAAAATTTTTATCTTCACTCGAAGCGATAACGTCAACTTTTACGCCGAGTTTTTTCGCTTCCGCAATCGCTTTTTTCGCCCATACACCGGTATTTATGTATGCGGCTTTTCCCGTATGCACTGCAAGATTTTGTGCAGCCATAGCAAACTGCGTAGATCCGCCGCCCTGCAAAAACAAAATCTTATAATTATCGGGGACTTTCATAAGACTGCGGATTTTCGCTTCCGCTCCCTCGATAATCGGCTTGTAGACTTTGGAGCGGTGGCTCATTTCCATGACGGACTGCCCCGAACCTTGATAATCGAGCATTTCCGCTGCGCATTCTTTTAAAACATCTTCCGGCAGGCACGAAGGCCCCGCAGAAAAATTGTAGATTCGGCTCATATTCAACCTCTTTTGTCCGCAAGATGAGCACGGACACTCTATATAATTTTATGCAATGCCCACGGCAAAGACACATTTTCAACTTTGACTTCAGGCGGAACGGACAGAATGCGGCTCGTAAGGTTTACAATACCCTTAACTCCCGCGCGCACAAGGCGTTCCGTCATAACGGCGGCTTCCTTTTCCTGCACGGCAAGCACCGCATATTCGATTTTTAACTCCGGCAGCACGCTTTCTATGCGGAACGCCGGATACAGCGGAAAAACCGAGCGCAAAATCTCCGTGCGGTTGACGTTTGAATCAAAACCTGCCGCAAGCGTAAAGCCCGCTTCTTCAAAAAAAGTTGAATCGAGCAAAACCGCACCGAGCCGCCCCAGCCCCACAATGCAGCACTTCCGCTCCGCACCGGGCGCAATTCCAAGTGCGCTTTCAAGCGCCGACTCCAGCTCGGCAGCGTCGTAACCGTTCGATACGCCGCGCGCAAAACCTATGCAATTTAAGTCATAGCGCACCAGCGAATCTTTGCAGCCAAGCACGAAACCCAAATCCTTTGAGGTAAGACGCTCTGTCTTACAACTTTGCAAAAAATGCAGCATCTCAAGAAGGCGTTTTTTTGTTGCTTCAGGAATATCCGTCATCAATCCGCTCCATTATAAAAAGCGCATAATTCGTATTCAATCAAAATTACGAGAAATCAGCATAT
>CAUUGI010000074.1:0-9137 GCA_963544675.1 uncultured Treponema sp.
TGTTCTGTTCTGTTCTGTTCAAGATTGTGCTTCCCCACAATCTCTTGTAAACAGTTTTGTTTTATGGTCTTTATGTTAACACAGTCTTTCGGGTTTTGCAATACAGGGGAAAAGCGAGGGTTTTAGGCGTTCTTGATTTTTCTGTGGGGCTGGCGTTGGGGAATGGTGTTGGGCAGTTATTTTTTCTTTTGACTTTTACTTATATCAAAAATACTTGTATGGGAACTGATTCTATAAACTGTAAGGACAAGCAGTTTTCCGGTAATTAGTCTTTTATATACTAAAAGTAAATCCGGACGAACATGACATTCTCTATAACCTTCATAATTTCCATGCAAATCATGGTCATTGAATTTTGGGTCAAGAACCTCATTATTTAGAAGTTTTTTAATTACATTATCTGTATCTTCAACTTCAGATTTCGAGAGTTTTTTGTAATCCCTGCGAAATGATTTAGCAGAATGAAGTTCACTTTTCAAGACATTGCCGCCTTGAAATCTTCAAAAGAATTAAAAACTTCAACTTCTCCCCTTTCAACTTCTGCAATAGCCTCATCAAGTCCATTCTTGGAAGTTTTTTCCTTACTCTTGAATAATATGAAATCTATAAAATCAGAAACTTCTTCCATATAACAATCCGGAACTAACTTTAATTTTTCCGCAACAACTGTATAAGGCATAAAACACCTCCTAATGCCTACATTATAGAATACTGTTGAGATAAAAACATCAAAATTGTAAAAAAATCTCTCGGCGAATTGGCTTTTTCTGTGGGGCGGGATTTGAAAATGGTGACGGGCAATCATTTTATCAATTCTTTCTGTCGTCTACCTCTTTATAAACTTCCATGTTTTCTCTTTTCCCAATGCCCCAAACCTCGATGATTTCTACTTTTTCCGGAGTCAAAAGTCGGTAAACAATACGGACGCTTTTACCACAAGCATAAAGTTTATAAAAACCTGTTAAATCCATATTCGCTTTATTGCCCAACGGAAAACCAAGAAACGGATTTTTATCAAGTTTTGCAAACTTCTTATCAACCTCACCCCTTATACTGCCATCCAAATTTTTATATTCTTCGGCTGCTTCCTGAATCAACCGGATTTTTTCAAATGCATCCGCGCGGAATTCCCCTTTTTTACTCATTATTCATCCCTAAGAGATGACCAACTTACAGACTTTGAAGCATCGTAGCGGCTCATTCTTTTTTGAACCTCTGAAAAAATTTCTTTGTGTTCTTCAAGTTCTTCCAATTCGGAAAGTTTCTCGTAACGGTCAAATGGAATCATAACGGCTTCCATGATATTGTTTTTCATAATGAAAACAGGCTGATGGTCTTCGGAAATCTTTCTGACAGTCTGTGTGAGCGTTTTCTGCAACTGTGTAATCGGCATAATTTGAGAAGTTTCTACTAACATATTACCACCTCTCTGTATACAATAATACATAGTTTTATATGTAGTCAAGAGACATATTTATGGGAAAAATGTTGGTTGTTTTTAGCGTTTTGGATTTTTCTGCGGGGGTGGATTTAGGAATGGCGTTAGATGAATTATGCATATGCTTACATTTTTATTGTTGTAAATTCCTGTACGTGGTTATTATTTTCTTTCTCCAAATCATAAAAATTTTGAAGATTAAGCCAAAATTCCGCTGTAGTTCCAAAAAACTTTGAAAATCTGATTGCTGTATTTCACATAAATTGCATTTTATGCTATTATCCGCAACATTATGACAGATATACGGAAATTCCACTCGGACGTACAGCGTTCAATAAAGCATAACAGAGCCGACAAAAACGGACGCTACGGCTGGGAAGAAGCCTGTGAAGATGTAATACATTTGTTTTCACATGAATGCGAATATACGGTTCCCGAATCTCTTGCCGCTTCCGTTGCGGAATATTGGAAAAAGACTTATGTCGACACTTCCGGCGATATAAACGAAGAACCTGTTCAAAATAATATAGATAAACTGGGGGCGATGTTGGCGTTTCTGGAAGGCTCGGAAGAAGATTCGGAGCTGCTGTCGCAGCAAGACTGGCACGCACTTGCAGACCTCGTAAATTACGAAGCGGAAGGAATGGCTGTAGAAGTTCTGCAGACACTTATGAGCATTCTCATGAGTAAAAATGCTCTTGACTAAATGCCGCCATCTATAAAAGACCCGTATTACCCTTGCTTACAATGTCCGCGCAAATGCGGAACAAGCAGATTAGACGAGGCTTCGGGATTCTGCCGAGAAACAAAAGAAATAAGAATAGCACTGGCCTGCCTGCATTTTGGTGAAGAACCGCTTGTTACGGTACACGGCGGCAGCGGAACGATATTCTTTACAGGCTGTACACTCCACTGTGCATTTTGTCAGAATTATCAAATCTCGCAGCAGGGCATGGGTCGCACAGTTTCAAAAGACGAATTTACGGAAATCTGCCTGCGCCTTCAAAACGCAGGTGCGGAAAATATAAATCTTGTTACAGGAAGCCACATTATTCCCAGTTTAGCAGAATTTATCGGTGCGGCACAAAGTGCCGGCTGCTCTATTCCGTTTTGCTGGAACAGTTCCGCATACGAGCGCACAGAAATGCTTGAACTTTTAAAACCCTACGTAAAAATCTGGCTGCCCGATTTAAAGACTTTAAACAGCAAACTTTCAAAAGAACTTTTTGCGGCGGAAAATTATCCGGAATCTGCAACAAACGCGATACAATGGATGATAAATAATTTTCCGCTTAAAATACAAAGCGTTTCTGCACCGCATTCTTACCGCGACAGTGAAAACCGTCTTGTAAAAGCCGGAACAGTAAAAGAAAAAATCATGCAGGGTGTCATAATACGCCACTTGTTTTTGCCGGGCAGATTTGAAGATACGGCAGACACTCTTGTATGGCTAAAAGAATATGCGGATTCAAAAGCATGCATATCTTTAATGTCGCAGTACACTCCCGTTCCTTTTATCGAAGATGAAAAACATCTGCTTAACAGACAGGTCGCATTGAAATCTATTGAAAACCGTCTTGTCAACAAAACGGAAGACGATGATTTACGGGATTTAATAGAAGCATTGGATTTCGATTTGCTTTTTTATCAAGAACTTTCCGACGACACAAGCTGGCTGCCTGATTTTTCGCGTCCTCAGCCTTTTTCCAATAAATTGGCTGTTCCTGTATGGCACTGGAATTTCGGCTTTTACGAAGATTTCCCCCTAAATAAATCTTTACTCTAATCGAAAAAATAAAACACAACTTTATTTTTCCGTGATATAATACCGCTTATGAAAAACACTATTGCCAGCGGCGACAAAACGGGACGCCGAAATCCCGAAAAATCAACAGGCATAACAGTTCCTCTTGGAGCTTTATATACGGAAACAAATTCAGTTATCGGAGAATACTCCGATCTTCCTGCTTTTGCCGAATTTGCTAAAAAATCAGGCTTAAAAGTCATTCAATTATTGCCTGTAAACGATACGGGAACACAATCTTCACCGTATAGCGGACTTTCGGCATTTGCTCTGCACCCCATTTACATCGACATCAAAGCTTTGCCCGAATTTGCAGGTGCTTCCAAATCCGATAAGAAATTTGCGAAATCGTACGCGGAAATGGTTAAAAAATTCCCTTACGATAAAGACGGGCGTTACGATTATTCAGGAATTTTAACCGCTAAGACGGAACTTTTAATGCGTCTTTACGAATCTACCGAAACGGCAAAAGACGGAAAACCGTCAGAAAAATTGGAAAAATGGATTAAAGCGAATCCTTGGATTGTAAATTACGCCGTATACAAAAATCTTAAAGACAAATATAAACAAGCAACGTGGAAAGACTGGGAAGAAAAAGATCGACATCCTAAAAACGGCGAAATTCAAAAGCGTTGGGACAACAAAACTTCCAAAAAAGCTCACCTTTTTTACGCATGGCTCCAGATGAGAGCTTCTGAACAATTTAAAAAATCTACGGACGCTGTGCGAAAACTCGGCATTACGCTCAAAGGCGATATGCCCATTCTTATGAATGAAGATTCATGCGACGCATGGGCACTGCCGGGCATTTTTAATCACAATCTGCGTGCAGGCTCCCCTGTTGACGGCGAAAATCCGACGGGACAAAATTGGGGCTTTCCGACATATAACTGGGATTACCTTAAAGAACACAATTATGATTGGTGGATTGATCGGTTAAAGAGTGCCGAACAATATTACAGTGCCTACCGTCTGGATCACATTTTGGGATTCTTCCGAATTTGGGCAATTCCTGTGCGAGATACAACAGCCGTTTTGGGGCATACGGTTCCATATTCCGTAATTTCAAAAGAGGAATTGAATTCAAACGGTTTTGATGATGCAAGAATCCGCTGGCTTTCCGCGCCGCACGTACATACCGGCACAATCGAAGATATAACATGGAATCATGATGCAGCTTGTTCAATCTTAGGTTTATTCATGAACAGAATAAATAATGAAGAATTATGGCTGTTTAAACCTGAAGTAAGCGGCGATAAAGATTTTTATGAAGCGGATTTGAGCAATTTTTGCACAGAAGATGCAGCGCGCCGCATAAAAGACGTTTTATCACAAAAATGGCGCGACAGGGCATTACTGGAAATAGAGGCGGGAAAATTCGTTCCGGTTTGGACATATTACACTTCTACTGCATGGAACTCGCTGAATTCAGGTGAACAGGAGGTTCTTCGCCGCATTATTGAAAATAACGAGCGTGCGCAGAATGAACTTTGGAAGCGGCAGTCTGATGAAATTCTTTCCACTCTTACAAAATCCGTAAACATGGTTCCCTGTGGAGAAGATTTAGGCGCAAATCTTCCCTGCCTGCCGTCCGTCATGGACAAAAACGGAATTCTTGCGCTCCGCGTTATGCGGTGGTGCAGACAATGGAACATCCAGCCGGACATGCCGTATACGCCGCTTGCTGAAATTACTCCGCTTTCCGTTGCAACAACTTCCGTTCACGATTCACCTACTCTACGTCAGTGGTGGGACGAAGACAAAGCGGCATCTGCGCTGTTCGTGCGCTCCAATCCGCAGCATTTTGTAAACGATACGAACAATTGGGGCGAAATCGACGCTGCTGCAAATTCTACGTTTACACCGGAAATCGCGGAAAATTATCTTAAAACCGTTGCACATTCGGCAAGTGTTTGGTGTGTTCACCCGTTGCAGGATTATCTTGCAATGGAACGCAGCTATTGGCTTTCCGATCCTAACAACGAACGTGTCAACATTCCGGGTTCCGTTTCCGAATTCAACTGGACATACCGAATGCCGGCGTCTCTTAAAGAATTATCTTCAAACGAAAATCTAATCAATAAAATCAAGAATATAGCAGAATTGCATGAAGGGAGAAAATGATGAATATTTCCTACAATGAATTTCACGTAAACAAAAAAGTACGTGATATATGCGAATTTGACGGACGATTGTACGCTTCAAGCGGCAATGTCGTTATTGCGGACATGAAAAACATCCGCATTTTTGCAGAAAAGCTGAACACCCTGTTCGATGAGCGCGGCGAGCACGAAAAGCGCATTTCCGCAGGCTCCCTGAATGCGATGGGACTAATCGACGAGATTTTTCACTATGTCTGTATGCTGTTCAGGCGCGATAAAGAAGCGACCGCATTTACAACCATTCTTGAATCGCTGGACGCTCAGTTCGGAAAAGAAAAAGTCGATTCCCTGCTTCTTGATTTTTCAAATGAATTTCCGCCCGTTGAAGTTTATCAGGGCAAAATCACTGCGGAAGAATATCTTGCAAAGACCGCATTGGACGCGGGAACAGGCAAAATGCGCTCTAACCGCGAGCAGACGCTTGAAGAACTAATTTTGCTTCACCTTGCAAATGAAAATCCTGCATTCAATCCTTTTGCTATTCTTTTTGCCGATACGGAACTTTTAAAGAACGAATTATATACAAAAACATGGGCAGTTATTCAAAAAGAATTCAAGAAAATGCCGAATTTCGGACCGTTCAATCACGATTTGATAACGATGCTCCGCGAACCGGTCGTATTCAGTCCGAACAGTCTCAAAGGTCAGCTCGACTACATCAGACAATACTGGGAGTCCGTACTTGAAGAATTACTCAAACGCCTTTTGACCGGATTCGACACGCTCACCGAAGAAGAAAAGATGTTCCGGCGGGCAGGTGCAATAAACGGCGGAGATGTTAACATGGAACCGTACAATTACGACGGTTTGATGAAGGAGTACGAACGCTTCAGCCCCGACCGCGAATGGATGCCCTGCGTCATTTTGATGGCAAAGACGGTTCTTGTATGGCTCGACCAACTTACCAAAAAATATGGAAGACCTATAAACCGGCTTGATTTGATTCCGGACGAAGAACTTGACGCTTTGCGCGATGAAGGCTTTACAGGACTTTGGCTCATCGGGCTTTGGACGCGCTCGAACGCTTCTAAAAGAATCAAGCAGCTTTGCGGTAATCCTGAAGCCGCCGCTTCCGCATATTCGCTTTACGATTACAATATTGCCGAAAATATCGGCGGATGGGATGCTCTTTCCAATTTGCGCACACGGCTCTGGCAGCGCGGCATTCGGCTTGCATCCGACATGGTTCCAAATCACACGGGAATGGATTCCGATTGGGTTGTGAACCGTCCCGACCTTTTTGTACAAAGGCGAGACGCTCCGTCTTCTTCCTACAGTTTTAACGGCGAAAATCTTTCGTGGGATCCGAATGTAGGCGTTTGGCTTGAAGACCATTATTACAGCCATTCCGACTGTTCCGTTGTGTTCAAGCGGGTTGACTTCAGAAACGGCGACACGCGCTACATCTATCACGGAAACGACGGTACGGGAATGCCGTGGAACGACACGGCGCAGATTGACTTTTTGAATCCTGAGGCGCGAGAGGCTGTCATGCAGGATATTCTGCACGTTGCCCGCAATTTTCCGATAATTCGATTTGATGCCGCCATGGTTCTTGCAAAAAAATCGATTCGCCGTCTGTGGTATCCGCGTCCGGGCAGCGGCGGAGACATTTATTCCCGCGCGGAATCGGCACTTTCCGATCAGGAGTTTGAGGCAAAAATTCCTGCGGAATTCTGGCGCGAAGTCGTTGACCGCGTTGCGCGTGAAGTGCCGGACACGCTCCTGCTTGCCGAAGCGTTCTGGATGATGGAAGGATATTTTGTCCGCACGCTCGGTATGCACCGCGTTTACAATTCCGCCTTCATGAATATGCTCAAAAAAGAGGAAAACCAAAAATATCGCGATTCCGTTAAGAACACGATAAAATTCGACCCGCAAATCCTTAAACGCTACGTGAACTTTATGAACAATCCGGACGAGGACACGGCGGTTGCGCAGTTCGGCAAGGGCGACAAATATTTTGGCGTCTGTACCTTGATGATTACGATGCCGGGACTTCCGATGTTCGGACACGGACAGATTGAAGGGTTTACCGAAAAATACGGCATGGAATTCACAAAGGCATACAAGAATGAAACCCCTGACCAAAATCTTGTGAATCGTCATTGGCGCGATATTTTCCCGCTCATGAAAAAGCGTTACATCTTTGCTAATGTGGACAACTTTTTGTTCTACGATGTATGGGATAACGGCGGCGTAAACGAAAATATTTTTGCGTATTCCAACAGCGCAGGAAGCGAGCGAGCAGTTGTTTTCTACAATAATAAGTATGACCGCGCGCAAGGTTGGATTAAACAGTCGTGCGAATATGCGGTAAAGACCGGCGAAGGCATCGAAATGCACTCAAAAACGCTTTCCGAAGGGCTGGGACTTTCCGCCGAAGACGACAAGTTTATGGTTTTCCGCGAACAACGGACAGGCTTGTGGTATATCAGACGCAGCCGCGAAATATGCGAGCGCGGAATGTTCGTCGCTCTAAACGGTTTTGAATATCAAGTTTTGATGGACATTCATGAAGTTGCGGATATGCCGGACGGTCGCTACCGTACGCTTTGCGATACCTTGCAAGGACGCGGCTGTTACGACCTTGAAGTTGAATGGCAGGAAATCTGCTACCGCGATTTGTACCAAGCCTTTTCTGAATTTGCCGCAGCGTTTGCTCCGTCCGTTCATAAGCTGTTTAACCCTGCTGACGGCAAGATTCTTTCCGAAGCGGAAATCAAAGCGGGCATTCAAACGCTGCTTACCGATTCGGAAAAAGCTGCGGTGCGCTTTTACTTAACAGCGAACGGATTTGCGGGAAGCGTCTGCGATATGCCGAAAGAAAGCGAGCAGTTTAAGCAGCTTGCAAAGAGTTTTGAACTTTTAGGAAAAGTCCGCGCGGCGAAAATGCCGAAAAAAGCGGCGGATTCAATGAGTGCACTCAAAAAAGCGAAGACTGCGGAGGAATTCCTTACCATTGCCGCCGCAAATGACCCGAATTTACTTGAACGGCTTGCGTGTTTTGCAATGGTTAAAGATTATGCGGCAACAGAGCTTGCCGAACGCTGGGCGTTGCCGCGCAAATTTGCAGAGTATTTCCAAAATGCAGGGCTTATCACAGGAGATTTACGCGGCGATTTGACGAAACTCTTTACGCTTGCCAAACCTGCTCAAAGCGCGCTTACAGAAAAAGATAAGAAAAAAGCGGCGTTCGCGCTTGTAAGTCCGCTTACGCAGGGAGAAAAAGCGTGTATGCTTTCCGGCGCAAACAGCTTTAACGGCGTAACATGGTTCAACAAGGAAACGACGGACTTGAGCGTAACCTACGCTTTTGCAGTCATGGAGCTGCTGGCGGACAGCAAACATGAAGAAGAAATGCTTAAACTTTATGCCGATGTGCTTGCTGCAAAAAACAAAGCGGAATACAAATGTGAAGACTTTGTAAAACCGTTCCTGCCTGCTGAAAAAACAGTCAAAAAGACTGAGACAAAAACAAAAAAATCAAGCGCAGAAGAAGACGGTAAATCCGAAAAACCCGCAAAGAAATCTACAAAAAAAACGACTAAATAATTTTAGGCGAACTTAAAAACCAAACCCGTCCGGCGATGGAAATTGTCCGGGCGGGTTTATTTTTCGTCAAATTGCAAGCAAGAGAGAAAATATATAGTGCAAAAAAACAAGTGAATTGATTTTTGAAAAAATTACGCCGGAAAATATCACTTAGTATTTAGACTTGATAGATTCCATC
>CAUUGI010000075.1:0-9102 GCA_963544675.1 uncultured Treponema sp.
GGCAAATTCTGCAAAGGCTTTATCGCGTGTTTTTACACTGCCGCCAGATTGGTATGCCGTGAAGTTGTAAAATTCGCCGTCTTCATCATCGGCATGAATGTATGCGCCGCTCAAAATTAAGTTAAATCCGCCATAAACGTTCCAGCTTATTTTCGGGAATACTGCGACTTCTTTGTTTTCGATTCCTATAATGCACGAACATTCCGCAGTCAGTTTATCGTTAAGATATTTGTCGCTTAAATTGATAACGAGCTTGTCCGACACATAGATTCCGTCGCTGTCATAGTCAACATCATATTCTTTCGGATATGTACCGTAGGAGCCTATTGCACTGCTTTTTAAAATATGTTTTCCGCATTCTTGCACATTCAAGTTCAAATTGCTGACAGGGATGTCGATGTCAAAGCCGAAAAGCCACGCGATGCTGTTGTTGTGCACCCACGGCTTGTCGCCGGCAAAATCATCTGTCATGTTGTATGCACCTTCCGCCCTCACATTAAAACGCCAAATCGCCGCGGCTGCTTCTACGCCGAATACCTGCAACTTATCATAAGAGAATTCCGGCAGATTTGTACTGTGTTTCAGCGTAGGATTATAACCCGATAGATAATTTTTCATATTGACTGAAAGCTGTTTGTTATGTCCGTAGTAATAACTTAATCCCACATCAACAGAACCGAGCGTTGCTGTTGCGCGGAGCCCCGCCTGCGCATATTCAAGTGCCGCCGTGTCGGGATAAAGGCTTTCCGGATTGGAATTGATGCCGTTCACATAGGAAAGGTATTCAGCATAATCTGATGCCGACTTTGCTGCAGCAAGTTGTAAAGTTGGATTCGAAGGTGATGCAGCAAGAGCCGCTGCAGCTGTTTCCGATGAAATCAACTTCCTTGTAAGATTATAGCCGAGCGTATCGCGCACAATGCCGGATATTTTCGCCATCTTAAACGGACTCCATTCACCGCTCTTGGCAAAGCGGTCGGCAGTCATAACCGGCGTTATAATTCCTTCTATTCTCAAGTTGACCGAAAGCGGCGAATTATAGATAACTCGGAACATCGGTTCAGCAATGCGGCGGTCAATATAGTCGGGAATAACAAAATCCGTGTAATCGTTCGCGTTAAAGTTGTCAACAACGTGAAGTTTGTCGCCCTTGCCCCAAACAACGCGCATTTTTCCGCCCTCGATAACCCAATCTCCGGCATAAAGCCGCGCAGTAAGCTCGTCAAGCATATCCCATTTGTAATCGCCTAAAGAATTTTTGTTGAATTTCAATTTCGCTTCAAAATCTGCACGGTCGCCGCTGTAAGCCGTATTCAAATTAAAAAACGGAAAATAGTCCGTTTTTGTACGGCTTCCGATATCCTCAAAAGAACCGTAGCCGTCTACAGTATCAATCCAAGCGCGGGCGGAAACGCCGCCGTTTCCTCCGAACTCCGGTGCGGATTTTGTTTCCGCCGCATTTTCCGTGTTATCAAATCCGAAATCTTGAGCAAAAATCGCCTCTGCCGTAAAAATCCCTGTAATAAGGCAGAATCCAATTATTTTTGTGATTTTCATAAAACTTCCTCATGCCTTGCGGCATTTAAATCGAATGTTTAAGCGTTCAAACAATTAAACGTATTGACAGAAAATATAGTTAGAATGAAAAAAAGTGTCAACATTGATGAATATAATTTACGCTTTTACGAACACTGCGTTCTGAGTGGGAATGTCTATTTTTGCAGCTTTAAGCATGACTTTTTGATTCAAATCCAATGTTTCATCTTTAATTTGAACTTGCATTGCAAGAGACGGAATTAAAATCAGAGAATCGCCGTTCCTGCGGTCAATGCACACGCCTTCACCTGTCCAATCGGGATTTTGCAGCAAATATACGAGCTTCCAGTGCATTTCGCTTTGTCTGGCGGCTTTCCGCGCAGCGATTGAAGCAGCATCACCCTCGCTTATGCGTAAAAGCATATCGTCTTTTCCAATCAGTTTCCGTCCGTCAAGGAATGCACGCAGCTGTTCATGTGAAATAAGGTCTCCGTAACGACGAAGCGGACTTGTAATCTGCGTATAAAGTGCCAGACCAAGCCCTGAATGCATCGCAGGAGTTATACCGACCGAACGTTTATGCGAACTTTTTAATATTTTGAATCTTCCGGCAAAATCTTCCGGCGCAATATCTGAATCCGACTGCACGTCCGGTGCCTCCTGACTTATATACGGAAAAGGAATGTTGTTCTTAAATGCAAAATGAGCTGCGCCTTCACCTGCCAAAAGCATCATTTCGCGTATCATTGCGTCGGATTCAAAACGGACAAGCGGTTCTATATTCACTTTTTTTGTTTCCGGTTCAAGAATTATGTGCACTTCCGGCATATCGATTGTGATTGCACCGGCTCTTTTTCTGCGCTCTTCATTTTTACGCGCAATTTCAAACAGCGTAAAAAGTTCCGCACTGTCTCTACGTCTGTCTGCTTCTTCGTAAGTCATTCTTGCAACATTTATGCGCGTTTTAAAAACTGCACATTCTTCAATGCAGTTATTTTCATCAAGAAGAATTCTGAACGAAAGCGCAATGCTTTTAGGTTTTAACCCCAGTGCATAATCTTCAAGAGAAGATTCGGAAAGCATTCTTACCGCCCCTTCGGGAATATAAAGCGTCGTTCCGCGCGCTCTTGCGCTTTTATCGGCAGCACTTTCCGGCATAACGAACGCGGCAGGATCTGCAATGTGAATCCAAAGATATTTTCCGTCCCACGAAACCGCATCATCGGGATCCGTTGACCAAGGACTGTCGATTGCATAAGCGGTCTGTTCAAGTTCAAGACGATCTTCTTCAGGAGGAGCGGCCAATCCTTCTTCCGCGCTTGTCATAGAAAGACCAGCCCGCGTCGGATAAGGATTTTTTGTAATATCCCATATTCCCGTCTCAAGCAGAAGTTTGTGCGCATTCTCCGCAGTTTGAGCAACGCCGGCATCGACCATATTTTTAGATTTTTCCGTTTTGCCGAGCGCAACAGCTTCTATTTCTCCCATAAATTTTGCATCTTCAGGAAGATTTAATTTCCTCTGTTTAAGCCGCTTTATAAATTCGGCACGGATTTCGGCAAGATGTTCTTTTTCGTAAAGTTTTTTATCCAATTCTTCGATTTCTTCCGCAGTTCGCGGAAAAAATATCAGCTTTCCGTTTTTTATTGCATTTTCATCAAGTCGAAATTCGCGGCTGTCTGTCAGAGCTTCAAAAAAGCACCAGCTTTGAGCCGCACAAAAAGAATCGCTGCACAATTCCGCAAGTTCTTGAAATTCAATCGAAGATTTTGCACTTTCCGCATCCGATAAAACCAATTCATGCGCTTCTGAAATGCGTTCGGAAAGTTCATCGTTTTTTGCATCCAGCAGCTCTCTAAGCGAGGAAACTGCCTGCGGATAAAGAACGATTATATCTTTTTCGCGAACCTTTTGTTCCGCGTACTGAGCGGCTTTCCCAGAAGCGGTTGCTGCCGCAGTTTGAAATTCAATTAAATATTTATCACCGTCCGTCTCTTTTATTACGGCAGGCTGTCTTTTATACAAAACCGGAATATTTTTTGCAAACATACCTGAACTATAAAATAATCGAAGAACATGAGCAAGGCGATATAACGCATTGCGGGAATAAAACACGCGTGATATAATGCGGCATTCTTGGTAGAAACGTCTGGAGATTGAATTATGAGTGATAATTCTGAGCTTGATCCCGAAATTGCAGCTCTTTTAAGCGGCGGAACAACGGATAATATTGAAATTGCGGAATTTGAACCCAGCTTCAATATGAAGAACTTTTCAAAGAAATCCGCATTATTTTCTGAAGATTCTAAGGAAGAATCTGCACCGAAATCGATTCACAGAGTTGATTTAAGTCAAAAAGGTTTTGAACCGATAGAAAATCCACTCAGTGAAACTCCATCGGATGTTTTTGATGATACTCAATATTACAAAACCGTTTTGACAGGTGAAAACGCATCCGCACAGCGTGTACATCAAGTTCTTTCAAAATATTTAACTTGCCAAGATCCCAAAGACAGAACCGTATACCGGCAGCAGATTCAGTCAGCTTTTTGGGAGCTTGTGCGCGGAATGGCTCCCAAGATGGGAGATTTGACATTGCCCATGCCGAAACGTATGTTTTTACGCTTCGGGGTACTGCTCCCGTCGTTATTCAGAACGGAGCAAAAACAGTTTTTTTCTAAAATAATATATGACAATATTTATCAAGAACCTGTCCTTTACGTTGATGAATGGTTTAAGGAAATTGCATCCGGCAGACTTACAAACTCGATGACGGATGAAAAGCGGACTCCCGTAAAGGCATCGAATGCGGAGGAAGCAGCAAAATTCGAACAGACCAGACTTATGCAGCTTCAATCGAAAAATTCCGGCAAGCTGCAAAGTGCGGAAAACTTGCTTAACATCAAAGAAAACGAACGTAACGCTCTCGAAACTGAACTTAAAGAAAAGGTTGAAGCAATATGCGAGCATAATGTTTATTTGGGACTTGCTCCGCATAAAGAACCGTACAGCGAGCTTCAAAAAAGGCTGTTTTCCGAAATCACCGACCGTCTTCACCGTCTGTCAAAAAACGATAAAGAGCTTACAAAATGCTTAAAAGAATACGAAGATGCAAAAGGTGTTTACAACAGCGTCGAAGACAAACTGACCGATGTGCCGCAGGAAACTATAACCGATGCAGGTGCTGTAAATGTGGAATTTGAGACTGTTCGCCAAATGGCGAAGATGACTGTCGGGCGGCAGGGAAATCAATTTCCTATTTTTACAAGAGAATTTTATCACTGCACGGAAAAAGGTACAGGAACGCGGGAAAACGTTATCGAAATTCTCCGCTGGGTCGAATCGATTGATCCCGGTGCCTTCTGCAGAATTCACAAAAACATTGCGAACAGAATCGTTCCTTACGTGTTGCTTTTACCCACTTACGGAGACCGCGGCTTTTGCTGGGAGCCTTTTGACCGCTATAACCGCGTAACCAGCCGCGGACGTATTGTAATTCCTATGTATCCGCGCGATTTGCGTATCGCCATTTTGACGGCGGTTGCGGACTTGCGCTGGCAGGTTGCAAAAGAAAAAGCATCATATTACTGGATGGAAGAAGGTCTTACAGGGCAGTATTACCAGTTCATAGACCGCCAAAAATTAAAAGGGGATTTAAAAGCGTTTTTCATAGAAGATTATGTTTTATGGATGACAAAAGAATCTACGGGCGTTCAGCGGCTTGATAAAGAAGTACGCGGTATTTTCTGGCGCAATATGCCTTTCCCGAATGAATTAAAGCAGGAACTGCGTAAGCGCAGCCTTGTTTATGATGAACTTTGCATAAAAGATAACAACCGCGCAATGAGCGACGGATATTGATTTATACCGAGCGGACGAGTAAACAAGACTTGTAAGACACAACAGAGTTTACCGTCCGCTTTTTAAAAGCGTTCTTTAGTTGACGGTAAATCGATTCAAATATTTTAAAAGACTTTTTCTGAAACTCGACATTTAGGCTGCTATAAAAGGTCAGGCATGATTTCTAAAAAACTTTTTGATGATATTCAGCACTTCCTTGAAGAAAATTACACGGGCAACAACGCAAAATTTTTGGGAAAAGAAAAACGAGGCTCTCCTTCGTTTTCAGCAAATCGAGATATTCCTATATGCGGGCTGGCACTTCTTCCCAAATCCGAAGAAAGAGCAATCGAATCTACAGATGTCGATGCTTTCATAAAGCAAAGCGAAAAAACACTTAACTTCCAGAACACCTTGCAGCAGCACATTGCGAATAAATGCCTTGAAAATTCCGTGATTTATAAAAAGGCGTATATCGATAAAAAGTTTTTCTCAAAAATTATCAGTCGCAAAAACTATGTTCCAAAAAAGAAAGCGGTCATGGCTTTGGGGCTTGCGCTTGAACTTCCGCCAGAGGACTTTGAACGCTTCCTCGCAAGTGCAGGATATGCTTTTATGCCCTCTAGCAAGGCGGACTTGATTGTAAAATATTGCGTAATGAACCGAATCTACAATTTGGTTGAAGTGGACAGCATTCTTGATTCATATAACTTGGCATGTTTCGCTCCGAAATGAAACAGCTCTATTCCGAAATTAAACTTTCCGAACGGTTTTAATCTTCGCCGAAAAAGCGACCCTACGAAGCATCAAATTTCATATCATACAGTAAGGAATGCCGGAAGATACCGGTGTGAGGAGGAAAGTGATGAAAAAGGGACTTACGGAGATCGTATTTATCATGGATAAGAGCGGTTCAATGAGCGGACTTGAGGCCGATACAATCGGCGGTTACAACGCATTCATTGAAAAACAGAAAAAGGCGGAAGGCGAAGCTCTTGTTTCTACCGTTTTGTTCAGCGACAAGAGTACGGTTATTCACGACAGAACGCCGCTTGAAAAAGTCGAACCGATGAATGAACGACAGTATTCGGTCGGCGGATGTACGGCATTGCTCGACGCTATGGGAGACGCAATTTATCATATCGGAAATGTCCATAAATACGCACGCGATGAGGACAGACCCGAAAAAACTGTCTTTGTGATTACGACCGACGGAGAAGAAAATTCCAGTTCGGAATACGGTTATGAGCAAATCAGGAAGACGGTCAAACGGCAGCAGGAAAAATATGGCTGGGAATTCATCTTTTTAGGGGCAAATATCGATGCAATTTCCGAAGCCGGCAAACTCGGTATCCGTGCGGACAGAGCCGTCCGCTATGAGTGCGACGGCGTTGGAACTGCTTTGAATTTTTCCGTGCTCGGCGAGGCTGTCTGCGGATTACGAGCAGGGCAGGTTATACAGAGAGGCTGGAGCAAAGAGATTAGTGAATATCATAAAATGAAGAAAAATAAGAGACAGGCGGAATAAGATTCATAATCAGGCATTAACTTGTCCTACGCTTTAAATTCCGCAAGTTTTGACATTACTTTTACAGAGGCTTTTGCGTCTTTTTTAATAAGTGCGGAAAAGTCTTCGCTCGGTATGCGTAAAAGAATGCACGGACTTTCGGCGGCAGAGGTTCCTTGACGCTCCATGTTCAGGAGAACTTCCGGCTCACCGAAAAACATTCCTTTGTCGCGGTAGCTTTGCGTCATGCCGCGCACTTCCTTAACCGAACCTGAAACTACGTAATAAACACAGTCGGCAATGCTGCCTGCGCTGTAAACGGTTTCTCCTTCATTGAGGCGCAGCGTATTTTCTTCGGTCATAAGAGCGGAAGGCAAAATAAAAAGCAGTCGGCGCAGTGAATGATCGATTCGAGGGCTGTCTCGGCGCGGCAAAAGATACAATTCCGTCAAAAGAAGAGACGGAAAATACTGGACGGTGTAAATTCCTTGCGCAAAAAATAAAAACAGCGTAAAAAATATATAAACTTCAAAAAGCAAGACGACAAGATTACTTAAAACGCCGTAAATCGTGTTGTAATTTGCGCGGTTTAAGAAAAACGAAATGACGGCGATAAAAACATAAAATGAAATTGTGCACAGTCCCGAAAAAACGATACAAAGTTTAAACGGCGGTCGGGAGCCTGTCGCAAATTTATATGCAATCACTGTCAAAATAAAAAGCATAACGTAAAGTGCCGTGTTGGTAAGTCGATTTGAAAGTCTGCTGAACAGAACGGGCAATCCGATATTTTCCGAAATATACGTGAATAAGGGAAGAGAAAAAATTTGCCGAGTTGTAAAAGCGGCAAAAAACATAACGGCAGCAACGATGACGGCAATCAACACGCCTGCGAATGTCAAAAGCTGCTTTATTATAGGGCGCGCTCGTGCAACAGGCTTAAAAATCTGCGCCAACCCCTGCACGATCGATAAAAAAAGTTTCCGCGCCATCCACACGATAAAAAATCCCAGCACGATATTGACAAAAGAAAGAGTCGCCCCGTCGGAAAGCGTGTCGATAAACTTCATAACATCGAATCCTGCGCCTAAATCTTCTGCAAGACTTATGATTGTCTGCACCGCAAAAGAAGACACGTGCAGGATATTTATAAAAATCGTAAGAATAAGCAGAATTATCGGCATAAACGAAAATATAAAACCGAACGAACACGCGGACGCGCAGGCGTCGAGATTGTTTTTTACATAGAGAGATGACGTAATGTATGCGCCCTGCAGAAATTCAAGCAGGGCGTATTTCTTTTTATCGGTCATCAAGCGCGTTCGGGCTTAAAAATCGGCAAGGCGCGGCGCGCGCGGGTAAGGAATTACATCGCGGATGTTTGCCATACCTGTTATGTAGCGCAAAAGACGCGCAAATCCCAAGCCGAACCCCGAATGCGGAACCGTGCCGAAGCGTCGTAAATCCAAATACCACTGATAGTTGGTCATATCCATTCCGCGAGCGCGGCAGGTTTCAAGCAGTTTATCGTAATTTTCTTCGCGCTCGCTGCCGCCGGTAATTTCGCCAAGTCCCGGCACCAGCACATCGACTGCGCGGACGGTTTTTCCGTCGTCGTTTTGCTTCATGTAGAATGCTTTTACGTCTTTGGGATAATTGTAAACCATTACGGGACTGTTAAAAATCTTTTCCGTCAGATAGCGTTCATGTTCGGTCTGTAATTCTTTTCCCCACTCAATCAGAAATTCGAATTCGGCATTGTGCTTTTCAAGTTCGGCGACGGCATCCGTGTAGGAAATGCGCTTAAACGGCGTGTTGACGACGTGTTCAAGCTGCGCCTTAATGCCCGGCTGAATGCGTTTTTCAAAGAAATCCATATCCTCCGTACATTTTGTGAGCGTCCAATTCAACAGATATTTGATAAATTCCTCTTCCAAATCCATATCGTCGTTCAAGTCAAAAAACGCCATCTCAGGTTCGCACATCCAAAACTCGCTCAAATGGCGCGGCGTATTGGAGTTTTCCGCGCGGAAAGTGGGTCCGAACGTATAAACGCGGCTGAGCGCGGTGGCAAGCGTTTCCGCTTCAAGCTGCCCGCTGACGGTAAGGCTCGCCTTTTTTCCGAAAAAATCTTTGCTGTAGTCGACTAAAGACGCCGCTTTTTCGGGTGCCATGCCTTTTGCGCCCGCCTTTACACCGAGTTCGGCGATTTTTTCAAG
>CAUUGI010000076.1:0-8734 GCA_963544675.1 uncultured Treponema sp.
CGGAAGTCGGGGGGGGGGGGGGGGTAAAATATTGATTTCTCTCATTTGTGTCAAGCCAGCCTGTCAGGTTATTTTCAATCTATTTTAAAGTCGGATTGCGGATAATGCAAGTGCATTTTATCGAAGCGGACGGAGCGGCTGCATTCCGCCTAATTATTTTTGACAAATCAATACATTACGCATAACATTGTATCATGAGGCTGAATAAACAAAAGCGGTGCTTTGTGCCGTTTTTTTATTCAAGTTTGCGTTGCAAACTCTCAAATATATTTGTGTGCGTGTGCACAGGTAAAAACTTTTTGGAAACGTAAGTTTTTTGAAAGTTTTACAGGAGGTGCTTTAATGAAAAGCATAATACAAAAAATATTACTTATTTCTTTCTTTGTTGCTGTAACGACGGGATGCGCTTCAACTCCGAAAACGCAAGACAGCGATGCAGAGGCGAGAGCTCTTTTGCTTGAGCAGACGGTGCTGGCAATGAACTGGATGCAGCAGTCGGGTGAATACCGCGCATTGGCTTATCAAGCTTTCAATACTGCAAAAATGATTTACGACCAAACAACAGTTCCTGCGGGCAAAAAACGCGCAGTTGTTGCGGATCTTGACGAAACGTTGATAGATAACAGCAAGGAAGGCGCATATCGTGCAGTCAAACACATGACATTTGATTCAAAAGTATGGACGGAATGGTGTGAAGCAAAACAAACCGATGCAATTCCCGGCGCAGTTGACTTTGCCAACTATGTCAATTCCCACAACGGAACAATGTTCTTTGTATCCAACAGAAAAACCGGTGCGGAATATCAACCGACTGTAGATAATTTGAAAGCTCTCGGATTCAAAAATGTAACGGACGAAACAATGCTTTTGAAAGACAAAGGCTCCAACAAGACGGAACGCTTTCAGAAAATTCGGGACATGGGATATGAAATCGTTATGTATCTTGGCGACAACATGGATGATTTTACCGGCGATGTATACGGAAAGCAGAATGCAGACCGCCGCGCATTTGCCGATTCAAATAAGAATGACTTCGGTGTAAAGTATATCGTTCTTCCTAACCCCATTTACGGCGGATTTGAAGGCGGTCTTGGTCAAGATTACTTCAAAAAGACTCCTGAAGAACAGGTCAAAATCAGAAAAGACAATCTAAAAATATGGAAAAGATAAACGGGGCAAATATTGAGTTTCGAAAAACTCGATACTAAACCGATATCTTAACAGACTTGAGTAATAATTTGGTTATCGCTCAAGTCTAATTTTATCTATAAAACATTTTGATAAACAGCGGGCTGTTCAAGAAATTTAAGTCTTGGACAGCCTTTTTTAATCTAAGTGAATATTTTTCGGGAAACACTCGTTTATAATTTCTTACCGCTGCATACTCGCTTTTTTTATTTTGTCTGCGGTTTCGCTTCCTGCAAGCAGCCTTACAAGCTCCATCGCAAATTCTTCGGCGGCACCCGGACCTCGTCCTGTAATTACTGTTCCGTCCGTAATAAAAGGTTTGTCTAGTATGAATACGGAATCATTCATACAGGAAAGAGCTTTTTCCTGTCCGCCGCAGTATTCGAAAAGATTTGCTTCCATGCCCGGATAGCAAGTCCATTTTTTACTGCGCAGAACACCTGTTTTTGCAAGGACTACAGCAGGTGCCGCACAAATTGCTGCAACATATTTGCCGTTTTCAAAACAAGCCTTAATAAAATCTATAACTTCTTTGCATGAAGCAAGATTTACCGCTCCGGGCATTCCTCCGGGAGTATACACAAGGTCGGGAAGCTCTTTTTGATTCTTAAAAAAATCTTCAAAAGCACAATCCGTTTTTACGCATACATTGTGAGAACCTGTCGGCATATCAATCGAAGATTTTCCCGCAGGCGGAACGGAAACCGTAACAACTTCAATTTGTGCGCGCCTAAGATAATCAACAACAGTAAGGGCTTCAATTTCTTCAAACCCGTCCGACAAAAAAACAACAGCTTTCTTCATACAGCCTCCGGTAAAGTCAAAATAATAGAACTGCTCGAAAACGAAAAGTTTTGAACAGTTTTAATCTACGTTGACGTAATTTTTATCATACAAGCTGCAAAAATACAACTTCGCAAGGATTCTGACTTTCTTTATGTATATGAAATTTTCCCCGACGGACAAAGTATTTGCCCACAGCATCGAATTGCCGCTTTGCCCCCTGCCAGGTTTATTAGATCTAATGCCGGAATAACATAAAAAAACAGCCGGACTGAACCGGCTGTTAAAACGCGCAAAGTTTATACACCTAATTAGGCTTAATTTCGAGTTTTGAAATAAGCATCGTTTGTGCGCAGACGAGGTTCCATCGGTGTGCCGTTTCGAGCGAGGAGCTCGACTGCGGCTGGCGAGTTTGCATTGCAAACTCGGTAGTGAGCGCAGCGAACGAAGTTCTCGTCGAAAGCACAGCAGTATTTAACTGCTATTTCCAAAACTCTATATTCGACCTAATTAAAAGTCTTGTTTTACTTTTTCAGGGTCTTTGCCTTTGTCTTTTTCGCGGATTTCCACGCGGCGTATTTTACCGCTTATTGTTTTCGGCAGTTCTTTTACGAATTCTATTATGCGCGGGCATTTATACAGTGCTGTTTCGTGTTTTACAAAATCGAAAAGTTCGATTTCAAGTTCATGGCTTGCTTCAAAGCCGGGTGAAAGCACAATAGTAGCTTTTACCGCTTGACCGCGCTTTGCATCTTCTACACCTGTAACAGCACATTCCATAACCGACGGATGCTGCTGCAATACCGATTCAACTTCAAAAGGACTGATTCTGTAACCGGAAGATTTAATAATGTCGTCTTTTCGTCCGACGAACCAAATATAATTGTCTTCATCTTGATAAACCGTATCGCCCGTGTGATATACGCCGCCGTCAAAAGCATCCGCCGTAAGCGCGACATCTCTGTAATAACCGGTTAAAAGTCCGAATGAATATTCCCTGTCTACATGAATGACAAGTTCTCCGACTTCGCCGGTTGCAACGGGTTTTCCGTTAGGATCTACGATTTCCACTTCATAGGCGGGCGATGCTTTTCCCATAGAGCCGGGCTTTACCGGTTCGTTTAAGAAATTTCCCGCAATAATTGCGGATTCGCTTTGCCCGTATCCTTCAAAAATCTTCTGTCCCGTAAATTGATGAAATTTATTATAAACTTCTCCGTTCAACGCCTCACCGGCAGTTGTGCATCTTACAACGGAAGATAAATCGTATTTAGAAAGGTCTTGTCTAATCAGGTATCGGTAAACCGTAGGCGGTGCGCAGAATGTAGTAACGCCATATTGCGAAATCTTTTGAAGCATTTTATCCGGTTTAAAACTTGTCATGTCGTAAACGAATATTGCAGTCCCGCATATCCATTGTCCGTATAGTTTTCCCCATGTCGCTTTTGCCCAGCCTGTTTCTGCAACCGTAAGATGAAGACCGTCATCAACAACTCCGTGCCAATATTTTGCGGTGATTATATGACCGATCGGGTATACAAAATTGTGAAGTACCATTTTCGGATAGCCGGAAGTGCCGGATGTAAAATACATCAGCATGGGATCTTCGTTGTTTGTTGCCGCTTCTCCTACGGGACGTGGAAATTCCGCTGTGCATTTTTCATATTCTGTGTGAAAGTTTACCCAGCCTTTGCGCTCGGAACCGACCGTTACAAGTGTTTTTACCGTTTTTGAAGCAGGCATGGCTTTTTCAATTTCAGATTGGATAATCGGATTTTCATACGAGATAATCATCTTTATTTCCGCAGCATTCGTGCGGTATTCAATATCTTTTTGAAGCAGCTGGTCTGTTGCAGGAACGACAATTGCACCGATTCTATGCAGTGCCGGCATTAAAATCCAGAATTCATAACGACGCCTTAAAATCAGCATGACGGCGTCACCTTTTTTTATGCCGGCTGCGGAAAGGAAATATGCTGCCCGTTTTGATTCGACCGAAATATCCGCAAATGTAAAAATCTTTTCTTCGCCGTTATCATCGCACCAAACAAGTGCTCGTTTTTCAGGACATTCTTTGGCGTATCTGTCTATGATATCGTAGGAAAAATTAAAATTCTCCGGAGCCTTAAGCCGGCAATTCTTTTTTAAATCCGTATAGTCTTCAAAGTCTCTGTTTTCAACAAGAAAATCTCCATATAGTGATGACATTTTTACACTCCTAAAATGCAATTCGCATAAATCATAAATTTATTTTTGTTCAATCTCAAGTTTGTATAAAATCAGTTGACTTCCGCCCTTCCTCGAAAGCTCCTTGCAAGCGTCAATTTATCCGCGTATTCCAAGTCGCCTCCTACAGGAATACCGGTTGCAAGCCGCGTAATTTTTACATCGGAGCTGCGGTGTAAAAGCTGGTTTAAGTAGAGGGCAGTCGAATCTCCTTCAAAAGTCGGGTTTGTTGCAAGAATGACTTCCGAAACGCCGCCTGCATTTACGCGCTTTACAAGAGAATCGATATTGAGCTGAGCAGCTCCTATTCCTTCAAGCGGCGCAATAACACCGCCCAATACATGAAAAACGCCGTTGTATCCGCCCGCGCTTTCAATTGTTGCAACATCCTGAGCTTGTTCCACCACGCATATAACGGAACTGTCCCGCAGGGGATTTGAACAAATCGGACACAAGTCTTCTTCCGTCCATGCGCCGCATACGGAACACGGCTTTATGCGGCTCTGTAATTCGGCAATCTGGGATGAAAACAACTGCATAAACGCAGCATCCGCTTTAAGAAGATGATTGACTATACGTGCCGCGCTCTTTTTGCCGATTCCCGGAAGCCGCGCAAAAGACTGCGTAAGGCCGTCGATTATATTCGGCATAGTTAAAGTCCCAAGTCCGAAAGATTCAGTCCTTGCAGCATGGAGCCTGTCTTTTCTTTGAGCATATCCTGTAATTTTAAAACCGCGTCGTGTTGAGCGGCGACGATTAAATCTTCCAGCATTTTTATGTCGCGGTTATCGACGCAAAGCGGATCAAGTTTTATATCCGTCATCTCAAATTTGCCGTTCATTTTTACAACCACCATTCTTCCGCCGGAAGAACCTTCTGCAGTCAGCATTTCAAGTTCTTTTTGCATTTTTTCGGTCTGCTCTTTTAATGCCGCCGTATTTTTAATCAATTCAAATGGATTCATTGCATTCCTCTTTATATATGTCAAACCTGTTCGGAGCGGGTTAGCTTGAATTACACTCCGATTGGAGTGCCTTTAAATGTATTGCATAAGATTTTTACTTGCAAAGGAAGTTCTGCAGGCTTGTCGTTTGCAGATTTTTCTTCAAGAGTGATTTCAAACTGCATTTCAGCACGGCAATATCTGTTGATTATTGAAAGAATTTTGCTTTTCTCCCGTTCAATAAAGTTTTTCTGGTATTCCGCGCCGATTGAAGCCGTAATTTTATTGCCGGAAAGTTCCCAGCATCCCGTGTTCATTAAAGCCGCGCCAAGCCCTGCATTATCTACCTTTAATTCCGCAATCACGGAACCGAACAACTTACCCATCGTGATGGAGCTGCCGTCCGGCGCGGAAAAAGTTACGCTGCTTTCATGTATATCGACAGGATTTTCCGGCAGTGCGTATTCGTCAGCGTCGTTGACGGAAGATTCCGTTTCAGTCTGTTCCTGTTCAATGTCCTGCGCTTCCTGTTCAACTTCGTTTTCCGCGTATTCATAATCTTCGTTCTCATCCGGACTTGTATCGTCCGGCGCATAGGAGTCGGACCAATCCTGCTCCGAATATGAAGAATTATTCGACGGGGCAGGGGAGATTTTAGTGCTTCCCTGAATTGTAGAGCCGTTTTGAATACCTGAAGCATTTTCTGTAATGCGCTCAGACGGCAGGTTTTCCGCCGATTGTTGAGGCGGCAGCGTTCCGCCGTTATAAAAAGGGTGTCCGGCTCCTGAGTTTTGTCCTTCGCTTGCGGCACTGTTACCGCTCAGCGCGGAAAATTGCGGCATTCCTGCCGGAATAACGGGCTTCTGCGCGTCTTGAGCCCGGCCGGTGTTTCCGGAATCGGTATTCGTATCGGAAACTTCAGATTGATTTATTTCGGCGGTGATTGAGCCGATGCTTTGCTGCGCGGTATTTTCTGTCGACGGTGTACCTGTAATACCGCTTCCGCTGTGTGTATTAGGTTCCGACCGCGCCGGTGCGTTTCCGGCAAGCAGATTATACGCCGCGTCAAGGGACGCTTTTACTTCCGGCGGAGAAACGTATTGAGTAAGCCAGCATAAGCGGCTGAAAGCAAGTTCCAGCTCGTAACGCGGAGAAACGGAATAGCGGATGTCTCGGTATAGCTGCAAAAAAACGGAAAGCGCACGCTCAACCTGTACCGTGTTCCATGCGGCAATAACCGCCGCGCTGAATCTGTCGCCGGATTGTCCGAGCAATGCTTCTTTTGTTACGCCGTTTTTTATCAAAAGGAGAGAGCGCAAATATTCCGCGCTGTTGGAGATAAGTTGTTCAATCGAAATGCCGGATTCAAGAAATTCATTGATATGCTGAACGACGCTCTCCGATTCGGACTTTACGCACGATTCAAAAACGGAATTAAGCCGCTCCACGCCTAGTAAGCCCAACTTATCGCGGATTTTTTCATAAGTAATGTGTCCGCCGCTGAACGCCGCCACCTGGTCGAACAACGTGTAGGAATCGCGGACGGAACCGCCTGACTCCCGCGCAACCCAATAAAGAGCCTCATCGTCCGCCTGAATGCCGAGTTCCGTTGCCGCGTCGGAAAGCAGCGACTTTAATTTTTCAACACCTACCAAACGGAAATTGTATTGCTGGCAGCGGCTTTTTATCGTCGCAGGGACTTTCTGCAATTCCGTCGTCGCAAAGATAAAAATCACGTAGGGCGGCGGCTCTTCAATCGTTTTAAGGAGCGCATTGAACGCGCTTGTAGAAAGCATGTGTACTTCGTCGATTATGTAAATCTTGTATCTGCCGTTGTTCGGGGGGAACATGACTTCGTCTTTAATTTGGCGCACGTCGTTTACGCTTGTGTTGGACGCGCCGTCGATTTCGATAACATCGATACTGGAACTGTTGGTAATCGCTTTGCAGGATTCGCACTGTCCGCACGGCTGTACGGAAGGCGCATCTGAAGATTGACAATTTAAGGCTTTTGCAAGAATGCGGGCGGTAGAAGTTTTGCCGCACCCGCGCGGTCCGGAAAACAAATATGCGTGCGCAATCCGTCCCGTCTTTATAGAATTTTTAAGCGTTTCCGCGACAAATTCCTGCCCTGCAAGGTCTTCAAAACACTGCGGACGACGCCTTGTCGCCGTAACTTCATACGCCATTTTGTACCACCCAAAAGAAAGTTGCGCTATTATAAGACAAAACGCACCCCGTAACAAGAATACGCAAAAATTTATCGCGGAGATTAACTTTTATCCGAAAGAGCCTTCACATCGGGCGGAATTTTACTGTTGCACGGCTTGAAAGTTTTTCCGATTATGCCGACTGATATTGCCAATGCAAAAGTTATTGCCATGTCCGGCAGCGTGTATCCTATAGGCAAATCCGTTTTCATCAGGATTCTGTAAATTATAAAACCTGCAAGCCAAACAGCGAGCTTTGCTATGTCGAGTTTTTTGCCTGCACTGTCGGATTTTAATACAAAATAGTCTGCAAGAAGAACGGCTGTCATCGGAGCAAAAACGCTGCCGATGAAATATAAAAACTCTGTAATATCATCCATCGGAAAGGCGACTGCGGCAGCAGTTCCCATGAGTGCAATCAAGATTCCCGTTAATTTTACATTGACTTTGGAGTGTATCGTTTTTGATGAAATGCCTGCAGAATATGCGTCAAGGAATGTTGTAGTTACAGTGGATAAAATTATTATTGCAAGTGCGGCGATGCCGAGTCCCGCTTTAAGCATGATGACGGCAATGTCGCTTTCTCCTGTGATAATTGCAGCACCCATGCCTATTACATACATCCAAGTGCTTACTGTTCCGTAGGTAACGGCGGAAAAAAGCGTTGCGCGAAGCGGTTTTTCCGAATCTTTTGTGTAGTCGCTTATAAGAGGAATCCAAGAAAGCGGCATGGCGGCAGAAAGTTCAACTGCGCTTCCGAAAGAAAGAGTGCCGTCTAAGATGTTCTTACTGTCCGCTCCGGTAAAAAATATTACTTTGCATAAAACAAGCGTAAGAATGAAAAGCGCAGTCATCGCAAAAATATTTATTTTACCGAGATTTGTAATTCCAAGAGCAATCCACAAAATTATAAGCGCGCCGATTATGAGCGCCCAAACCCAAGTTCCCGTCTGCAATACATTGTTTGCAGCTTTTGCACCGTCATAAATCATTATGGAAGTCCATCCTGCAAGTTGTATAACATTCAAGAGCGCAAAAAAACAGCTTCCAAGCTGCCCGAAACTGAGTTTGGTCGTTTCCATCGCGCTTTTTCGCGAAAGTGCGCCGATATATCCTGCAAAAAACAGCAGCGCACACCCGATTATGTGTCCTGTAAGGATTGCAATCGAACCTTTCAGCATTCCGAGCGGCGCAATATAAGTCCCCGTAAGAATTTCCGCAATTGAAACCGCCGCTCCGAACCATATAAGTCCGCTTCCCAATGCAGTCGTATTTTTGTTTTTCATAGATTGAAAATCTCCTTGTCGTTCAAGTTTGTTTTATATTTCGCAAGTTTTCCGATAAGGAAAACTTTAAGCGGACAGCAGACCGAATTATATCTGTA
>CAUUGI010000077.1:0-8660 GCA_963544675.1 uncultured Treponema sp.
AACTGTTAGATAACACAATCGAAAAAGTAAAATCGAAAGCTCCGAAAATTTATTCAAAAGAACTGATAGAAACCCTTTTTGAAAATCCCTATTGCAAAACTGAGTTCATTGTAAAAGTGCTGGGGATAGAACGGAAAGCAGCCTCCCGTTACCTGCATCAGCTGGAATCTATCGGTATTCTTACCTGTATAAAGGTTGGAAAAGACAATCTGTTTATAAATGTCGGCTTGATGGATTTACTGAAGGAATAGAAGATGGGGGAATCGTATCAAGAGAGCAATTCAGAGAAAAATCGTTTGAAATGTTTAATCTGGGCCGGTAGTTCACATCTTTGCGGACATAGCTGCAGAGCCTATTAGACTTACAATTTCCCCATAAAATCAACCGTGCTTCGACATGTGATTTGATAATTTTTCCATAAGCTTTTTCCTTTTCGGTAAAGGATTATTTACTTGGAATCCTTAACCTATCCTAAAAATTACAGGAAATGTACGAATGTCGCTTTGGAAGAGCAAAAGAAAAAAGCACGTCCTGCGCTTGCAGAAGAAATCGACAATCTGAAAGATTATGATATTATCTTTTTAGGCTGCCCGAACCGGTGGGGTGATTTACCGATGGCTGTTTACACATTTCTGGAAAACAGTGATTTTTCAGATAAAATGATTATTGCGTTCTGCACTCATGCCGGAAGCGGACTTTCAAATACGGTAAGAACCGTTGCCTCAAAATGTCCGCAATCAACAGTGCTTAACGGTTTTTCAATGAGCGGGTAGACGGCTCAAAAATCGCGGGACAGCGCAAAACGTGATACATTAAAGTGGATTGACGGTATTAAGCTGGACTGATTTTTAGCTTATCACAAACAATATTAGGGCTGTCTGAAAAATATTTATGTGGTATTTTCGGGCAAGTTCTTTCGAAAAATGTTCACTACGGCTAAAATATGGTACGTAGACTACCCTTTGAGCAGTTTTGGACTTGCGGTAATTTTTATTTGAGAAAGTGTTATTTTTTATTATAGACAAGAATAAAAGAAAACTATAATAAGTTGTAAACAGATATCGAATGGGTGTATATTTATATCAAAGAGGTGTATATATGAACCAATCAGCATTCAGTGTTAGGATGGATAGCCAGTTAAAAAATGAATTTTCTTTAATTTGCGAAGATTTTGGTATGCCTGTTTCTACCGCAATTACTTTATTTGCAAAAGCTGTTGTACGTGAACATAGAATCCCATTTGAAATAAAAAGCGATTTACCGAATAGTCTTACAAGACAGACAATCGAACTTGCTGAAAATGGAAAAGAATTGCATGGTCCGTTTTCGACTATTTCGGATTTGAGAGCTTCATTAGATGCTTAATCTTGTATATACAACTCAATTCAAAAAGGATTATAAACTTGCTCAGAAGCGTCATGTTGATATTGATGAACTTTTCAAAGTAATAGGTATGCTCCAGAAGCAAGAATTGCTACCAGAAGAGAAACGCGACCACCTTTTAGCAGGAAATTATAAAGGTTACAGGGAATATCATGTTTGTCCTGATTTACTTTTAATTTATAAGGTAAAGGAAAAAGATTTAGAATTACTTCTATTTAGGACAGGGACACATTCTGATTTATATTAAAATCACATAACATCGTTTTCAAAGCCGATAAAGCAAGCATCTTTGCGTTTTAAAATCCTTGTTAATTAAGGTAAAAATTAAGAACCGTTGCCTCAAAATGTCCGCAATCAACAGTGCTTAACGGTTTTTCAATGAGCGGTCAGACAGCTCAAAAATCGCGGGACAGCGCAAAACGTGATACATTAAATTGGCTTGACGGCATTAAGCTGGACTGATTTTTACTTTATCACAAAAAATATTAGGGCTGCCTTAAAACGTAAATATTTTTCAGGCAGCCCTGTGTATTTATTTTGAAAGATTAATGTAACCGCGTCCAAGTTTTGATAAGATACCGCTATTTTCCGTGATAATTTATGAGAGTAGTGATTTTTGATGGCGCAAGTACTTTTTCGTAATTAAGCTCGGGCAAGCCGAGTACGCCAAAGAAATCGGAAACCGTTCCGCCGCCTTGCTCAATTAGATTGCGTGCGGCAACTAAAGTTCCGCCGGTAGCGATTAAATCATCAACAATAAGATAATTAAGACCGGGCTTTATGTCGCACTTATGCGCTTCAATTTCTGCTGTTCCGTATTCAAGTGCATACTTGCATTTATATGTATCGCCGGGAAGTTTTCCGCGTTTTCGTATAAGTACCAGCGGAATTTTCAATCTGTCTGCAAGCGGAGCGGCAAACAAAAAACCTCGCGATTCTACTCCTGCAACGCCGTCGATATTTTTATCGCTGTATAATTCAACCATTTTGTCTATACAGAATGAAAATGCATCGGGATCTATAAAAATCCCCGTAACATCATAAAAAAGAATGCCGGGCTTTGGGAAATCGTAAACACGTCTTACAGACTTATCAAGAAGTTCTAAATCCATCATGGGCTGAAGTCTACATTGCTTTTTTAATATTTACAAGGCAGTGTTTTGAATCGCTGATACTCAGGAAGTTTCAGTTTATTCTTGCCGGCGGTTCAACACCCCGTCGCACTGCGACGAGGTTGTTGATTCGTGCGGAGGGTTTAATACCCCGATGCTCTGCGTCGGGGTATGTTGATTAAAGTTTAGAATATATTTACACGAATGCCTTCCGATATTTGCGGCACAAGATTTTTTATGCCGATAGTACCGGAAACATCGGTCGGAATAAACCACAAAGAGAATTCGGTGTACAACGAAAATGCGCTGAACATTTTCAATTGCGGCAAAGAAACTTTCGGAAATTCTATCTGTCCCAATAATGCGGAAAGAATCTGAGGTGTGCCGCTGTTAGTTTCATTGAACCGACTGAAGTTGGCTCCAATTGCAAAATTTGCCGAAAGCCATTCCAAATCGCGCCCAAAGAAGTATGAAAATGGAATCTGTCCGACATTCGCAAGTATTTTTATTCCTATAACGCTGTCTCCGCCGTAACGC
Source organism: uncultured Treponema sp. (assembly GCA_963544675.1). Lineage (GTDB taxonomy): Bacteria > Spirochaetota > Spirochaetia > Treponematales > Treponemataceae > Treponema_D. Next base: position 3,033 of record CAUUGI010000077.1, read on the forward strand.
ATATCGGTTTTGGAGAATATGTTTCTTTGCTGCTGCGTAAATTGTCCCCATTGGAACTGAAGTTTTACGTTGTCGTCAAAGAACGTAAGTCCAACTCCTATATCAAATAATGTCGCACCCCAGAAATGAGTGTCAAGATACAATCCCTGTATAAATGACGGCAGCTGATACGACGCTTTATCGCCTTTACGCAGTGTAAGTTTTACGTCTTTCAATTCAACATTATCGCTTGCAAGTCCGGAAAATACCAATTCTTGATTGTATCTGCCACCTGCATTCGGAGAAATAAGTCTTATTTCAGGCTTTGTGTTGTCAATTTGTATAATTGTCCGCTCAATGCACGATTCTCCGTTGCTCATTGTCGCTCTTACAAGCATAAAATGATAGCCTTCCGTCAAATCCTGATTTTCTATGCGGTACCGCCATTTTTCAGATTTGGAGACTTGTTTAAAAGTCTTTCCGTTATCGAAACTTATTTCGATTTTCGCGACCTTTTTAAGACTTGTTGCCGATTTTTGTTCTTTCGTCGCATTTTTTGACTTTGATAACGCCAATTCTTCTTCGTCGATGGAATAACCTGCACGCCCTATTATATAAGGACGATTTGAAGCAAAGTCTCCGTAATTAAAATTATCTGTAGTAATCCACGGACCTGCCGGAGAATATGTTAAAGTTTGCTCTCTTGAACGTATTACGGTTCCGCCTTCAACACGTGCATCTACACGATATGTGTGATTTCCGGCTGTAATTTTTTCCGGCAGCATATTGAATACAAAATATCCGCTTGAAGTAAGAGATGATTCTTCAACGTGTTTGTCATCAACATATAACGATAATGTTTCTATCTTTTTATCCGCAATTGCGGTACCGTAAATATTGAAATTTCCCTGCTTATGCTCGCCGTTTAACGGGTAAAGCAAATCTACAACGGCTGCCGGTTTGTTTTTATTCAAGAAAACGTTTCGGCTCAAGTGAGTTTCATTACCTGCCTTATCAAGTGCTGTAATTTCAATATTATAAGAACCGTTTTCAAGACCGGACATATCAACAGTCTGCGCGATAATTCTATCGAGACTGAAATTTACGTGCTGCATGGCTTTGGGGACAGATTTTTGTTCAAGACTTCTGACGGTTACAAAAAGTTCGGTTATGCTCACATTGTCAAATGCATAGCCTGAAAAGAACAGCGGTCCTGCCGTATATGATGAATCCATCGGCAAGTCCAGCATAAGTTCCGGATTTGCATTGTCGATATTTATGAGGCTTGAATACAAACCTTCGATTCCGTATTTGTCAAACACTCTTACGAATACAACTTGTGTTCCGTTTGGAATTGCTTGAGTATCGAAAGTATAAGACCATTCTTCTTGACCGACAGCATCGTTATATGAGTTTCCGTTATCAAGAGAAACTTGAACTTTCTCAATTCCGTTCTTATCCGTCGCAGTACCGGTTATGGTTATATTTTTCTTTACGGATGTATCGATTGCAGGTTTTACAACCGAACCTTTAGGTTCTTCCGTGGATACGCGGAATTTACGTTCTGCAACAGGTCCTTTTACGCCGTTTGCATCGACAGCATATACAAATGCCGTATGTTCATTATCAACCATTGTTGAAAAAGGTACATCGATTGCAAAACTTGTTCCTGCTTCCGGTAAAGCTTTATATTCGCCGTTGTCGATTTTGTAATAGATTTTTGATGCGCCGTCATCATCGTAAATAACGCCGGAAATCGTAAAGTCCTTTGTTATAACTTCGTCCTCTATAGGCAGATGAATTTCTGATATCGGTAAATCGGATTGACTGTCGATTGAAAATTTCCATGCGCCGATTTCCGTAATATTTCCGGCTGAATCCGCAAACTGGAACGACATAGACGGGTCTATAGGCTGCTCTTCGGTTCCTACATTTGTAAGTACGCTTCCGTAAGCTTCAAGTTCATTTCTTTTTCCGCTGTTTTTACCGGACGCCGGAAAAATGTAATAGGCTTTGTCAAAATTGCCGGAATCACTTACGGTAAACGCCATAAGATTCGTTCCGTTGACTACGGCATCATCATTAGGCAGAATTACTTTTACATCCGGCGGCAAAGTATCTTTATGAACGGCGGTGTGTGCATAGCATACATATCCTGCCGCATCGAATACGCGCACATCAACATCGACAAGCCCTTCTTCCAAAGATGAAATATCCGCCGTTGCGTTAAATGTTCCGCCTATCGCGCCTTTCGTAACCGATATACTCATTGGCTGCCAGTTTTGTCCGCCGTCAATTGAGTATTCGCCGGATTTGATCCCCGAATAGTCGGAGGCTGTTCCGCTTATTTTTATGGAAGTTTTTACCCATTGATGTAATTCCGGCGTTGTAATATGCACTTCCGGCGCACCTGAATCCACAATAATATTCACGCCTTTTGAAGTATAAGTTGCTCCGTTTACATCTTTTACGCGGACGGAGACTCCGTTAAAACTTCCGTCTTTATTCGCCGTGATTATTACATTGTTTCCTTGTGTTTCAAGCGTAAAACCGTCAACAGCGGCAGCAAATTCGGCAGATTGAAGTTCGGGCGTATTTGCGTAGAAATTTAATTTTCCTCCGGACACCATAACGTAGCTTGAACTTTCTTTATTGAACTGCGTATTATCGCCTTCAGATACATAAACAGCGCGTAAATCATCCGTATTTTCCGGATTTGAAGGGCGTACCGTGCCGAATGAACCTGTAACGGTTTTTGAAGAAGCTCCTGCATTCACCGTAAGTTTTATATTATTCATGCGTACCGGCAGATTCGTAAGCGGAATTTCCGCAGTCCATCCGGTACCTTCGACAGGTTTGGACAATTTGACGGAGCCTGCCTGCTTTGAAGTACCGCCCGGAACGTCCGTGCCGGTAATTTCGTAAGATACGCTGCCGACTTGTGCATTTGTATCAATTGCAAGCGAAAGTGCGGCAGATGAACCTTGCGCAATTTCTACCGGCATTCCGCTCATATACGGAGAGCCGTTTATAGAAGCGATATGTGCATCTATTTCCGCCGCGTTTGGAGCATTATATTTTGAAGGGTAAGATTTTCCGTCGGCAGCATTTACGGTTGCCGTCAATGAATTATTTCCGGCATTCATATTTGCGCGGGCAAATGTACCGAATGCATTTTCAAGTTCCATATTAAAATATGCTGCATAATATACGTTTTCCCCATCAGCCCACATGAAAAGCGGTACTTTTAATCCGCCTTTTGCCGGAGCTTCTTCCGCCGCCGGAATAGTATTTATGCATACTGCAGCAGCACTTTTGTTTCCTCCGCTGCTTTCTGCAAGAATTTCAACGATATATAGGCCGGCTTCATAATTTTCAGAATTAAACGGGACTGAAAATGTGCGAGACGCTTCGATTGTATTCCAATCAGATTTTACAGTCGGTTCAAGGGAGGTAATGATTCCGTTTGTAAATACCGCCTTTGAACTGAAAAGCCGCCATGAAAGTTTGCCGATACCCGTAGCACTTTCAACTTTTCCGCTGATTGTAATATTTCCTTGCGTTCCGTCCAGCGGTTTATCCACATTATTTATCGTTATAGCAGGAACAACCGTGTCGTTTTTGAATATCAATTTTTGAGAATCATAACGCAGCCCTTGATCTGTTGTAATTCGGACAATTACAGGCTCGGACGAACCTACAGCTTTTCCGGGTACAAGCACAATTTGATTGCCGTGCAGTTCTGCAGAGGCAAACTGTGTTGCAGGAACAATTTCTGCTTTGGCTGCCTTTCCGCCCGTAAAATATCCCGTTGCCGGAAATTCGGAATTGTTTATAATCACTCCGTTTTCATCTACAGTGCTGTCCCCGAACACGATTTTAGGCTCTTCATAAGGAAGCTCCGAAGTGTTTATTACGTCTAAAAGTGCCGTTAAATCCTTTGTGCGGCCGGTAGAATCCGATGCCGTCATGTGAATCTTTACAATCCCTTTCGGGAATGCAGCATCTATTGGAATAATCACAGCCGCAGAGGTTTTATTCGGAACGATGTCCTTTGAAATTACTTCTTCATTGCCCCATAAAATATCATAGTGAACGGCACTTAAACCGCTTCCGCTTGAAATCGTTGTCTGGAATTTCAGACCGGCTTCAGGATGAACGGACATTCCGTCTGTAAAATTTTCCGTTCCGATTTTTAAGTCGGAAAAAACGGGAAGAGGACCAAGAGCCTTAAAAGCCGCCGTATACGGATTGCTCTCCACTCCGTTTATATCTTTTGCAATTACAGTAACTTTATGCAGACCCGGAGCAATGTCTTTTCCTGCGGCGATATTTCCGCAAAATACGCCTTTTGTTTCCTCTTCAATCCATTCGCCGTTATCAAGACTGTATTTTACCGAGCTTATGCCGTCATCATCATTTGCAATACCGCGTATAAACAAAACATCATCCGAACCTATTAAAGTATTTTCATTCGGTTCGGAAATAGATACCAGCGGTTTATCCGCATCTTGATTAAGCGGAATTATTCTTGAAACCGTAACGGTGTTTCCTGCAATGTCGTGAGCAGTTACTTCAAATTTGCGCGATTTATCTTTAGAGCCGATTGTATCAAAAATCATGCCCCAATAAGGATTTCCGGGAATAAGTTCGAAATCCCCCGATTCCGTGCCGAATTTCCACGACAATTTTGTAAGTCCCATAACATCTTTTGCATATCCCCCGATAAGGAATTTTCCGTTTTGGGCTTCTTTTTCTTCAGGATAAATGATTTTTACATCCGGCTTGGTGTTATCTACAAAGTATAAAAAAGAATATATTCCTTCAGAACCGGTAATATCATGTGCTTTAAACCATATTACAGCCGGTCCGTCGGGGAATTTTTTTGTGTCCAAAGGCAGCGTAAAGTTTGTAGAACCTTTTTTGCCGCTCAATTTTACGTCGCGGAAAGTCTCGCCGTTGTCTATAGAATATGCTAGAGATTTAATTCCGTTACCGTCCGCAACGGTTCCTTTAAACGTAATCATTCCGGATACCAATGTACCCATCTCGTAATTATCAACATTTGTAAGCGGCTGTCTGCGGTCAAGGTTCCATGAAATGGTAAACGGATTGCCGACAAGTCCGTTTATATCATAGCCGGTAACTTTGATTGTATGCGGACCTTCTTCCAAATTATTTGTATCAAGATAATGCGACCAAAATTCTTTTCCGTTCGCTCTTATCGGATTTGATTCATCACCGTCGAGCACCAATTCAACATATTGAACGGCATCATCATCAATACAAGTACCTACAATGTTCAAATTGCCTAAAACGCGCATATTAGGACGTGGATTCGTAATCCCGCAAATAGGAAGATCCGATTTTGGGTCAACATACATATTATATGGACCTTCTACCGTCGTATTTCCGCCTAAATCTGAAGCTGTAATCATTATGTTGTATTTGCCTTTTTTCTTTTCGGTCAAATCAAAAGAATCCTGCCAGCTTAAGGGATTTCCGGCAGTTTTTTCATCAATATCTTTTTTCCCGTGTGCAAAAATATTAACGGGTAAAACCAACGTAACACATAAAGCAATAAGAAGCTTTAATGCTTTTAAATTATTCATACAAAGTCCTCCGGAATGATGAACCAGAAATATAGAC
>CAUUGI010000078.1:0-8588 GCA_963544675.1 uncultured Treponema sp.
AATAGATACCGGCATCTATAAATAATAGATAGCGGCATCTATAAATAATAGATAGGACTATCTAAACTTGGTAGATACCGGTATCTACCGAGTTTATCCGTGCAATAATATTTATTTTCTCCAAAACTTCCTAATGGGAACCTCTAAAAACTACAGTTTTTAGAGGTAACTTTGAAAATGCGATGTTGTAACTCGCGATAATCCAGCGAGTTACAACTCGTCGCAATCTCGAAAAACTCGCTTTTTGCGATTTTTTCGAGATGCCCTAATGTAATTCGCACACACATTTGTCCGCATTTATTCGTGTGTTATGAGGGCACTACCCATCATTTTGCAGTGAGAGCGTTGATTAATTATTTTTCCTATTTTTTAACAGATTTGACCGGATTTTCGCAGATATATCTGCTTGACAAAAACTCGGGGGGGGGGGGGTATAATGGAAGAAATCAGGAGAGTGAATAAATTCTTTTGGAGGAAACTATGAAGAAAAAGATGGGTTTCTTTTTAGGTGCTGCGCTTTTGGCGTGTATGCTGTCTACTTCTTGTTCGCAGAATACGGACAAGGACGAAGTTAAACCAAATTATGAGGTAATTGATTTGTCTGCAGGTGGTATTGCAGGTGATATGCAGGGATGGGATGAAAATAATGTGGGGTGGAATTTAGTTACTCCAGATAAACGCCGGTATGAGTACGATTTTGTTGCAACGGCGTCAGAGCACAAATGGAAAGTTTTGTCCTGGAGAACTTGGGACGTAACTCATTACGGTATCCCTGCCGGTGAAAATACGAAAGTTTCTGTAGGAGGTTCCGCGGTTACTCTTGCAAAAGATCTTCGAGGGAAAACAGAAAACTGCGTAACGGACAATCTTGTTATAGGTCATAAGTATAAGATTACTGTTATCGTAAAAGAAGGCAAAGTAAAGGCAATGGTTAGCTTAATTGAAGCCGGGACTCCTACGCCGCCACCTCAGTCAGAAGAAGTGCTTGAAGAGGGACTTTACATTGGCCTTCTTTCTTTTGACAGTAAAACGCATGAATTAACTGATAAATTTGTCAAACTTGATAAAAGTGGCACCGGAAAATCTAAGTTAAAATCTATTCTTGATGCAGAGTATAAACCGGCAAGTAAAGACGGCACCGTACTGTTTTATGCAGTCCACAAGGCATTGAATAAATTAAAATCGCAAGAAGCAACATTTCCCAAAAAGACGAAATCATGCAATATCATTACGTTTACGGACGGGTTGGATGTCGGTTCTACAAATCCTGCTTTGTGGCCGGAGCCTATTGACGGTCAAAATTATGGAGGCGAGGATGGCAAGGAATATTTGAAGTGGCTGCATAAACAGCTTGAGGAGGTGAAAGTAAAAGAGCAGCCTGTAACGGCATCTGCATACGGTGTGCAAGGCAAAGATATTGAAACCGCAGAGGAGATTACAGACTTTAAGAATAATATTGAGCAATTAAAAACAGCAAACGGGAAAGCTGTTACCAAAGATAGTTTTGATGAACTTGGGGATGAATTCGGAAAAATTGCAAAGGACCTTACGATTGTAACGAAGCATACCAGTTTTGATTTGTTGATAGTACCTCCGACATCCGGAAACGGAACTGTATATAAAATGACGTTTGACAATATTGGAACATTGTCAAGCAATGCAGATAACTCTGCAGTGTACTTTACCGGAACGTATAATTATGACAAATCTACAAAAACATACACATTAAAAGATATCCAATACAGCGGCATAACATGCAGTCAAACATCCATTACAGGTACAGAAAATGAAGGAATAGTTAAGTTTCATTTTGATGATTTTGACTTGAATAGCGGCTCTATCAATAAAGACTATATTCAGCAGTGGTATAAGGCTAAAGATGCAACAACATGGCGGAGAAACAGTGAATATGAGCAAGGGAACACGACATCTACGAATGTAGATAAACATTCGGCAATCATCTATCTTGTTTTAGATTCAAGTAAATCTTTGTCTTCGTCTGATGTTAATAAAGTCAGAAAAGCGGCAAAAGATTTTATTGATACGTTGCAGACACAATACTACACAGATAATTAAGTAGGAATTATTTCTAACGATAGGAGAACGCAGGCGGTGCCAATGAGTTTAAAAGAGACTCAATGGTTTTCCGGCCTGTGTTCGCATTCCTACTTCATCACCTCATATACGATAAACCCGATAAATAAAACGTAAACGGCTGTGTACAATATAAACTGCCATCCCGCGCCGTCTTCTTTACGCACAATAGCGTACCTGCCGATAACGTAACCGTAATGCTGCAGATTGTAAAATGAAATTGCAATATCGATAATTTCGCGCACGAATATCCCGGAAACGAAAATACCGATAAAAAATCCTTCTTTACATCAATACGGAAAGAATCAACGACGCAATAAAAAGTAGAAGATGCAGTTTGGAAGAACGTCCTGTATCGGGCACACAGTGATTTTTACACTGCCTTCCGGCTTGAGTGTAAAACAATAGCCGCAATTTTCTCAGCGGTAAAAGCCATGACTTTCCGTACACCGGCTTTTACAATCAGGGCACTTTGCGGCTATGTTGTATCTGTATTCCATAAAATACTCGGTTGCTGCCGTTTTAACATTGTAAAAATAACAGTCGGCGGTAATTCGGTTAAATTCTTAAAACCATATTCTCCCCGCCGCCGAGCTAAACCTTAAATTTTTTCACCTCATGCACAAGTTTCTTAATGCTCAAGTCGTTTTTCTGTGCAAGCCCATCTACTTCCTGCACTGTGGTACTGATTTGCAATGCACCGTTGCTCATTTCGTTCATGAGGTCTTTAATGTGCAGCGTCAGTTCATCCAGTTTGTGCATTTCGTCAAAAATTCCCCGTCCTCCGGTAAGCATCTCTTGGGAGCCGGCTTTTACGTCTGCCGTAATTGCGCTTATGTGTTTTATTGCATCAAGCACTTCGCGGCTGCCTTTTTCCTGTTCATGCATGGCTTGCGTAAGCTCCGCGCTCATGCTGCGGACATTTTCGGACAGTTGGAAAATTGCATTAAACTTTTCTTCGACAATCTGCGTTGAAGAAGAAAGCGTTGTAATTTCATCGCTTAAATGTTTGAGAGTTTCCGTAATCGTCTTTCCCTGCACACTTGATTCTTCGGCAAGTTTACGAATTTCGTCGGCAACAACGGCAAAACCTTTGCCGCTTTCTCCTGCATGGGCGGCTTCAATGGCGGCATTCATCGCCAATAGGTTCGTCTGCTCTGCAATATTTTGAATCACACTCGACGCTTCAAGAAGTCCTCCCGATTGTTCAATTATCTTCTGCGTTACGGAATTTGAATTGAGCAGCGTGCGCTTTCCTTCCGCCGTCGCATCCGCAAGCGTTTTAACCAGCGCGTTGCTTTTCTCAAGAGACTGCGTAATAGAATCGATATTGGCAACCATTTCTTCAATCGAAGAGGACGAGCGCATAACGCTTGCCGCCTGATTTTCAATATTGCCGTTGAGCGATTCAATGTTTCCGATAATCCTCTTAACCGTACCTTTTGTCTCCGAAACACTTTCGGTCTGCTTGAGTGCTTCTTCCTGTACGCCGACTATGCTCGCACGGATTTCATCAATCGAAAGTGCTGTTTTTGTCATGCTGACTGCAAGAGAATTGCCCAAATCTTCCATTATGTTGCTGTGTTTTCCTACGGAACCTATGGATTTCCGCAGTTTTTCAATCGTCTTATTAAAAAAAAGCGAAATATCGCTGATTTCATCATTTCCGTGCATCGGGAGACTTACCGTCAAGTCTCCTTCACCTTCCGCAATATTTTTGAGTGCCTCGGCGGTAGAAACAAGTGGAGTGCTGATTTTTTTAGAAATGAAAATAATAATTACCATGACAATCAAAATGCACGCGCCTGCAGCGATGCAAAGCAGACGGATAAGGTGATAAATAGAACCCATAAACTCTTTTTCTTCGGCGTAAGCAACCAAAGTCCAGTCTGTTTCAGGAATTTTTGTGTAAGCAGCGGTTTTTCGTACGCCTTTGTTATCCAGATAGAAATCAAAACCGCTTCCCGAACTTGCAATAGCTTTTTTCTTAAATATTGAAAAGCTGTCTTCTTTTTCAGATGTGGAAGCGGATGAAGAATTGCCGCCCGTATTATTTTTTGTCGCTTCTTTTGCGGCAAAAAGATCCGCTTTGATTTTTTCCGCATCGGGTTCGGCAATTACAGTTCCTTCTGCGTCCAGCACAAACAGTTTTCCGCCGCGCCCCAAATCTATTTTTCCGATGTCTTTTGACATTTGCGAAGCATCATATTCGACTGCAAGCACACCGTTTATACGGTTATCTTCTCCGTAAACGGGAACTGCCGCTTTGTAAATAATATAGTCTCGTCCGGACGTGTGAGGCGGTGTAATATCGAATTTCCCGCTCAAGGCTACTTGCACCCATTCTTTCTTTTTTCCGGATTTTGATTTTCCGTCCGTATACCACAAATAAGCCGAGTTATTTCCGTAAATGCCGCGAAGCCATCCAAGTTCTGTGTTCCGTGCAACTTCACGCATCAAAAATGCCATTTTTTGCTCTATGGGAATGTCTTCACGGTAAATTGTATCGCAGTGTGCAAGCGTTTCAATATTTGAGCGTGGAGATGCTATGTATTTTTCCGAAAAAATCTTCGCCTGATCTTCCTCAATCGTGGTCAGATTCCTGTGAATTTGTACTTCAAGTGCAGCTGTCGCCTGATTTACGGCAATAAAGCTAATTACGCAAATTGAAAAAATACTTAGCAGCCCGAAATATATCGGCAGCCGTTTTTTAAGCGTAAACCGTTTTGATTTTCCCATATAAACCTCCATAATTAACTGAAAACAACCACCTGTTTGTTCCTTCCGTGTTGCATCCGTAAAATCAGTATAACAGGAAAATAAAAACATTTATATTATACTTTTCTAATCTTCCCTTTCTTCCCATTTTTGCCGGCTGGCTTTTAGTTCCAACTGTACGGGGATTTTATCGAATCCCAAATCTTTGCGTATTTGGTTTTTCAAAAACGTTATGTATGTTTGCGGGACGACTTCCGGGCGCGTTGCAAAAATCAAAAACGAGACGGGATTCGTCTGTATCTGCGTCATATAGCGGATTTTAAAATGCGCGGTTTTGCTTGCCGGAGGCGGGTATTTGAACAGCCAGTCTTTAAGCGCGGCGTTGAGCGCGGACGTTTCGATTTTGCGTGTAAGCTGGGCATATAATTCAAGCGCGGTGTCTAAAAGATTCTTTATGCCGGTTCCTTCAAGCGCGGACACCGCAGCAATCGGCGCAAATTCCATCTGCCCGAACATGATATTTATCCATTCTTTTTTGTCGCGGAAAGTCTTTTTGTCCTGCGGCTGCGTGTCCCATTTATTCAAAACAAATATGATTCCGCGCCCGCGCTCAAACGCAAGACTGCAAATCTTTTTATCCTGCTCGGAAAGCCCTTCTTCCGCGTCAATCAAAAGAAATACGATGTCCGCGCGGGACAGCGTTTTTATCGCACGGTTGACCGAATAATATTCGACATTTTCGTTGACTTTCGCCTTACGCCGAATTCCCGCCGTGTCGAGAACGATGAATTTTTTCTGCCGATATTCAAACTCGCCTTCAACAGTGTCGCGCGTCGTTCCCGCATAATCGCTTACGATTGACGCTTCCGTATGAGTCAGTCGATTCGACAGCGTAGATTTTCCCGTATTCGGTTTACCCATAATGGCGATTCTAATCGGTTCTTCTGTTTCAATCTCTTTGACTTTGGAAAAATCCAGCCGCGACACGAGCGCGTACGTCAATTCGCCGATATTATCGCCGTGAGCTGCCGAAATAAAAATAAGCTCGTTAAACCCGAACTTTGCAAACTCCCACGCTTCGCTTTCTTTACGCCCGCCTTCCGTTTTGTTGACGGCGGCAATCACTTTGTCCCAATAAGGGCGCAGCTTTAAGATAAATTCTTCATCTTCGCCGGTAATCTGCCCCGCTTCAAGCAAAAGCAAAACTAAATCCGCTTTTTCAATCATGGAAAGCGACCTTTCTACGACCAATGCGTCAAGTTCAGCTTCTTTCGTGCCTTCATCGCGCTGAAGTTTGTATCCGCCCGTATCAACCAGATGAACAGGATTTCCGTTTAAAAACGCATCTCCTTCAACAGGATCGCGCGTAACGCCGGGTGTCGGGTCTACAATCGCAAGTCTGCGGTTCATAAACCGATTGAACAAAGTCGATTTTCCGACGTTAGGACGCCCTGCAATTGCAATAACAGGCAAGCCCTCATATTTTTTATCCGCAATTCCGACTTTTTTTTCCTCATCGCCGTCGTCTTTCGATTTTGAAAAATCCGGTTTAATTCGTTTTGCCATAATAAATCCGTCGTTTTAAAGTTTGTTAATTTTCGCGGAAGAAATTGCCTGAAGTTCAGCCATAGAAAATCTTGAAAGCAATTCTTTGGTTTTTGAGATAAGTTTAGGACTCATGCTTAAAATACGGATTCCAAGTCCTGCCAATACAAGAATTCCGTCCTGTCTGCCTGCCATTTCTCCACAGACCGCAACAGGAAGTCCATGCCGTTTTGCGCTTAAAACTGCCATATTTATAAGCCGCAATACCGAAATGTTGAATTCGTCATAAAGCGGAGCGACAGCAGGATTTTCCCTGTCAACTCCAAGCGTGTACTGAGTCAAATCGTTCGTGCCGATTGAAAAGAAACCGCAGACTTCTGCAAGACAGTCCGAAGCGACGGCGGCGGCGGCAGTTTCAATCATTACACCGACCGGCACATCTTCTTTAAACGGAATATTTTCCGCTTTAAGCTCGCTCTTAACTTCTTCAATAACAGCAAAAGAATCTGTAACCTGCTCAAAAGTTGTAACAAGCGGAAGCAAAATTCTAAGGTCGCCGAAAACGCTTGCTCGATAAAGAGCGCGCAGCTGAGTCTTAAAAATATGCTTGTGAGCAAGGCATAATCGAATTGCACGCATTCCCATCAAAGGATTTGTTTCCGCAATGTTCGGAATATCAACGGATTTTACAAGTTTGTCTCCGCCTGCATCCAAAGTTCTGATGGTAACAGGTTTGTCTTTCATCACGGTTAAAACTTTTTTATATGCTTCAAATTGCTCATCTTCCGCAAAAGGTTTTGACGCCGCATCTGAACTTCCGTCCGTTCTGCTCATATAAAGAAATTCCGTCCTGAAAAGACCGATTCCGTCCGCGCCTTCTTTTAATGCGATTTCCGCTTCTTCCGGAGTGCCGATATTTGCATACAGCGAGAATTTTACGCCGTCTTCCGTAACGGCAGGTTTATCAAGATATGCTTTAAGAAGAAGTTGTTCTCTCTTTTCCTTTATTATGCGTGATTCATATTCCGAAATGATTTTTTCATCAGGCGCGATAAAAACCTTTGCGGCATTGGAATCGACTATTACCGTTTCTCCGTTATTTAATTTGTTTCTGACGGCAGCAATGTCTACGCCGACAATTGCAGGAATCCCGTAATTTCGCGCAAGAATAACCGTATGGCTCGAAACGCCTCCGTCTGCAAGTACAAGACCTGCGACAGCTTTTTTTGAAAGTACAATCGCATCAGTCGGATTTATCGTAGATGCAACAATTACGCTGCCTTCGGGAACCGTATTTATGTCGAAAGAATGTATTCCGAGCATTTCGTTGAGAACGCGCCCGAATACATCCAGAATGTCCTGCGCTCTTTCTGCAAGATAGGCGTTGCCCGCACTTCGGAGTTTTTCCGCATATTCTTTTGCTTTTAAGTCAATCGTATATTCTATGCTGAATAATGTCGCTTCAAACTGGTGTTTTACTTCCTGCAAAAAAACAGGATCTTCGAGCATCTGTATATATGTTTCAAAAATTTCACGTTGAATATCGTTCGCTTTGTTTTCTTTTGAAAGTCGGGCAAGATTTTCCGCAATGTCTGCGGATATGGATTTTTTTGCAATTTCAAAACGCTGCCAACCTTCATCCGTTTCATTTGCAGCAATCTGCTTTTGAGGAATGGTCTTTTTGATTTGTTCAGGAATTATAAACGCAGGCCCTATTCCCGTCCCGCTAGATGCAGAAATACCTATAAAAACATCCATGTTGCGGCAATTATAACTGAGAGTTTAAGAAGCTGTCAATTAAACATCTCCGCCGCAGTGTTCCCCGAAATCTCATTAATCACATTTAATTTTGAGTTTTGCCCGTATGCAAAACTCCGATGGGCGGCAACTCCATTCTGTGTCTTAGACTAATTTCTCTGCCGCGTCATTCTCGAAAAAAATCCACACGTTTTGCCGTTAGGCAAAACGTGCAGCGGACGGTAAACCCGTTCTGTCGTTAAAGTTCAGTTTTCCCGTCCGCGATTGTTTCCCAAAACCACATTTAACTTCGAGTTTTGTCCATAGGCAAAACTCGGGTGGGCGGCAACTCAGTTAAATCTTTCAGACTCATTTCTCTGCCGCCCAACCCGCCGCGCCCAAGGACTATTTCAGCAGATTATTTAAATGGCGCACAAAAAGCGCAGGCTCTTTTATTTCAACGCCGGCAATCAGCAGGGCTTGGTTCAAGAGGA
>CAUUGI010000079.1:0-8340 GCA_963544675.1 uncultured Treponema sp.
ACTTCAGCGTATCACATTACCGCTTGTTCGTTTAGTTTTTATCATGCCTCCTGTTTGCCGCCTCTTTTGTGTTATATGCGCATATATCGTTTATAAAACATTCGCTGCACTTGGGATTTCTTGCTGTACATACATAGCGACCGTGCAGAATCAGCCAGTGGTGCGCATATTCCATGTAGCGTTCCGGTATGTGTTTTACAAGACTTTCTTCAACTTCAAGAGGAGTTTTACCTTCGGCAATGCCAATTTTAGGGCAAATCCTCAAAAGATGTGTGTCTACAGGCATTGTCGGCTTATGAAATACAACATTTAATACAACATTTGCCGTTTTTCGTCCAACGCCCGGAAGTTTCATCAAATCTTCACGGTTTGAAGGAACCTCAGAATCAAATTCTTCAATGAGAATTCTGCTCAATTCCATTACGTGTTTTGCCTTTGTACGGTACAGCCCGATTGAGCGGATATACGAAATGAGCAGATCTTCACCAAGTGCGAGCATTTTTTGAGGCGTATCGGCAACTTTGTAAAGCGGCTCCGTCGCCTTATTGACGCTTTTGTCGGTTGCCTGCGCAGAAAGCACGACGGAAACAAGCAGCGTATAAGCGTTTATCCACTTCAGCTCGGACTTCGGATTGGGATTTTGCTTTTTAAAACGTTCAAAGATTTCGGTAATTTTATCTTCCGTCAAAAGAATCATATTCGATAATAAATAGGCGCAACATACATTAGACTTGTTCCACAACTTCGTTATCGAACAAGTTGACGAGTTTTAAGCCGTTGAAACAGCACGACTTAAAACATCGCGTTCCAAAGTAACTTGGTCTGAAACTTCAGTTTTGGGCAGTCCCAGTGATTATTTTACCGCTTTAAGCAGTGCGTCCTTCTTATCCGTTTTTTCCCACGGAAAATTTTCTCTCCCAAAATGCCCGTAAGATGCAGTTGCTTCATAAATAGGACGTTTTAAATCCAATGTTTTTACAATACCCGCCGGAGTACAATCGAAAACATCTTTTACTGCTTTCTGCAAAACGCCGGACGGAACTTTTCCGGTTCCGAAAGTGTCTATCATAATTGAAACGGGAAACGGAACTCCGATTGCGTATGCAAGTTCAACTTCTGCACGCTCTGCAAGAGAGGCGGCTACAATATTTTTTGCGATATAACGTGCCATATAAGCCGCCGAACGGTCAACTTTACTGGGGTCTTTTCCGCTGAACGCTCCGCCTCCGTGCCGTCCCATTCCGCCGTAAGTATCTACAATTATTTTGCGTCCGGTAAGTCCGGCATCGCCGTCAGGTCCGCCTGTTACAAAACGTCCGGTAGGGTTTATAAAGAATTTCGTATTTTTGTCTAAAAGTCCCGTAGGCTCTAAAACCGGTTTTACAATCCGATTGATGATCGTATCTTTTATGACATCGTTTTCGACATCAGGAGAATGCTGGTGCGAAACAACAACCGTATCTATTCTAATCGGCTTATGTCCTTCATATTCGATGGTAATTTGACTTTTTGCATCCGGTCTAAGCCATGGAACAGTCTTGTCTTTCCGCAGTTTTGAAGCATTTTGTAATACTTTATGCGAATACATAATCGGAGCAGGCATAAGCTCGGGAGTTTCATCACAAGCGAATCCGAACATCATACCTTGATCGCCTGCACCTTGCTGTCCCTCGTACTCTTTGAGTCCCATTCCAACTACGCCTTGATTTATGTCCGGCGATTGCCGATGAAGTTTATTCATAAAGGTCATAGTATTTCCGTTTAAGCCGAATGCTTCATCGGTGTAACCTATATCGCAAGCAACTCGGCGCGCAATTTTTTCCGCATCGATTGCGTTATTTCCGCTCATATTTATTTCACCGCCGACGAGAACAAAATTAGATGTAGCAAAAGTCTCGCAGGCGACATGACAATCCTCATCATTTTTTAAGCATTCGTCGAGTATTGCGTCGGAAATTTTATCGCAAAGTTTATCGGGATGACCTTCTCCAACTGATTCCGATGTAAAAAGATAACGTTCTGAGTGCATAATATTCTCCAGTAGTTTTTATACAAAAAAAATAAAAATTGTTGTATACCAAATGTTTTTTTTATACTATAATAATTACTATAAAAATAGGCAACTATTTTACAACACTCAATAATTAAAGTACCCTAGGAGGAATACGATGTCGCTTAAAAAAACGTTTTCTAAGGATAAAAAAACTTGCAGTGTAACTTTTACCGTTACTGCAGAAGCTGCGCAGGGAGCAAAAAAAATAAATCTTGCAGGTGATTTTAACAGTTGGAGCAGCACTGATATGCCGATGAAAAAAGGTAAAGACGGTTCTTTTTCAATAAAACTGGATTTAGAGGCGGATAAAGAGTACCAGTTCCGCTATCTTCTTGACGGCTATAAATGGGAAAATGATTGGAAAGCAGATAAGTATATTCCGGCTCCGTATTCCAATGCCGATAACTCTGTCGTTGTAACGAAAAACTCAAAATAATCAGTTTACATGATTTTTCAAGAAAGGCTTTTATATGCTGAGAGGCGGTAAAAGCCTTTTTTTATTCGTGCGCGTTTTTACTTCTTGCCAGAAAGCACAAAACAAAGATTGAATTTGTGTGCGCCTAAAAATGAGGTTATAATAACACTGTTATTTTATTTTCAGCGAGGTTATTATGAAATCAAGGACGGAGCTGCCGTGGACGTTTTTAGATGAATTTAGAGGAACGGATTTTAAAGGTGAATGGCCTACCGTCCCCGAGATGTTCGGTATATCCTGCCGCAGATTTCCTGCTCGCCCATGCTTTACGGTTTTCGAGCCGGACAGAATTACACTGACATATTCAGAAACTCTTGATTGTGTAAAACGACTTTCCAACTGGATGCTTTCACAGGGCATTCAAAAGGGAGATAAAATTGCGGTAAGCGGCAAAAATTCTCCGGAATGGGCTGCGGTTTATCTTGCCGCTTTATTTTCCGGCGCAGTAATCGTTCCTATTGATTACGGACTGCATAACGAAGAAATCGACAATCTCCTTGCCGCATCCAAACCTCGTATTTTTTTTGTAGACGAAGAAAAAATCGCATATTTTGATAAAAATCCGTCCGGAGCCGCAATATATTCTCTTTCTTGTAAAGATTCTCTGCGCTATGTGTTTTCGCTTGTTTCCGAAAAAAACTTTACTGCGGAGATGCCCGCCTGCGATGATCTTGCGGCGATTTTGTTTACTTCCGGCACAACAGGCAATCCGAAAGGCGTTATGCTGACTCATAAAAATCTTGTCTCCGATTGCTATATAGCGCAGACTCGCATGAAACTTTATCCGACCGACGTATTTTATGCACTTTTACCCATTCACCACGCATACACGATGCTTGCAGTTTTTATCGAAGCAATTTCCGTAGGCGCGGAACTTGTGTTTGCAAAGTCGATGGTAGTCAAAAAGATGATGCAGGAGCTTAAAGAAGGAAGAATAACGATGCTGCTAGGAGTTCCGCTTTTATTCAACAAACTTATGGCGGGAATCATAAAAGGGATTAAGGCAAAAGGCATTGTTGTTTATACGTTTATTAGAGCTTTAATGGGATTATCATATCTTATAAAGAAGATTTTTAAAGTTAATCCCGGAAAGAAGATGTTCGGAGCACTTCTGCGCCAAGCGAATATCAGCACGCTCCGTATAGCAATCTGCGGCGGAGGTCCGCTTACTCCAAGCGTGTTCAAAAAATATAATGAGTTGGGAATTGATTTTGTTCAGGGCTACGGTCTTACGGAAACTTCGCCGATTATAACGCTTAATCCTGTCGAACATTTTAAAATCGAAAGTGTCGGCCAGTATTTTTTCCCATATATGGAAATGCGTATTGCAGAGCCGGACGAACAAGGAGTCGGCGAAGTTCAGGTAAAAGGCCCTATGGTGATGAAGGGCTATTACAATATGCCGCAGGAAACTGAGGACGTTTTTACCGAAGACGGTTGGTTTAAGACAGGCGATTTAGGACGGCTTGACGGCGAAGGCTATCTTATGCTTTCGGGGCGTGCGAAAAATATAATCGTTACGGAAGGCGGTAAAAATGTCTTCCCGGAAGAAATTGAAAACGCATTCACTTTATTTGACGATATTGAACAAATTACGATTCAAGGCTATGTCGAAAATGCTGACACAAAATCGGAGGCGATAGAAGCTCTCATCTATCCTTCCGATACGCTTTTTGCCCGATTCAACATAAATCGAGGAGATAAAGCCGCATCCGAAAAAGTTCGGAGCGTTTTAAGTGAAATTATTTCTCGTGTAAATAAAAATCAGCCGCCGTATGCGAAAATCTCTAAAATCACGATTCTTGAGGAACCTCTTGAAATGACTACGACAAAAAAAGTCAAACGCAGCTATACAAAAAAGTAAGCAGATTCTATGCACGGATTAAAAAAAATTATTGCAGGGTTGGAAAAACGCTATAAATTCTACACCCTGCTTTGCCCCTTTTTGATGATTGCCGAAGTTTTTATGGAAACTTTGATTCCGTATTTGATGGCAATGATAATCGACACCGGTATTGCTCAAAAAAATATAGGATTTGTGCTGAACAAAGGACTTATTATGATTTTTTGCGCATTAATTTCGCTTACTGCCGGTGTTTCGGGGGCAAGACTTGGAGCTTCTGCGGCGGTAGGCTTTGCGCGGAATCTTAGGCGCAATCTTTTTGATAAGATACAAAGTTTTTCGTTTTCCAATACGGATAAATTCGGTACAGCATCACTTATAACGCGCCTTACGACAGACGTTACCAACGCGCAAAATGTTTACATGATGCTTGTGCGTATATGTTTCCGTGCACCGTTTATGCTGATTACCGGAACTGTTATGGCTTTTTTTATAAATGCGCGGCTTGCACTTGTTTTCCTCTTTGCAATTCCCTTTCTGGCTTTTATGATTTTTATTATTGCGCGAAAATCTCATCCGCGTTTTAAGTCGATGCTTGAAAAATACGACATTATGAACCGCACTGTGCAAGAAAGCCTGACCGCACTGCGCTTGGTAAAATCTTTTGTACGCGGCGAATTTGAAAATCAAAAGTTTGAAGAAGCCTCTGATTCGGTAAGAAAAGCTCAAGTTCGCGCCGAAAGCGTAATTATCTTTTTAATGCCGATAATGCAGCTTGTCGTTTACTCGTCGATAATCGCTGTTATGTGGTTCGGCGGACACATGGTTGTGTTCGGTTCGATGCAGGCAGGCGAATTGGTAAGTTTTTTGACATACGTTACGCAGATTCTTATGTCGCTTATGATAATAGGAATGGTTTTTGTCGGAATCGTGCTTTCCCGCGCAAGCGTAGGGCGTATTTTGGAAGTTTTAAACGAAACTCCCGCAATTACCGAGCGCGAGGACGCATTGACGGAAATAAAAGACGGTTCCGTAGATTTTGAAAACGTTTCTTTTCGCTATGATAAAGATTCGGAAAGCGAAATCTTGAGCGGCATAAATCTTCACATATCGAGCGGACAAACCGTAGGGATTATAGGTGGAACGGGAGCCGCAAAAACGACTTTAGTGCAGCTTATTCCCCGTCTTTATGATGTTTTATCCGGCTCTGTAAAAGTCGGGGGTGTCGATGTGCGGGATTATGCCTTAACCGCTCTACGCTCAGGCGTGGGGCTTGTGCTGCAAAAAAATGTACTCTTTACAGGAACCGTTGAAGAAAACTTGAAGTGGGGAGACGCAGGTGCTTCTGCAGAAGAAATTTCTTCCGTCTGCGCTGCTGCAGAAACTGACTTTTTTATAAAATCTCTGCCGGATTCTTACGGAACATTGCTTGGACAAGGCGGAGTAAATCTTTCCGGCGGACAGAAACAGCGTCTTTGCATTGCGCGCGCACTCTTAAAGAATCCGAAAGTCCTCATTCTTGACGACAGCACAAGCGCACTCGATACAGTTACAGAATCGAAAGTCAGAAAAACGCTCCGTTCAAGTTATAAAGGGATTACGAAAATCATCATTGCGCAGCGCATTTCTTCGGTAAAGGATGCGGATTTTATCGTAGTGCTTGACGGCGGAAAAATTTGCGGACTTGGAACGCATTCGGAGCTTTTGAAAAATAACTCAATCTACAAAGAAGTTGCAGCTTCTCAGCAAACCGGCGGAGATGCGGATATTTCTTTGTCGGAAGAATCGGAAGCGTCGGAATAAAAACGTAAAATACGCATATATTTGGAGGACTAATGCCGCCGGTAAAAATAAAGGGAGTTCAAAAACCCCGCGACATAAAAAAAGTGATATTCAGACTGTTCGGTTATATGGGCGGCTTTAAAATGCTCTGGCTCTTAGTGGCTGTATGCGTAATATGCAGTGCATTTGCGAGCGCAGCCGCTTCATATATGATAAAACCCGCATTAAACAATTTTATTCTCCCCTTGATTGGACACGAAAATCCTGATTTTTCCGCTTTGCTTTCTATGCTGCAAACGCTTGCGTTGATTTTTCTATTGGGAGCAGTCGCAACATGGTCAAATTCCCGTCTGATGCTTCATATTTCATCGACGCTAATATTCAAAATACGCACGGATTTACAAAAAAAACTGCTTTCTCTTCCGGTGCGTTTCCACGATAAAAAAACTCACGGCGAACTTATGTCGCTTTTTACGAATGACACGGATACGCTGCGGGATATGCTGAGTCAATCCGTGCCGCAGTTAATATCTTCCGTTTTGACCGTTTCAACAGTTTTCGTGATGATGATAATTTTAAGTCCGCTTCTTACGGTTATTGTTGCTGCAAGTATGAGCGTAACGATGATTTTTATGCGCAAAATTGCAAAAAGAAGTTCCCTAGCTTTTAAGCGTCAACAGGACGATTTAGGCGCACTTAACGGTTACGCAGAAGAAATGATTGAAGGGCAGAAAGTTGTAAAAATCTTCAACTATGAAACGGAATCACGTGCGCGCTTTTCGGAATTGAATGACAATCTCTGCCGTTCCGGAACGGAAGCACTTTCTCTTTCAAGTATACTTTTTCCGCTTATGGCGAACCTTTCGCACATTCAATATGCCGTAATCGCAATAAGCGGCGCATACATGGTCATAAAAGGCAGACTTGATTTGGGAACCGCCGCCGCATTTTTTCAATACACACGGAGTTTCAGTCAGCCTTTTTCCATGATAAGTCAACTTGCCGTAAGCATATTGAACGCGTTGGCAGGTGTCGAACGCATATTTACGGTGTTGGATGAACAATCGGAGGATTCCGGCGGCGAAACCGTTCTTGTAAACGCATATACGGTAAAGGAGAGCAAAACCGGCAATGAAAAACTTGTGCAGTCTTTTGCGCACACAGGCGAATGGGCTTGGAAGCGTTTCGGCGATTCAAGTCTTGTTCCTTTGCGCGGTGATGTAATATTCGATCACGTAAGTTTCGGATACACGCCGCGAAAAACGGTTCTGCACGATGTCTGCATTCATGCAAAAAGCGGACGAAAAATTGCGCTCGTCGGTTCTACAGGAAGCGGCAAAACCACTATAACAAATCTGCTTATGCGCTTTTACGATGTTCCTGAACGATGCGGACTTATCACTTACGACGGAATTCCGCTTTCTTTGATTTCTAAAGATGATTTACGGCGTTCTTTGGGTATGGTTTTGCAGGACACACATCTTTTTACGGGGACTATTGCGGAAAATATACGCTACGGCAATTTGAATGCATCTGAAGCTCAAGTGATTGCCGCAGCCCGTCTTGCAAACGCGGACGGATTTATATCCCAGCTTAAAGACGGTTATATGACCGTAATTACAGGAGATGGAGGCGCATTGAGCCAAGGACAGAGGCAGCTTATATCGATTGCGCGTGCCGCCGCCGCAGATCCGCCCGTGTTGATTTTGGACGAAGCGACAAGCTCCATCGACACGCGCACGGAAAGTCTTATTCAAAAAGGAATGGACAGTCTTATGAAAGGAAGAACGGTATTTGTAATTGCGCACCGCCTTTCTACCGTCCGCAATGCCGATGAAATAATAGTTCTGGAACACGGCTGCATAATAGAACGCGGCAATCACGACTCCCTAATGGCACTAAAAGGACGGTATTACGGATTATACACCGGCAACGCAATGGGCGACTAAAACTCAAAGTGGAACTGTCCGCCGCACATTTGCTTAAGGGCGATGCCCCTTAGACCTCTCTGTTTTCTTAGGGAGGAAGGGAAACCCCCGTTCAGAGCAGGGGTTTTCCTTCCTCCCTAAAACCCACCATCCTTTCCTCGCCCTGCTTAAGGGCTTGCGCCCTTAAGAATCCCGGATTGGTTCTGCGGAGCGAGTGTTTTTCCAAAGTTTTTATGCAAGTTTGCCTACGGCAAACTTG
>CAUUGI010000080.1:0-8322 GCA_963544675.1 uncultured Treponema sp.
TTATAAGCGGAACTCCTGTTGCTTCGCCGGATTCGGTATCGCTTAAACTTGCAAATGATGTACAGGACGGACAATATTTTAAGCTTATTTACGGTCCTAAAGATTTTGAAGCGGGAATGTACAAAATTACCTACAACAAAAACGTACCTGAAAACGGTATGGGATGGAAGGAGCTTAAAATTGGAAAAACAGCTTATACACTGGGAGGAGACTATGTTTTAATCCCCGAAGCGGGAAAAGGAAAAATTGAATTCGGTCTTAAGAAAGCCGGTGATTATTCAATTTCAAATATGAAAATTGAAAAGCTGGATAAGGGCTTGCTTGAACTCGGAGGTATTGTCGGAGATGTACAGGAGCCTGCTTGGGAAATCGATAACGTCAATTGGACAAATATGGACATTCCGGGCGGAATATATGAGTATGAATTCACGGCAAAAAATACCCTACATAAATGGCAAGTCTTAGCATTTAAAGGGCAGTGGAATTCACGCTACTTAGGGGCTTCAGTTCCTGCAGACGGCAACGAAGTCAAATTGACATACAATGACGGTAATAATTGTGATAGCAAAAATCTTACTCCCGGCAATAAATATAAGATTACGGTAAGGGTACAAGATTTTGATGTTTACGCAAAAATCACGCCTGTTACCGCCACTGTTTCCACCCCTGTCAACGCAAAATGGAGCATAGAAAACAGTACCGGCGTTTCCGATATCATAACGTATTCCAACGCAACGGATGATTCCATAACTTTTACGATTAAAAACGACATATCGGACGGTGTGCTGGTATTACGGTACGGAAAGGAAAAGTTTGAATACGGAAAAGCATACAGACCTGTTTATAATTTCAGTGATGACAGTGTACTGTCTTTCCGTGATTGGTTTACAGACGGAAATGCTTCCTCTGAACGCAATGCCGATTATTCATGGTTTGATAAATCCTGTAACGGATATTACTGTTTCGGACTTAAAAAAGGCGGAACATATACGATTTCAAACATGAAGATTGAAGGAATATCGATATCCAAGGATTCTTTGCTTAAAGGCGGAAGCGTAGGTTTAGGAGGGTGGAGCTGGGATCCAAGCAATATTTTATGGCATAGGGTAGATGAAGCGAATAAAGTTTATGAATATTTCTTTACAGCAAGAGCAACATTCGAAGTGTGGAAAGTATTGAAATTCCGGAATTGGTCTGTAAGATTCGGAAATGCTGTAGTTCCGCCTGATAACACGGAAGTTTTGCTGCAAGAAAATCCTGCAGATGATAAAAACTGCAAAACCAAAAATCTTACCGTAGGTGAAAACTACACACTTACAGTAACGGTAAGAGACGGCAAAGTTTATGCAAAAATAAAACAAAGATAAAAAGGACTAATTTTTTATCCGAATTTAAAAAGACCCCTGTTCCATAACTCCGTTGTAGAACAGGTTTAACCTAAAAAACAAAGCGTATGCGGCAGACCCGTTAGATAACTTAGTTGTCGTACCGGTCGGCATACGCTTTATTTTTGCGCCAAACACGGCACGGTAATAGATAATCGGACTTTCCTCCGAAAGCACAATGTAATTTAACTGCTATTTTTAAACTCGACATTTGATCTGGTAAGTTGAAAAAAAGAATAAAGCGTACTACATTGTAAACATGGTAAAATATTCTGATGAAATCTCAAAAAGGATAAAAAAAGGATTAATATCAAGAGAAATTTTTATTCATTTTAATAATGCTTTTATGTCATTAGACCTGACAAAAGATTTGGACTTATTTGATATAAAGCAGCTTAAGGTATCTGAGGAAAAACAGAGAATTTACTATAGACTTCGTAAAGGAAAATATCGTGCGATTTTTTATTTTGACAATGAAAATATTTACGTAATTGCATTAGATAAACGTGAGGAGGTATATAAAAAATGGCGGTAATGTCTGTAAGAATGAATCGTGAAGAAGAAAACATGATGAACTATTTGTCGGAATATTTTGGAGAGGAAAAATCGTCAATAATAAAACGTTCATTAATTGAAATGTATGAAAACATAGTGGACAGGAAAATTATAGATATGTTTGAAAAGGAAAAACATACGTTTGTAAATGCAGATGATATTTTGAAAGAATTAATCTAACTCTGTTATCAAAGCGTATGCGGCAGACCCGTTAGATAACTTAGTTGTCGTACCGGTCGGCATACGCTTTATTTTTGCGCCAAACACGGCACGGTAATAGATAATCGGCAATAAGTTCTATATAATCCGAATGCGAGGATAACTGATAATGGATAAAAAAAGACTTTGCAAATCGAACGATAAAATGATTTTGGGCGTATGTTCGGGAATTGCGGATTTTCTTAATGTTGACCGCACGGTTATAAGGCTTTGCGCAGTTTTGCTGACTATTTTAGGAATATTACCGGGAATTTTAGTTTATATAATATTTGCACTAATCATGCCGCCGGCAGAATTATCTGACGAAGATGTATCCAAACTGAAAGATGCAAAGATTTCACCGGAAGAAGACGCATATGCGGTAAACGATGTGAATATTCCGCCGCACACCGACGAAGAATTTGACGAGAAATTTAAATAAATCACAGACGCCCGCAGAATCAACAGTCTTGGCACAAAGCAGTCTTTAAGTCAAATACCCATACAGATAAATTTAAGCAAGCACTATTCTGCGGGCGGGACAAGACCTTCCACCATGTAGCCGTCCGGCATTTTAGAAGGGCGGCCTTCATGATTTACTATCGCCCACGTAACGTCCGCTTCAACGCAGATTGTTCCGTCTTCTTTCTTTATTGTCTGATGGAACATTCCCATAACGTGCTTTAATTTTGTAGGGCGGGTTATAATCAACAATTTGTCATCAAGAACGGCAGAAGCTTTGTAAAAAATATCGACGTGCGTAACGTAAAGATAATATCCTTCCGCAACAATTTTTTTATAATTGAATCCGGCTGCATGAAGAAAATCCATTCTGGCATATTCAAGATAATTCTGGTAAACCGCATTATTAACGTGATTGTAAGAATCGCATTCATAAGGACGAACAATAAGTTCCGTTGTGTGTATCATGCCGGTATTATGTAAAAAAGGGTAGGCTGTGTAAAGAACGAAAGAAAATGCAATTCTGCAAATCCCGCAATTAACGCGCTTTTCTTACACACACCGTCCTAAAACCGAAAAGATTACGCGCAGCTCCTGAAGATTTTGATTTTCTTACAATTCCGGTTTCAGGGTCGTAAATTAAAAATGAACCGTCTTCCGCAAGCGCAGGCAATACAAAGCGAACGTGTTCACCTAAAACCATACCGCGATCGTTTACAGGCGGATTTTCACCCCAACGGTCAGTATGAGCTATAAGCCAAACAACCGCACCTCTAAAATCCGGCTCCGTTTTTATAATGCGGATTAAATCTTCATCCGTATGCTTTTCTTCATAAAATTCCGCGCGCTCGGACAAAGCCGATTTTTTACTGATGAGTTTATTCAATTCTTTTATGAATACAGGCGGATGACAGCCGTAATTATTCCACAAAATTGAGCCGTCTTTTGCTCTTCTGCCCGCATTCAAATCATCACAGACAAAAAATTTTTCAGGGTCGTAGCCGCTTCTTGGAATCGAAGACAAAATATCATCTTCGGAAATGCCGGTAATTCCGTTCAAGGCGGCAACTGTCCGTATAAGCGCAATTTCGCAGCTCAGCAAATATTTTTGCTTATAATCTTTTCCGTTGGCGGAAAGCCACACGAACATATCCTTTGCAGGAATCAGCAGCTCTTTATAATTTTTGCAGCGTTCAAGTTTATCTTCCGCCTTAAAGTCTTTTACAATGTGCAAGGCGGAACCGTCGCTTACGTTTTTATAAAACCAAGCAGAATCGTCAACTGCAAGCCTTACACATCCGTGAGATGCCGGTGTTCCCAATTTTACAGCTTCGGTACGTATGATATTTTGATTTTCGTCCATCGGAACTGAATGAAAAAGATACATTCCGCCGATAAATCCTACCCAGTTTTTTGCGCCTTCTTTATATGTTTTTGAAAAGAACCAGCTGCCACGCTTTTTTCCGCTTTCATTTATTATGTAATCTCCGAACGGAGTATCGTTGTCTCCGTCAAAAAGTCCGGTAGAACATACAAAAGTCCTAATAAGAGAGCCTTCTTCATCGTAAACATAGGTGCGCTGCGCCGCCGTTGAAACAATAACTGTTGACTTTCCGGTTTCCGCCGCAAAAACCTGCGGCAAAACAGCAAGCAATAAGAGTATTTTTACAATCTTTTTCATAATCATTTTTTCCCGATATTTTCAGTTAGTCTGTTTTCAAGACGTTTTTTAATCAATGTAAGAGAATCTTTATATACTCCGCTGGTCAGCGTCGGAAAGCGTTTTACGAATGTTTCGGACGCGTTATGGCGGCTTTCAGCCCATTTTATTTTTTCAAGCATCGCCGCACTGAATTTTTCTTTGTCGATTAAAGCTTTTTTGCCTATCGAATCAAGCATTTCATGCAGAGAATTACTTTGAAACCATTCTTCATGGTGATAGCGTTCCTTTAGAGTTTCGGAAAAGTCTTTAAGCCGCGCGACATAAATGCTGAAATCCAACGCTCTGTGGACGGAAAACATAATATCCGCCGCAAAAGCAAGTCCCAAAATTCCTGCTGAAGTCTGTAAATAAATATCGCTGAAGTAAGAAAAAAGTCTTCCTATGAGCGGCTGAATAAATTTTATAACGCTCACAGTCATAACTCCGAAAAGCAAAGAATTCTTCAAACATACTCTGCCGTTGATATTCAATTTTATTGTATGTCCGCGCAATTTTAATATTCTGTCGGAATAATCCCACAGTTTTAGGTGAAACATTTGCTCAAGCACAAAACTCGCCGCGTATTCGACAAGAGAACATAAAACGGTTCCGGTAATAAAAAGCCGCCATACCGGATTTTGTAATTTTTCAGGAGTAAGAAGAATCAGAATGCCGCCGATTCCGTAAACGGGACATAAAGGTCCGAATAAAAATCCTCTGTTTACGAATTTATGTTCAAAAAAAATTCCTACATAGCAGACTTCGCAAATCCAGCCTATCGAACTGAATATGAGAAAAACAATAAAAGCTTTTGATAATTCTGCAGAAGGGATAAAAACATGGGCGGAATTCATCCAACCGATAATATTTTCAATCATAAACATATTTACTTTTTAAAAAACCTGTACTTAAACAAAAGCACCAGATAATAAATAAAAGGCAAAATCAAAAAGATTTTGAGCGGATTATGCAGAATTTCCGAAAATATCTCATGTCCGCGCGCAAAAACTTTTTCATCAACACGCTGAATACGTTTTGAAAAAATACCGAGCACATCTTTATAATACAGGAATATGCTTGAAGAAAAACGGTTGCGTCTGCGGTATGCCCAGCAATCATTTTCTTTTATGCCGTCGCCCACCAACACAATGGACGGAGAGGCTTTATATATCGCTTGAATTATATCCGCTTCATGCTCTTTCGGGTAATAACCGGCTGACCTCCCGACTATACTCATGGAAGTAAATGTGGCGCGGACATTATTTTCCGCAATTGCGAGAGTTTGACGGTGCGCTCCCAAGAGATAAAGTGATTTCAGGTGCGAATCTACAATGGAAAGGATATGAATGACTGCCGTAAACGGATTATGGCGCACGGGAAGTTCTTTTTTCAAAAAGGCTGCGCCTTTTATAATGCTTTTGGAAATCGGGATAATTAAATCCGCATTTTTAATACAGTCTTGAAAATCGCCTTTGCGTCTTGCCTTTAAAAGACCCCATACGGACAAAAAGACAATCTGCTTTGTACCGGGACGTGCCAGTAATTCCAAAATTGCAAGCTCAATATCTTCTTCCCGAATAATATCAACGGGAACACCTACAATATTTATTCTTTGTATCGGCATAAATTATTCTTCCTCCAGTGCTTCAAGCTGCATTACGGCAGACTGAACCGCCGCAATTCCGTAAAGAGCTGCGGTTTCACAGCGCAATATATTTCCGGCAAAATGCAGCGGAACAAAACCGGCTTTTACAAGGCTGTCCGCTTCGGCAGGACTTATTCCGCCTTCGCTGCCGACAGCAAGTGCAATTTTTTGCGGGACTCCGTTTCCGCCCTTAGACAGCTTCTGCAAACCTTTACAATTTCCGTTCCGCTCAACAAGCGCAAAAGCTGCGTTTGAAACACTTGCATTTTTGCAATTCTCTTTCCATAAAGAGAGGGCAGATTCCAAATCAAAACATTCCGTTACGCAGCTTTCTACAGGAGAACCGCTTTGCTGGCGGGCTTCGCGGATAATACGCTCAAGACGCTGACGCCTGTTTGCTTTTAATGCTTCCTGTCCTGCCTTCTGTGAATACTCGCCGGCAACGGGAACAATATATTTTACTCCGCATTCAACCGCCTGCCGAACAATAAGTTCCATTTTTGACGGTTGAGGCACAAACTGAAAAAGCCAATATTCAATATTTGAAGAAGCGCTGACATCATTTTGTATATCGGAAGCCTTTACTCCGCGTCCGGCAGTTCTATGCGCCGCATTTGTTTCGGAAGCCGTGTGTGTTCCGCAGACTTGCAGCGTTACAGTTCGCCTTGCGACATCTGTGGTACAGACCGTCGTATTAAAAAGCTCTCCGTCGGGGCTGCGGACGCTTAGCATATCGCCTGCTTTTAAGCGCAATACCTGCCGCAAATAACGGTAATCCTTCCCCTTTACAAGAATAATTCCGTTTTTATCCGGCGGGACAGGCGACAAAAACTGCCGCATATTATTCCGCTTTTTCTGCGGCAAGTTCCGCTTCTTTTTGCAGCTCTTTCAATGTCTTTGTCGAAGCTAAAAGCGAGCGGAAATCCCGTTCTTCATTCAATATTTTAAGAGCGGCATTCAACTGAATGTCATAATCCAAATCATAAATGCGGGAAGGCTGTTTTCTCCATACCTGAATGCGCACAAGTCTGCGCAAAAGGTTTTCCTGCAAATTATAAGACGATTTTAATTCCTTTGCGTACTTTGCAATATCCTGCTCGCTCATATCAGGATGCGCATCAACATATTTTGCAATCGCATCGGCTTTTATAAGTTCCGCATAAATTTTTTCTTCCGCTTCGGAAAGCTCCGGATACAAAACTTCTCTGTCAGGAGGAATTCCGACTTTATCGATATTAGTATCGCTTGGAGTGTAATAGCGCGCCATAGTCAGCTTGATTTCTTCATCGCCTTTAGCATTCAGCGGAATAACCTGCTGAACGGAACCTTTGCCGTAACTGCATTGTCCGACAAGATATGCAAGATGATTATCTTTAAGCGAACCGGCAAGAATTTCCGATGCACTTGCCGACCCTTTATTTATCAGAACGACAATCGGAACGTCGCGGACTTTAGTTGCTTCTTTTGTGGCAAAATACGAATTATCCTGCGAGCGAATTCTGCTTTTTGTGGTTACGATTGCACCGTAGTCAATAAACTTATCCGCGACACCTACCGCACTTGTAATAAGTCCGCCGGGATTATTGCGCAAATCTATAATCAGGTTTTTATAATTATTATTTTTAAACGAATCTATTGCTTCCTGAACACGTACCGGCGTATCCGGCGTAAATTCGATTATTTTAAGATAAGCGGTTTTATCAATCATTGCATATTTTACGGTCGGAACTTCAATCACCGCGCGTACCAAAGTTACATCAAACTCAAGATTTTTACCGCGCTTTATCGAAACTTTTACCGGTGTTCCGACTTCGCCGCGTAAATGCGCAAGCACTTGCTGCATGGTCATCTCCGGCGTTGCATCTCCGTCAATCGAAGTTATCAAATCACCGGCAAGAATTCCCGCTTTTGCGCCGGGCGTATCTTCGATAGGGGAAGAAACTTCGACATAAGCAGGTTTTTCGGGCGTCGATTCATACGGTTTGCTTATTTGAAGTCCCACTCCGCCGAAGCTGCCTTTAGTTGTATCCGAAAGTTCACGAATTGTATCCGAATCAAGATAGGAAGAATACGGATCTTTAAGAGAATTCATAAGACCTTTCATTGCACCTTCGTAAAGAGTTTTTGTGTCCACTTCATCAACATAATTCTGCTGAACAAACTCAAATACCGAATTCAATTTACGCATATATTGAAAAGTTGAAAGGTTGCCGTCGGATGTTTCCGACTGTGCAAAACACTGCGAGGCTGTAAAAGCCAAAAGCAGGAATGAAAAAGCGGCGTAAACCGCGCGGATAATTTTTTTCTTCTGCATACGATATTTTAGGACAATCGAAACAAAAAAACAACCGCACCCGATAAGACGAAAAACGCCC
>CAUUGI010000081.1:0-8277 GCA_963544675.1 uncultured Treponema sp.
ACGGATAAAAACTTTTTCGGAAACTGAAGTTTCCTTCAAAACTTTTTATGGATGGAGATAAAAATGATAAGACTTAAAAACAGTGATGAAATTGAGGGCATTAGAAAATCATGCCATTTGCTTGCGGATATGTTTAAGGCTGTCATCCCGGAAGTAAAGCCGGGTGTTACAACGAAGCATATCGACGATTTATGCAAAGATTTTATGCTCGCACACGGAGGTACGCCCGCTTGGTACCATGAAGATTTTCCGGGTGCTGCCTGCATAAGTATAAATGATGAAGTCATACACGGAGTTCCGTCAAAAAAACGTATTATCCGCGACGGAGACCTTGTTTCTCTTGATGTAGGAATCGACTTAAACGGCTATATCAGCGATTCATCACATACGATTTTAGTCGGCAACGTAAAGCCTGAATGGAGAAAACTTGATGAAGTTACGCTTGAATGCCTTGCTGCCGGTATTGAAGCCTGCCGTGCCGGAAACAGAATCAGCGATATTTCCAATGCGGTTTACAATATCGCGGTAAAGCACAATTACGGCGTAGTTTACGATTATTGCGGGCACGGAGTCGGACTTGAAGTGCATGAAGACCCGAGCATTCCGAATTGTCCCGGACGCGGACCGAACCCGCGCATTCAAGCGGGAATGGTACTTGCGATTGAGCCGATGATAAATTTGGGGACGGCAGATGTTTTTACCGATGAATCCGGCTGGACTGTCCGCACGGAAGACGGTCTTGCTTCCTGCCATGAAGAGCATACCGTTGCGGTATTTGCCGACCACACGGAAATATTGACGGATTTGAACTATAAATGACCCGTATTCGGGCATTGAAATAAATTTATATCTCGCCGTTTGCGGATTTTTATTATGACGGAGTAATTATGAAAAAGATAACGATTCTTATTGCGATGATTTGTGCACTTTCAGTTTCCTGCACGAAAGGAAAAAATTCTTACGGCTGGTATACGGATTTTGATTCGGCAAAAAATGCGGCAAAATCTCAAAAAAAGAATATCCTGCTGTTCGTTTCATCTTTCCGAGATTTTGACGGAGCGCAGGATGCCGTAAATATGCTCACGCAAAGCAAAGATTTTACAAAAGCACTGAAAAATAAATACGTATGCGTCTATTTTGATTTTTCCGAAGCCGATAAATTAAGCGGCGACGCATTTGAAAATTCGACTGCCGCAGAGCAAAAGAGAATCGAACAGAAGCGTACAGAAATGCAAAAACAGTTTTCGACTGCCGATTCTTATGCAGTCCGAGATACTCCTGCCGCTATTCTTACCACAGCGGACGGATATTACATAACCGATGTAAATTTCGACTATAAGCCGACTTCCATTGACGGCTATGTCGGTGTGCTTGCATCTGAAGAAGATTCTATTAAAGAAATCAACGATATGGTTGCAGCTGTAAAGAAATCTTCCGGTGTAAAAAAAGTTCAAGCAATCGATGCACTTTATATGAATACTCCTGAAACTTATCGTATTCCGCTTGCCGATTTGATAAAGCAGGTTCCTTCCGCCGATAAAAAAGATGAAAGCGGCCTTGTCAGCAAATACATAAGAGAATATGCATATATTCAAGTTTACGAAATGTTGAAAAATCTTGATGTAGACGGTGCTGTCGACATTTACGAAAAAACAGCGGAAAATCCGCGTATTTCACAGGACGATAAGCAAATGCTCTATTATGCGGCGGCAAATACGCTTGCTCTTACCGGACTGAAAAATTCGGACAAAGTTATTACTTTGCTGCGCAGCTCTTACGATGCCGCTCCCGAAAGCGAATATGCCGAAACGATTAAACTTACTGCGGACAACATAGAAAAAACGGCGCAGGAAAGCGCAAATGAAGATTCTGCTCCGGTGGACGCAAAATAAGTTTTTATTTTAAGGAAAAATAAATGCTTGCATCGGCAGGGCTTATTGCCGCTTGTGTTATTCTGATAACATTATCAATGCTTTTTTCCATTTCGGAAAGCTCTTTTCTTGCAATGAACAAACTCCGGTTGCGTATTCTGCGCGGCAAAAAAGATAAACGCGCGCTCCGCTGCGGAAAACTTCTTGATAAAAAAGAACTTTTGATAAATACGCTGCTGGTTGCAAACGATTTTGTAAACATTCTTCTGTCGTCGCTTTTGACCGTACTTTCACTGCGTCTGTTCGGAGAAAAAGGTGTCGGAATTGCAACTCTTACGGTTACGCTTTTGCTGCTGATATTCGGCGAAATTACGCCTAAGACGCTTTCCACGAGGAATCCGGATATTATTGCTTATAATTTATCGTTTTTCGTATCTATCGTAGTTGTAATCATGCGTCCGGCGGTTTTTGTTTTTACCGCAGTTTCCAATATTGTTCTAAAACTGCGTAAAATCAATACGGCAAAGCCCGTACTCTCTTACACGGAAGAAGATATAAAACAATTTATAGACGCAGGCTGGGAAACGGGAATACTTGAACGCGACGAAAAGAATATGATGCGCCGCGTTTTTAAATTTACCGATCTTGAAGCGCGCGACGTTATGATTCCCAGAACGCAGATTGCAGCCTTGCCGGAAAACTGCGCTTACAAGGATATATTGGAGCTTGCGCAGCGCACGCATTTTTCGTATTTTCCCGTTTATCACGGAAATCTTGATCACATTGTAGGCGTTCTTTATTTAAAAGATTTGTTGAAGTTCTCAGACAACGGAAAAAACTTTGATATAAAAAAAGCCGTCCGAACTCCGCTGTTTATTCTAGGTACAAAAAAAATATCTTCCGTTCAGCAGCTTTTCCGCGAGCACGGACAGGCGGCTGCCATAATTACGGATGAATATTCGGGAACATTCGGATTTCTGACACAAACCGATATTTACCGTGAAATATTCGGTGCAGAAGATAAAAATGCACAGAGGCGCAATGTTCAGACTTTCTCAGACTTAACGGAACTCAAAGACAAATCAGACTTTGTAATTGACGGTTCTATTCTGCTTGCGGATTTAAAAGAAAGTCTAGGACTGAAACTTGAATCCGAATACAATGAAACATTGAGCGGATGGATTACGGAAAAGCTCGGACGCATTGCAAAAAAAGGAGATTCGGTCGAATCTGGAGACTTTAAATTTACGGTATATTTGATGAGAAAGCGGCGCATTGCAAAAGTACACGTACAAAATGTATCGCTCAATGCAGACAATGCGGACAATGAAAAAACGGAGATACATCCGTGAATTATCTTAAAACCGCCGCAACCGTACTTGCTCTTGCTGCCATAATCCGCGCCGTTGCATTTTTTTCAGGCTCGGAAACTGCATATCTTTCAACATCAAAATTAAAAATGCGCAGGCTTACCGCCGAAAAGCGCAAAGGTTCTAAAAAAGCCGCACTTTTGCGTTCAAATATGGACGAACTTTTGACCGTTGTTCTAATCGGTACAAACTTTATGAACACTCTTGCCTCCTCGCTTGCAACATCTCTTGCAATTTCTATCGCGGGAAAAAGCGGAGTAGGAATTGCAACCGTACTCATAACTTTTGCCGCCACAGTGTTCGGGCAGATTATTCCTAAAACCGCAGCCGGCATTTATCCTGAAGATACCGTTTGCCGCAATTCATTTTTGCTTTATATGCTAAAAATTGCGATGTTTCCTGTCGTTAGGGTTTTTACTTTAATTTCTTCGCTTGTGTCGTCTGTCGCCGGAGAGTTTTTTAAGGCGGACGACGTTCTTGTAACGGAAGACGAATTAAAAACCTTAATCGATATAGGCGAAACGGAAGGAACGCTTGAGCACGGTGAAAGCCGTATGCTGTATCGGATTTTCGAATTCAGCGACTTGAACGTTCACGATATAATGAAGCACAGGTCTCTTATAAAAGCGATTCCTAAAGAAGCTGCAAGAAAAGAAGTTGTCGAATCTTTTAGAGAAAGCGGACTTTCTATGCTGCCCGTATATGCTGAAAATCGCGAAAAGATTGTCGGCGTAATTCACTATAAAACCGTTTTGCTGTCGTCAAAATCCGACGAAACAAAAAATTATGCGGAACGCACGATGAAAGACGTGTTGTTTGTCCCCGAAACTTTAAGTGCGCTTGAACTGCTTATAATATTCAGAAAAAAAAGGACTGAATTTGCGGTTGCCCTGAACGAACAGGGACAGACGGCAGGCGTTGTTACGATGGATGACATTATGCGTGTTGTTTTCGGACGTATGAGCACATTGACGCATAATGAACTGCCGCCGGAAGAACGCATCCGCCTTGTTTCTCCGACGGAATTTATTGTTCCGGGCGATATAAAACTCGAAGATATAAATTCGATATTCAGATTAAATCTTGAATCGGACGGATTTTCTACGCTCGGAGGATGGCTTTTGGAGAAAATCGGCAGCCTGCCTTCTACCGGCGAATTGTTTAAGCAGGGAAATATGCTTTTTATCGTGGAAGACCAAGCGCATCGCAGAATTTTGTCCGTTCGGATAAAGTTTTTATAGGCTTAAATCGTTTACGTTATTTTCCGCGCTTTGCAAAATTATGAATATGATATAAAATCGTAATCGGTATATGGTTACAAGATTGAATGTAAGATACGCAATATTATTGTTCGCTTTCGCTATTGCTTCTTTGCACTTGTCATCCGAAACTTTCAGAGTAAGGAAATTGGTTCCATTGAAAATTTCCGGTAACGATGCTGCCGAACAGTCAATTACTATTGGAATAAACGACAGTATTGCGCTTTTTATGCCTGAAGATATGACTTTTCTTGAAGGCATTGAAATAAAAATGCAGATTCCTGCTGAAGTTTCCGAATGGAGAGATTCCGTAGCCTGCTCCGTTTACGATGGAATAAAGCCGTTTCCGTCCGCATCGCAGATTGATTATTCCGGAACAAGAATATTTGTGAGCGCACTTCCGTCTAAATTATCATGGATAATTCACATTCCGCTTAAACAATCAAACTCTTTAAAAGACAGCGGTTATATTTCAAAAATAAATGCAGTTCCGAATGTAAAGTCCGGTTATACATTTGTAAGATTTCAACCTGCGATGAAAGGAATTCCTGAAGAAACCATAAACGCCAAATTGACGCTTGCAGTAAAACCGATTCTTTTGAATAAGGGGCGGCTTTCTCTTTTGATAAAAACTCCTTCAAATTCCGGCTTGCCTTGTGAAGTTTTTGTCGATGACGACCTTATCGATAATCATACAAGCCCGCTTATATTGGATACGGGAATGCACAAACTTAGCGTTCAATCGCAGGAATACCGCACGGAAATGCGTTCTTTTTTAATAGAACAGGCTAAAACATCGCAGATTGAGATAGAATTAAAAAGCCTTGCGCCTACCCTTACTATTATCGCTCCCGATAATGCACAGATTTTCCTTGATGATGAACCTTACAAAAAGCCGTCGGAGCCGAATTTAATTTCCGAAGGGGAACACAAACTGCGCTTCGTGCTCGGCGATTATGAAGTTATACGGACGCTCGATATTCATAAAGGGAAATCATACACGGTGAATCTTTCCGTCGATTTAAAAATAACCGAAGAATAGCTTTCGGAAAGAACATTATTTGTTGCCTGCAAGTCTTTTGTTTTGCGGCTTTCAGCTGATTAAATCGGAAAAAACTACGCCTGAACCGCTTTCAACGTCTTTTGCAAGGCGCGCTCCTATGACCGTTTCCAAAAATTCCGGAGAAATACCGGGCGTAAGAATCTTTTCCGTGCGCAAAACTGCAATATCGTTTGCGCCTATGCGCTCACCTTTTTTCATAGCGCGCATAAAATGAAGAGAACGATTTGTGCGCCCATAATTTGCTTTTTCGCTTTCCGCAAGCTGTTTTACACCGCTGCCCAAAACCGCGCACACCTTTTCCGCCCCGTAAATGCCGTTCATACGTTCGATAATTTCACACGCGCCGCGTTCACTTCCGTGCGCGCTTATAATCTCAAAGCTCCGCCTCAATGCTTTGCACATAAGCGCAAACTGCTCGCCTTCAAGCGCGATGGGGTCGTCAAGACCGCTTGTTGCGCGACTAAGCGTTATATGTTTTTCGATTACCGTTCCGCCCTGCGATACAAACAGGCTCGGCACAAGAATAGGATCAAGGCTGTGGTCGCTCACACCGGTTTCAACACCGAATACGGCGCGCAACGAAGAAATCAACCGCAAATTATATTCATCTTCAGGTGCGGGATAACTTGTTATGCAATGCAAAAGCGTTACACCGTCCGTCCCCAAAATCTCAAGAGCCTTTTCAATATCGGAAAGTCTTGAAACTCCGCTTGAAATAATCACGGGGACGGCATTTTCTTTGCGCGCCTTTTGATTTTCGCGGAAACGGGCAAGCGCTTTAAGCATGGGATAGTGATTTAATTCAGGCGAGGCGATTTTTACAAAATCCGGCTTAATTTCCAAAAGCTCCGAAAGACTTTTCAACCCAAATGGTGAACATCCGAACAGTATTCCGCGTGAATGTGCATATTTAAGCATATCCGCGTAAAAATCCGCGCCGCATTCAAGCGATTTAAACCTGTCGTAAAGACGTATCTGCCCGGTCGGAAGATTTACCGTTCCCGTTTCCGGGTGCAGAATTTCATCCGCATAGACCCACTGGAATTTTACAGCGTCAGCCCCTGCATCGGCAGCAGTATCAATAAGCGCGTGCGCCTTTTCGTAAGACGATTCGTGCGAAGTCCCTATTTCCGCAATTATAAGATGCATAAAAGCCCTCAAAAATATTAAATGTATGCACGCTAAAACACAAAACCGGCTGGTATTTTTACACAGCCGGTTTATAAATTGTGTGAGTTATTCAAAGAAGATTATTCTTCTACAACTTCCGCATTAAGAGCGCCAATTGTAACTTTATCATTGGAGACTTTCCATGTTGCAGTAAGTTTATTTGCAGGTGCCGCAGAAGTCGGATAAATAACACCATAAGAAGCAATTTTGCCTATGACATGACCTTTAAACTTAGTAACTGTTTTCTCAACATCTACCTTATCGGAAAAAGCACCATAACCAAATGAACTACTTGGCCTAATATCTCGTTTATCATTTCCAACTTTTACGAAGATTTCACCGTCGGAATTAGTTC
Source organism: uncultured Treponema sp. (assembly GCA_963544675.1). Taxonomy (GTDB): domain Bacteria; phylum Spirochaetota; class Spirochaetia; order Treponematales; family Treponemataceae; genus Treponema_D. The sequence continues at coordinate 7,089 of CAUUGI010000081.1, forward strand.
TTAATTCAATCTTTACGCTAAGTTTATCCGCTTTATCATCATAAGTGTATCCACCGGAAGAAAGGTTAGTCCAGTTCTTTGCTGACCATGTTGCATCTTCAGTTCCTATGACACCATTCGTACTGTCTTTAAGCTCATCATCTGTAAAATCGGAAAAGTGGCTGACATAAAATTGAGGCTGATCGTGATCGACACGAACCGCTGCAACAAATGCAGATTTCTTTTTGGAAACTTTATCGGTGTGGAGACCGAACATAAATCCCGCAGCTGTCTTTTTGCTGTTGCCGCCTGTAAGCGTTATATCACAATCCGCCTCATATACATTTTCACTGGTTCCGAATTCCTTATAAAAACGAGTATATGTATTACCATCCGATGCACCGGCTTTTCCTTCAGCAGACTGCTCTCGTTTATTTTTAGATTTTATACCGTCATCATTCGCCCCAATGCCTTTACATCCGACGAATACCATCGCTGAAGCGGCAAGAACTGCGGCAACAGCAAGAATTTTCTTTGAAAGTTTCATTTTTATACCTCTCAATAATTTCATTTTGCCTCTCTCCTTAACAAAATGTTATAATCGGAGTATATATTTATGGTTATGCATAGTCAAGCTGAACAATTTCGGAAAAAGTTTAGAAATACTTTATCCGTATTGTGTTTTACAGCCGTTCTTGTGCAATAAGGGCAAGCATTGAACATATATAGTCGGGAAAAATTTATAATTAAAAGTATTTTTCTTCAGCCGCCGGCTGCGGCAATAAATTGCACAATCTCTTTCCGGCTCCAACAAAATGAAGAGTTTTGAAAGCTATCCATCTTGCGCAGGAGAAGTTCCGGCAGCGTGCCGTTTCGAGCGAAAAGCTCGACTGCAGCCGGCGAGTTTGCATTGCAAACTCGGTAGTGAGCGCAGCGAACGAAGTTCTCGTCGAAAGCTCAGCAAAGTTTTTCAAAACTCGACATTCCGCCTAATAGATACCGGCATCTATAAACACTAGATAACGGTATCTATAAACACTAGATACAGGCATCTACAAACACTAGATACGGGCATCTATAAACACTAGATACAGGCATCTATAAACACTAGATACGGGTATCTATAAACACTAGATACCGGCATCTATAAACACTAGATAACGGCATCTATAAACACTAGATACAGGCATCTATAAACACTAGATAACGG
>CAUUGI010000082.1:0-8143 GCA_963544675.1 uncultured Treponema sp.
CGTCCGCCGTTAAAGAGCCGCCTGAACATATTGTGAAAGTTCTTTTTGATTTTGTTGTACGTTTCAAGGAACATTTCAGAAGACTTTGACTTGATTTCTTCCGAAACGCGAATGAGATTGTCGAGACTTTTTTGCGTGTCTTCATAATTTGCTTTTTGCCGCTCGTATCGGTCTTTAACTTCCGCAAATTCTTCCACCGCCATGAGGTTTACCTGCCCCAAAAGACGCAATTCTTCTTTTGCGGCGGAAAGTTTTTCGCGCAATTCGGCGGCGGGTGCGGTGATTTTGTACATCTGCTCTTCGAATTCCATTAGATCGCGCGAATGCTGCTCTTGAAAGTTCTGTTTTAAGTTGCGGATTTCCGTATCGGAAGAATTTAGAATGAGCGTAAGCCGTTCAAACTGCGCTTGATATTTGTTTTGCTCTTCCTGCTTTTTTTGCAGTGCGCCGCGCTTACCCGAAACGCTCGAATTGCTGTCGGCAATTTTTTCATCAAGTTCTTTAAGAGAATCCGCAAGTCGCATTCCGCGGTTTTCGATTTCCGCAAGCTCTTGTTGAATGCCTAAAATCTGTTCGTTCATATCTTCGGAGCGGCGGTTTTCCGTAAAAAGCTCTTCGTCCGTGTTTCGGAGCGTATTTTGCTCGCCTGCAAGCGTGCGGCGTAAAAGCGTCAGTTGCTGCTCGGATGCGGCAATCTGCTCTTTCATGCGCACTTGATTCACTTTAAGGCGGTTAAGCGTCTCCTTGTACTCGTCGATTTTTTTGACGAGACCGGAATTTTCCGCATTTAGAGCCGTAATTTTTTCATTTAACAAACCGATTTGCGCGTGATTTTCCGCAATTTGCGCGTCGATTCCGCGTTTTTTCGTCATAATTCCTTCAGGAGAAAGGAATTCCGTTATGAATGCAGGAGATGACTTCATGTATTGCTCAAGCGCGCGCTCAAGTTCTTCGACAAGACCATGCGTCTGAGCGAACGCGTCGGATGCTTCCTGTACCGTTTTAAGCGCGTCTTCCGCCGTATGCGGCGAATTTGCAAAGTCGGAAAAAATGTTTTTACGCCCGTCGGCAAAAATCTTTAGCTTTCCGACAAGCGTATCAAGATTTTCTTTCGCTGTCTTCATCGCGTTTTCGGAAAAGCCTGCGTCCTTGAGTTTCGCGTCGAGCGTTTTAACGATGTCTTCCGTGATTGCGGCAAGTTCTTTTTGCATTCGACCGCGCTCCGAATCAAGCGCCTCAATTCCGCGCTTTGCCTCGTCGGAAAGACGATCATTTTCGGTGATACGGCTTCCGGCATCGGTAATATTTTTTTCAAACGACGTTATATTTTCCGCAATGCCGTCAAGCTGCTTTGACTTTTCGTGCAAGGACGCTTCCTGCTCTCCAATTTCCTCTTCAAGACTTTCAATCCGTTCTTCCACGGACTTTTTATGCGCTTCAAGCGCGGCGATTTTCTCTTTTATCTCCCGCGCGCGGCTGTTGTACTGATTTACGAGGTCGAGTTTTCCGTTTTTCTCTTTTTGAATGCCGATAAGCTCCGCCTGCATCGCATAAACCTGCTCCTGCATATTGCGGACTTTATCCATGTTTTCAGAAATCGTATTATTGATTTCTTCAATTTCACGCCGGACAGCGTCGCGTTTTGCTTCAGCCTCTTTGAGTTCCTGCTCGTGCCGCGCCTGATCCTGTACAAAGTTTTTTAGGCGCAACAGAGTTATATCTAACTCATAGGTAAAAATATCTTCTTTTATTTTGCGGTAGCGGCTCGTTTTTTCCGACTGAATTTTAAGCGTGTCGTAAGAGCGTTTAATTTCCGCCATCGACACTTCGATTTGCTGCATATTGCGCCGCGTCTGTTCAAGTTCGCGCTCGGCAATTGCGCATTCCGCTTTGCTGCGGCTGATTCCTGCCGCCTCTTCAAATAAATAGCGGCGATCTTCCGGTCTGCTGGAAAGAATCTGGTCGATTTTGCCCTGTTCCATGACCGAGTACGCCGACTTTCCGACGCCCGTGTCCATGAACAGCTTGATGATTTCACGCGCACCGACCGCGCGCCCGTTGATAAAATATTCGTTTTCTCCGGAGCGGTAGAGCCGCCGCTTTATTGCAATTTCGGACTCTTCAAGCGGCAACAGTCCGTTTTCGTTGCTCATCGTAAGCGTAACTTCGGCAACGTTTAAGGCGGCGCGTCTCTCTGTTCCGTTGAATATAACGTCTTCTTTGTGCTCTGCGCGCAAATTTTTCGTCTTGTTTTCCGCCAAAACCCATTTTACGGCATCAACAACGTTGCTTTTTCCACAGCCGTTCGGTCCCAAAAGCGCGGTAATTCCGTCTGCAAAGTCAATATGTGTGCGGTCTGCAAAAGATTTGAATCCGAATATGTCAAGACTTTTTAAAAACACGAAAATCCGCCTTTACTCAAACTAATTAAAGCGGATTATAACGATTTTCGGGCGTATTTTCAACAATACGGGATTTTGTGTAGTAGTAGTATAATAAAGATTATCCTCTCTCGATAAGGAAGTTTTCATTCAGATCTATAATATGCAATTACAATGAACTGTACATATTTAAATTTATTATTGACAAAATACTTTAGTTAGTCTAATCTAACTATAAGTTAGCTCAAGCTAACGTGCAGCTGTTTTGTATGTAATAGTTTTATATATTTTACAGATGTTTTTATTTGGATATAGGATCGGCAGAACGATAAAAAATAGTCATAGTAAATCTCTGTCTTTCTGCCGGTCTTTTTTTTGTTTATATATCCAGTTAATATTTTTTTTGTAAAGTTCAGTTTTTAAATGCCGGAATATAAATCGCTGATAAATTCCGATTCCTTATAAATAAGTCTGATATTCCGTCATTTTTTGGGAGAGAAAATTAAATTTTTGCGGTGATATTTTATACCGTAACCGGAATTGTTTATGAATTTTGAACAGACTGTTGTCCACTGTTGCGCTCCGGTGCTTTGCGGAATCAAACCTGCAAGCATATTTTCCATGTGTATTGATATATACGGAAAAGGCAGCGAAAAACTTAGTGAATGGAAAAATATTTTCAGATGCAGAAATATTTTTATTGTTCCTATTCAAAAAAAAGGTGGAAGAATGCTGTTTTTTGTCTATAACCGACAACTTTTGTCTTCCGTACTTGAAAATCCGAAAATCAGCGACTATCTGATTAAAAAAAATTATCCTGTACAAGACGGTTTTGATGCCGTGCTATATGAACTTTTATTCCGGCTTATGCGCGATTATGAATTTCCGCATGAAATCGGACTGTTTTTAGGTTATCCGTTGGAAGATGTCGTTGCATTTGAAAAAAATGACGGTGCATTTTACAAATACAGCGGTTCATGGAAAGTTTACGGAGATATAAAAAATGCACGGCAAAAAATGAAATTATATAAAATATGCTGTGAATATTGTATGAAACTGGTTGCAGAAGGAATGTCGGTTCCTTCCGCAGCAGAAAATTATAGATGTTTCAGAAATAAACTGGAGGTTTAAAATGAAAAAAGCTGTTGTATATTCAACAACTACAGGTAATACCGAAGCTATGGCTAATGCCGTTGCGGAAGGTGTAAAAAAATCCGGCGCAGAGCTTATTATGACTACTGCCGATTCCGCCGATGCGGATGCGGTACTTGCTGCGGATGTTCTTATACTCGGTTCACCTGCAATGGGTGATGAAGTTCTTGAAGACACTATGGAAGAATTTTTTACTTCCATCGAAGGAAAAATATCCGGAAAAAAAGTTGCGATATTCGGTTCTTACGACTGGGGAGACGGTCAGTGGCTTCGCGATTGGGCGGTTAGAATAAAAGATGCGGGTGCAGTGCTTGTAAACGGAGACGGTCTTGCAGGTCAGCTTGAACCTGATGAAGACTGCAAAGCCGAGTGCGTAAAACTTGGAGAAACAGCTTAAAATTAAGGCTGCCTGATATTTTTCGGGCAGCCTTAATTTTTATCCGCAAAAAATTTCTTCAAAGTTTTTGCAAAGAAGCCGAATCCTTTATGCACCTTAAAAATATATTTCCGCACACAAGCGCATCGTCAAATGCACGGTGAGCCTGCGTAACTTTTATTCCCAAGCGGGCGGCAATAGCGGTTTGTTTATATTTTCCTGCGGACGGGTAAACCCACCTGCACAGTGAAAGAGTATCTATTACATGGTTTTTGATAAGCGGAATTGCGGAGCGTTCCGCTTCCGCGTTCAGAAATGCCATATCGAACCGCGCATTATGGGCAATTATTATGCTTTTACCCAAAAAATCTACAAAGTCCGGAAGAATTTTTGAAATGTCGGGCATATCTTTCACCATACTGTCCGTTATATTATTTACTTCGGTACATTCCGGCGGGATCGGCTGAAGCGGATTTATAAGAGTCGAAAAGCGTTCTTTAATCCCGTTCTTATCGAATTTAACCGCGCCGATTTCAATTATCCGCGCAGCATCAGCTCTTAAACCGGTTGTTTCCGTATCGAATGCCGTAAACTCCGTACCGCTTTTGAGCAGTGCGGCAAGTTTACGGTAATCTTTGATAAATTTATTCGGCAGAGGCTGCATCAAGCGTTTTTCTTATTTCCGCTTCAATTGCGTCGCAGAATACATTTGCTTCTTTCTTTGCCTTCGCAAGCCCTTCGTCATTGCCTCCTTGTACAGGAGCAGTAATATTTATATAGAATTTAATTTTAGGCTCCGTTCCGCTCGGACGCGCACTGACAAAAGTTCCGTCCTCAAGGAAGAATTGAAGCACATTGCTTTTCGGGAAAGAAATAGGTGTTTTTCCGGAAGGATTTGCAGGATCAAATTCTACGGAAGCCTGAATATCGCGTATTTTTACCACACGTTTTCCGCCCAAACTTTTAAGTCCTTCCGAGCGTATTTTTGTCATAATTCCGTTCATAACGGCAACACCTTGCTGTCCCGGGAAATATTGAGAAATCGTGCGGTCGGCAAAATATCCGTATTCTTTGTACATATCATCAAGATGCTCAAGCAGACTCTTGCCTTTTGAACGCCAGTACATTGTCATCTCTGCACACATTGCAGCTGCAGAAACTCCGTCTTTATCAAATACTTCTTTTTCGATTTTGTAACCGTAACTTTCTTCAAATCCGAATACGTAAGTTCCGGTTTTTTTAGCTTCGATTTCAGCTTCAACGGAAGCAATCCATTTGAATCCGGTAAGGCACTCAAGAACTTTTACTCCGTATTTTTTGCAGATTGTATCTATGAATGCGGAAGTTACGATAGAACGGATTGCGACTGCATCTTTTGGAAGAGTTCCCAATTCTTTCCTTGAAAGGAGAACATATTCAAGAAGAAGCGCACCCATCTGGTTTCCGTCTACAAGTACGAATTTTCCGTCCTTATCGGGGAATGCCGAACCGAAACGGTCTGCATCAGGGTCTGTCGCCATTACGCAATCCGCTTTTTCTTTCGCGCCGAGTTCAAGCGCAAGTTTTAGGGCAGGGGCTTCTTCCGGATTCGGTTTTTCTACTGTTGGGAAGTTTCCGTCAGGTTCACGCTGTTCCGGTACGGTAATAACTTTTAGTCCAAGATCGCCTAAAACGGTTTCTACATGGAGTGCGCCGGTTCCGTGCAAGGGGGTGTAAACAATTTTTACATTCTTTGCATAATCGCGGATAAGTTCAGGGCGGAAAAGTTGAGCCTTACACATAGCCCAGAATTTGTCGTCCATTTCTTTTCCGAGCATGACAAGCATTCCTTTTTTGATTGCTTCGTCTTTAGAAAGCGTTTTTACATCGGTAACTTTGTTTACTTCATCAATGATTCCTTTGTCATGCGGTTCCGTAACCTGTGCACCGTTATTCCAGTATGCTTTATAACCGTTATACATAGGCGGATTGTGAGAAGCTGTTACAACGACACCTGTATCGGCTTTAAGCTCGCGAATCGCAAAAGAAAGCTCCGGGGTAGGGCGGAGAGCGGAAAAAAGATAAGCCTTTATTCCGTTTGCTGCAAAGATTCCTGCTGTAGCCTCCGCAAAAACATTTGAATTATTTCTGCTGTCATAGGCTATAACCGCACTTAAAAGTCCGGCTTCAGCTTTTTCAGGGAAAGTTTTAATTATGTAGTTTGCAAGTCCTTGTGTAGCACGATTTATTTCAAGCGTGTTCATGCGGTTTGTTCCGCCACCCATAATCCCGCGAAGTCCGCCTGTTCCGAATTCAAGCGTTCTGTAAAAACGGTCTTCAAGCTCTGTAAAGTCTTCTTTTGCAATAAGTTCTTTTACTTCATCACTGAATCTTGTGTCCTTTTCCGCGGCGATATATTCGTTCGCACGCTTCAGAATCTCAGATTTATCCATATGATAGCTCCTGTTAAATTGTTTTATAACAAATAATAATGCATTTTATTATTTGCCTGTCATTCTAATCCAATCCTGCATATTTTTCTATAAGAATATGAGTGTTTAAGATAACATGGACAGTATAACGGTCGATAAAAATAATTAACCTGCTTCGAAACTTCAGGCACTGAATGAAATATTCACTGCCTGAAGTTTCGCTTAATCGCAAACGTGCACGGGTAAGCAGATGATGAAAGGCGTTTCAGTTTTCTTCCGACTTCGGGATGATGAGATTGAGTGCAATGCCGACTACTGTGGCAAGTGCAACCCCGCCGAGCTGGAACGTAAAGTCGTGTCCTATACTGAACTTAAATATTCCGCCGCCGATTCCTATTACCATTATTACGGACGAGATTGTAAGATTTCGTTTGTGTTTGTAATCTACACCGCTTTCAACGATTGTGCGAAGTCCGCTTGAAGCAATCAGTCCGTAAAGCAGCGTGCAGATTCCTCCGAGTACCGGAGTCGGAATGGTCTGGATGAGTGCACCGAACTTCGGGCAGAATGAAAGGATTACGGCGATGACCGCAGCTCCACCTATAACCCACACTGAATACACTTTTGTAATCGCCATAACGCCGATATTTTCACCGTAGGTCGTATTCGGCGGACCTCCCCACACGGCAGCCCACGCAGTTGCAAGTCCGTCTCCGGCAAGCGTTCTGTGTAATCCCGGGTCTTTGGTAAAATCTTTTCCGACGACGGTGGATGATGTGAGAGTGTCACCTAAATGTTCGCAGATAGTTGAAATAGAGACGATAACAAATGTAAGTATTGCGACAATGTTGAATTTAGGTGCGAGCCACGAATATCCGCTGTTTGAATCCAGGTGCAGGAAGGGCAGCCCTATAATCGGAGTGTTTCTTACGACATCGAAATTTATAATTTTGTACGCCGGAAAGAAAAATCCCATGATTAGCGTAAAAAGATAACCGCCGATAAGACCTATCAAAATCGAAATCGTGTTGAAGAAGCCTTTGAGAAAGATAGTTGCAATGACTGCTATGCAGAGCGTTACCGCCGCAATGCTGATGAAGACCAGAGAATATTCACCGTTGTTGTACATCGCTTCACTTATTGCAGTTGGAGCAAGTGACATTCCGATTACGATAATTACCGAACCGATTACCACCGGCGGTAAGGCTTTGTCTATCCATTCTTTGCCGGAAAACTTAACGATTGTCGCTATGATGCAGTAAAAAAGTCCTGCAAAAACAGCACCTCCCATTGCGTATTGCATACCGTAGGCTTGCGATATTGCATTTAGTGCAGGGATGAACGCAAAGGACGAGCCTAAAAAAGCGGGAACCTTTGCTCCCGTTACCAAAATGTAGAGCAAGGTTCCCGTTCCCGCCGTAAATAATGCGGTTGAAGTGCTTAATCCCGTTAATAGCGGGACAAGAATAGTTGCACCGAACATAGCAAATACGTGCTGAAAGCTCAGCGGAATCCATTTTGCAAGCGGCGGTCTGTCTTGCGGACCGTAAAATTTGGATGAATCCATAAAAACTCCTTTACTTTTTAATGCCGCAATACAATAAACCTGTTCGATAATTTCGTTGTTGTTACTGAAGTTTCAGACAGGTTTAATGACTCTGCATATGTATTACGGCTGTGTAAATAAATTGAGGAAGTATACGGATTTTTATCCTCTTTGAAAACGGGTTTTAATAAAAAAAGTATTTAGGCCGAATGTCGAGTTTTAGAAATAGCAGTTAAATAAAGCTGTGCTTTCGACGAGAACCCATCCGCTTAGCCGC
>CAUUGI010000083.1:0-8032 GCA_963544675.1 uncultured Treponema sp.
TTTTCCATATCGTAAAGATCGGTAACAGCACGCATATCATCTAAATACATATAAAACGTACCGCGTGCCTGCATCGGATTACAATCAACTCTAAATCCTACAACTCTAAGCCCGGGCCGATCTCCGTAATAAGGACTTTTTTGAACAATACCGTGTTCTCCATCGGGAGACGGAGGAACGACAGCCGTCAATTTTTTCCATCCGCTGAATCCAAGATTGCCAACATAAAGCTCAAAGTTATGACCAAAATAATCCTGAACAAGAACATACATATCATGACTTTGGTTGCGTCCGCAAACCCACACTGATATAGTTTTCGCAGTTCCCATAATCGGGACAGGTCTCTGCGAAGTTACATAAAAAGAGTTTACTCCGCGTTTAAAAAATTCAACTTTAACACCAAGTGCTTGAGTATCTTGATCTTCTTTTCCCTCATCTTCTTTCAGAGGTTCTTTCATAGCAGGAGCACCTTGAAAAAGTCTGGAAGAAATCACACCGTAATCCGGCGATATATGAACATTCCAAGAACCTTCACGCTCAAATTTATCAAGCGATACTTCACGCAGTGCCTGTGCTGCAGATTCATTTCCTATCGTTTCAGGATTAGGTTCTGCAACAATGCTGTTCTGTGCGGCAACAGTGCCGATAAACGCGGCAGAAATTACCGCAGCAATAATATACTTCTTCATTATTTAGCCTCCGCATCGGATGATGAACCGAAGCTGCCGGAAGAAGCGTTTTCCGCATTCACAAAATCCGCATCTTTAAGTTCATAACCGTCAAATATAAATGAAAGTGAATTACTCATATACTTAAGCTGATCAAAATAAATTGTGAAATCATCTACAAATTCAGCAGGATCGGAACGGACTCTAAAGCCTATGAAGGACATAGATTGCGGTCCTGAACGAAGTCTTGAATGCTGATTAATCCACCCGGGGATTTTAACAATAACATTTTTCCAACCGTTAAAACGCATATTTCCGCAAGGCAAAACATGAACACTTCCGTCAGCATCACGTACCATAATTTCAAGATAATATAAATAATTTGCACCCCAAACCCAGAAATCAACATGATCTACATGTCCCGTAAACGGAATCTCGTACGGTTTGTCTTCTTTAGTCGGGAATACTTCAAACCAATTGTCGCCTTTGCGGTTAAACGCTGTCTGAACACCCAGTACCTTAGGCTCAACATCTTTGCCTTTATAGAACGGCTTCAGGGAATTCGGAATTCCTGCAAAATAACCGGATTTCGGGAATCCATCCGCGACGAAGCGGCTTGCATTAACAGACCACTTCCAATCAGTTTCGGCATCGAAATTATCGATCAAAAACGTCTCTACACTCTTTGAACTCGGCTGGCTGAATGCCGGAATCGCAAGAACAAAAAGCAGAGAAAGATTTACAAAGACTTTTAAGCCCTTTTTCATGTAAAACTCCTTTACAAATATTAAATTCCGAAAATGGGAATATTTCACTTATATTATCGGAATAAATATAAAATATTTCTAGTGAATAATTATATTTACAGTCAGTATCTTTGTCAAACTGTTTTAAAATCATTCTGTACCGTATCAACGCACTATTTTTGAATATTTCTCTTGATTTATACACAGTATTTTAAAATAAATTATTACATCGTAATGACTTGATTTTAAAATCACAAGGAATCTGAGAATTAACAGATTTTTTAACAGCATTCAATCTATCTAACGTTAAATATTCGACCTGTTAAATAACTTCGTTATCGCTCAGATTGATAAGTTTTAAGTTGTTGGAACAGCACGATTTACAAAATCTCGTTTCAAAGTAACCCGTTCTGAAACTGAAGTTCAACAACAGGTTCATTGCATGACTTTATTTTAACTTGAAAAAAACAAACCTTTGTCTTACTATGTTTAAAATGAACTTTATAGGAGTCATAAAAATATGTTTAATTACAAAGACATCGGTCTTGTGAACACTAGAGATATGTTCGCAAAAGCAATGAAAGGGAAGTACGCAATCCCTGCATACAATTTCAACAATATGGAACAAATGCAGGCGATTATCCAAGCGTGCGTCGAAACAAAATCACCTGTAATTCTACAGGTTTCAAAAGGGGCGCGAGCTTATGCGGATAAATATATTCTCCGCAACATGGCTCGCGGTGCTGTAGAATATGCACATGAGTTAGGATGCGATATTCCAATCGTTCTGCATCTTGATCACGGTCCGTCCTTTGAAGTTGCAAAAGACTGCATAGACAACGGATTTTCTTCCGTTATGATTGACGGTTCCGCTCTGCCTTACGATCAAAACGTTGCCGTAACGAAACAAGTTGTCGAGTATGCACACAAGTATGACGTAACAGTTGAAGCGGAACTCGGCGTCCTCGGCGGTGTTGAAGACGATGTTTCTGCAGAAGAATCGAAGTACACAAAACCGGAAGAAGTTGTAGACTTTACAACAAAAACAGGATGCGATTCTCTTGCGATTTCCATCGGAACATCGCACGGACGCTGCAAATTTACACCGGATCAGTGCACCCGCTCGCCGGACGGAGTTCTTATTCCGCCTCCGCTTGCATTCGATGTACTTGAAGCAATCGAAAAGGAACTTCCGGGCTTCCCGATCGTTCTTCACGGCTCGTCTTCCGTTCCGATGGAATATGTAAGAATTATCGAAGAATTCGGAGGAAAGATTCCGGATTCAGTAGGTATTCCTGAAGAACAGCTTCGCAAAGCATCAAAATCCGCAGTATGCAAAATCAACATTGATTCCGACGGACGTCTTGCAATGACTGCGGCAATCAGAAAATTCTTTGCAGAACATCCTGACAAGTTCGACCCGCGCGAATATCTTGGACCTGCACGCGAAGAACTGAAAAAAATGTATATGCACAAAAATATTGAAGTTTTGGGCAGCGCAGGACACGCATTAGACTAGACAACAGACGCTTTCAATAGTTTCAAAAAGACTTATCGGACAAAACCGGTAAGTCTTTTTTGATATATCCTGTTGAATTATTATCCGGATCAAATTTCGTTTTGAACACAGAGATAAATCGCACCGTGCTTTCGGTAATATTCCGTCCGCTTAGCTGCGGTCAAGCTTTGCGGTCGAAACGGCACACTGTCGGAACCTTGCCTACGCACGATGACCAGCTCTCCAATCTCTCCATATAAGTATACAAGAAAGAATTCGAATTTCAGCCTAGATAAAACATACTCGATTTCGGATATTTTATTTTACACTCCCTTCTTTATAGACAGAATTTTCCATATATTGCTATATCTGAAATATCTTTATCAACGAAATCATCTGACCCGCTGAAACCTCCAAACTTATTAAATTTTAAGAGAACATAAGAAATTCCAAATCCATACTTGTATTTATCTTCATGGTTGAATAGAACTTCCATACCGCCTTGCAATTTAAGTTGGGTATACTTATTCTCGCCTTGTACGGTTAATCCCACTTCCGCTTTACCGCATGGACTAATGCAGAATTTATTAAAATTTAACGGGATACGGACAGCCGGTCCAAAACTGATTACATTCAATCCATCTTTGAAGAAATGGATATAGCTTGCTCCTATACCGCACCAAGTAAAAGGCCAGACAGAGAATCCGGCATCCATTCCGAATCCCATTATATAATCGCCGAATCCTATATTTATACCTGCATTCAAATCCAGTCTGGAAGGCGACTCCAGCCCCATAAACTTAATGATTTCAGAATTTTTCTTTGAAGCATTATCTTTAGTCTTTTCATGTTTAGGCTTTATATTATTTTTTAAATCGTAAGCTATTGCATATTTCATTCCGTCAATTGGAGAGTTTGAATAAGCGTTTATAGCTTCCTCTCTTACTTTATTCGGTGCAAATTTCAAAACATCAATAAAGGCATCACTGCCGGATTCATATACTTTTTCAATCGAAATAAATTTTGCTATTTCCGAATAATCTGCCTCAGTTTTGCTTAAAGCTTTATCAAGTTTTATATCTTTTTCTTCTTGTGTTGCCGATTTTCCGTTTTCAATATAATCTCTAATAACTTTTGCGGGAATTGCAAAATTAGTATTTTGTCTGTAGGTAGCTTTCCAAGTATTAATTCCAACCACCTCATATCCCGCCTCCGCAGTTTTTGAAGCAATTAAAAGAGGTCCGCCGGAGTTTCCTCCATCAACTTCTGCGGAATGTTGTATTAAACTTGAAATTTCCGGGTTCAATAATTCTTTTATACGAGCGGAAGAATTTGTTACAATTCCTTTTCCTAATTGCCATAAAGGTGTATTTCCCAATCCCGGAAAGCCTGCAGAATAAACGTCAGTTCCGTCTTCTACGCTGACAGAAGAAAAAATCAAGCCCTTTTTAAATGGACTTTTATTACCTTCGAATTGTAAAACTGCAATATCAATTTCATCGTCAATTGCTTTAACAAGAAGATTTGCATACTTTGTTACAGCTCCGGTTTTAGGATCTTCAAATTCGATTGACGCCGATGACCCATAATCAATTACATGTCGATTTGTAATAACAAAGTTTTTACCTTGCGGATTAACATAAACAAATCCGGAACCGAATCTTCCTTGTAAATAATCATCAATATAGTCGGCATAAGAGCTATAACCCTTTGCTTTTAATTCACTTTGGGCATCTTTAAGAAAAGAGACTGTTTCCGAATTATATTCTGTTCTTACGATACCTACATAATTTCTAATTTGAGCATAAAGAGAAAATAAATTAGCAAGAATCAAGCAAAAAAAGAATTTTTTCATAGCCGCAATTATATTATATCGTAATATATATGCAAGGCACGAAATTATAACGATACTCAATTACTTTTGGAGAAATGATAACCGTATGGAAGGGGGTATTGAGGGAACAGGTTGAGAGATACTACAATATAAACCGTTCCTTAAAATTGCACGAAAGCGAAAAATTCAATTTTCGGCAGAGTGTAATTCGTTCGTTCATTACGCACCGGTGCTAAACGAACTTACAAAATCAAAATCAGTACGCTAACAAATATCACTTAAAAGGCAATTTTCATTGCCTAAAAATAAGGTTCCTTTTGCCGTGCCGTCTCGCAATCCGATAAGACAGTTGGGATTTGAACCGTTTGCAAGAATCATAGGAATGCCGAAAGAATTAACTTTTTGCGCCGCCTGGAGTTTTGTCTCTATTCCGCCTGTTCCAAACGAATTGGATTCGCCGATTTTAATTTGAGAACGAAGTTTTTCCACAGAATCAACAGTTTCGATTAGAACCGCATCTTTATTGGACTTCGGATTATCGGTAAAAACCCCGTCAATATCGCTGAAAAGCACAAGCAAATCCGCACTCCATAAAATTGCGGTAAGCGCACTCAGATTGTCGTTATCACCTATTTTGATTTCATCAAAAGCGACGGAATCGTTTTCGTTGATTATCGGAATGACGCCTTCATCGACAAGCGTAAAAAGAGTATTACGCATATTAAGCGTGCGGTGATCGTCTTCAAAATCTCCTTTTGTAAGCAGTAATTGCCCGATGTGAATCTCCTGCTTTGCGAATGCAAGGCGCCAGCGGTTCATGAGTTCAACCTGCCCTATTGCACAAAGTGCCTGTCTGTAATGCACATCGCGTTTTCTTGCCCAACTGTGAAGCGTTGCAAGCCCGCTGACCTGAGCACCGGAAGAAACAAGCACAATCTGTTTCCCTGAATTCGCCAGTTCCCTGCACTGAGCAGCGAAATTGTCCATAAACTCACTATTCGGTGCCCCGTCGTTTTGTGCAAGCGTATTACTTCCGATTTTTACGACGATTTTACGCGCGTTTATTATTGCATCCGTAATTCCGCTCATCTTATATGTCCATTCCCGTCTATTAAATATTTCGTAGTTGTGAGAGCTTTTATTCCCATGGGCCCGCGAACATGAAGCTTTTGCGTACTTATTCCAAGCTCCGCACCGAAGCCGAATTCTCCGCCGTCCGTAAAACGAGTGGAAGCGTTTACATATACGCAGGCAGCATCAATTTCTTCCTGAAAAAAACGTGCATTTCGGAGATTTTCCGTAACGATACATTCGGAATGCTTAGTATTATGCAGATTTATATATGAAACCGCCTCTTCAACGGAATCAACGGCTTTTACCGCGCATATAAAATCAAGAAATTCGAAACCCCAATCGGAATCCTGTGCACGGACAACACATGGCTTTTCAATGTTTGAATCGGAGGCAGACTTTTGTACTCCCTGTAATATCTCAAAGCAAAAATCATCCGCGCGAAGCTGTACTCGCCCCGCAAATACTTTTTCCAAAAGCGGCAGAAATTTTTGAGCAATTTTTTTGTGTACGAGTATACATTCTACAGCATTGCAGGCACCGGGACGCTGGAGTTTAGCGTTTTCCGCAATCTTCGCACCCATATTCATATCGGCAAATTCATCTATATAAAGATGGCAAACTCCGCTTCCGGTTTGAATAACCGGAACACGCGCATTTTCTACAACATTTTGAATAAGTTTTGCACCGCCGCGCGGAAGAACAACATCTATTTTTCCGACTGCATTTAAAATACACTGCACATCACTGTGATCTTTTTCGGGAACAGTAAGTTCAACGGCTTCAGGCACTCCGTCTTTTCCTGCCGCCTTTAAACCGTTTTTTATCGCTTCGACAAGAACTCGATTCGAATCAAAAGCGGATGCGGAACCGCGCAAAAGTATTGCATTTCCGCTTTTATAAGCAAGACAAAACGCATCAGCCGTAACATTCGGACGGCTTTCATAAATTATCGCGGCAATTCCGAGCGGAACACGAACTTGCCTTATAACCAGTCCATCAGATGTTTTCCAGCCGGCACATTCTTCACCAATTGGATCCGTTTGAGCAATCACGATACGAATGCTTTCTATAATCAAATCGATTTTTTCTTTATTAAGAGCAAGCCTTTCTACAAGAGCCTCTTTCATTCCATCCTTACGGGCATTTTCAATATCTCGGGCATTCGCTTCAAGAATAAACGGTGAATTTTGCTTTATAGATTGAATTACAAATTCCAAAGCCCTGTTTTTTTGCGCCGCTGTTTGTACCGCAAGTTTTTCTGCGCCGCACTTTAGTGATGAATAAAGTTTTTCCAAATCCATGATAATTCCGTTAAAAAAAAGCAGGCTGTCTTGCAAAATCCGACAGCCAAAAAACATTATTCTATTTTCAATAGTTGGCAAGAAAAAACATCCCCAAAAGGACGGCATTTCTGTATTTTTCACTTTCCCAGTCAGTATGTTGAGGTAAACTTTGTATATAATTCCAAAAAATTCCGAATTCAGGATCGATTCTAAGTGAATATTCGGCAAAATCATCGGATTTTGTCTGCTGACCGAACATCAGATATACGGCGTTTCCGATTATTTCAAGAAAAATCTTATAGGTTTCGTTCCATTGGTCATCAATGGAATAAAAACTTTCAAGCCGAAATAAAATCTGCTCTTTAAGCGTAATATCGGATTTTTCTACCCATGTTTTTTGAATAAGCAAAGCAAGATTATGCTTAAAACTTGCAAGAAGTTTATTTTCTTCGCCGCCGTTGATAAAATCAGCAAAATTGCCTGAAAAACCGAACATTTTCGCAATCAAATTGACGGTTTCAGAATCGCAGTTCGGCATCCCTGAAAAACGCTCCAACGCCTGAATACTTTTTGTATCTGCAAATTCTTCTATCAACATTTTTATCTTATCTGATAACGCCATGATTGAATAATATATTTTTCACCGGTTTTATTCAATACAATGCAGGATGGCCGCCAATAACATAAAAATAAGTTTTTTTAGCGATATTTAAGAATTAACTTAAAAAATGACAATATTTTCGTCAGTTCCTCTCCTTGTAGATTCACGGAACTCAGTTTTTGCCTAAGACCGTCAGTAAATGCTGAGGATCCATAAGGCAATCGAACATAATATGAGACATAGGTGTTTTCTTGGAATGTTTATTCTTATAGATTCTGGCAAGATTCAATGCAAGTTTTCGTGACATATTCATATTTTTTTGAATATT
>CAUUGI010000084.1:0-8000 GCA_963544675.1 uncultured Treponema sp.
TTTCGTGATAATAGGAATAATTAATCCCTTAAAGTTATGGTCGAATGTAGATTTCTGAAAATAATTAAATCTAGCGAGGCTCTCGCGGGGAAATATGTCTCTTGTATTTGGAAAGCAGAGCTTTTTCGATTTCAGGCGGAACCATGCCGGAAATATCTCCGCCCAAGCGCGCCAATTCTTTGATTGTGCTGGATTTTAATAGAAGATATTTTTGCTCAGTAGGAATAAAAAGCGTTTCAACTTCGGAATTCAGCGTATGATTCATCAAAGAAAGCTCGAATTCATAAGAAAAATCAACCGCGCCTCTTATTCCTCGTATAAGAACTTTTGCACCGGTTTCGCGCGCATAATTTACAATAAGTCCCGTGCAAGTGTTTACGCAGACATTTGAAAGAGGTTTTACCAACGACGTAATCATTTCAAGTCGTTCTTCTTGAGAAAAAAGATATTTCTTTTCGGAATTTACGGCAATAACTACATCAACGATGTCAAAAAGTTTTGCAGCTCTTTGAATTATATTTATATGCCCGTTAGTAGGCGGATCAAACGAACCGGGAAACACTGCTCTGGTCATCGGAAAGCAGTCTAACCCCTTTGACCAAAATAAACAAGCATTGTATTATCGAAACATGATTAAGTATATTTTTGCATTGGCTTTATCCGTTTGCCTGTTTGCCGTTTCATGCGCTTCATCAAAGCAGGTTAAAAATGAATCGGAAAATAAGGTTGAAAAATCTGCACAAGTGAAGACCGACAATGAGGGCAAAGAAAAAAATGCTGAAACTCCTGTATATGCGGAATCTGAAGAAGAATATGCTCGTTCGACGGTCGATGTAGATGTTACAAGAGAGGAATTCTCTTCTGACAAAAAAGAAATACTCCGTATAATTTCAGAGCTTTCACAGATAATGGAAAAATCTGATTATGAATCATGGTTGAATTATATTGAGCCGGATTCCATTAAGTATTGGTCAAACATTGTAAATTTATCAAAAGCTGCAAGAAGACTTCCGGTCGATCCTAAAAAGCCGTTGGAACGTCCGAAACTCAATAACCTTCAAGATTATTTTAAGCTTGTATTTGTTCGTTCAAGAAAAGGCCGCTCGGTAAGCGAAATCCGCTACATATCGCGGGACAGTGTAAAAGCTGTTCAAGTTGAAGATGACCGCGATATTGTTTATTACAATTTTGTTAGAGTAAACAAAAACTGGATGATATCAATCCCTAAAAGCTGAGCGTAATTTCTGTATTTTTTACTATGTATATGGTTTTTTGTAGATTTTTTAATATTGATATACTATAATTTATAAAATTCTTATTGTTTTTTTCCTTAAGGAGGAGAAATAAATGAAACTTAATAAAATCATTTTTGCAGGACTATGCTTTTCGTTCGCGGTATCCGCTTTTACGCAGGAACAGAGGGTTCAAAGAAGATCTGACTCCGCCTCTTCAAAATCGGAAACTTCCGTAGAAGATGAATATTTGAATGATGTTGACGGTATCGTCATAATGAGCTTAGTAGAATCTGATGAATATGATAACAAGCTCGTAGCCATGAACTTTTTGGAAGAGGCTGTAAAAAACGGCAATGCCAGCGAAGATGTTATGGAAGCATTGAATCATCTTGCGGGTGAAGGAATTGCTTCTCAGACAAGGCTGAACGGTCGCGTAATGAATAATTTTCCTGATATAAGAAGACGCGCCTGCCTTGCACTTGGAAAAGTAAAAACGGAACAAGCAAAGAATTATCTTGTTAAAGTAACTGTAGCGGATAACGAGCCGATGGTAGTGGCTGCGGCAGTCAGCTCTCTTGGAGAAATAGGTCTTGATAACGATACTGTTGTAGATGCAATCTCGTTTGCTAACCGCAGAAATCAAATTCTGAATCCTACAAGTTCTCTTGCTTATGAAGTTCTTGAAGCATATTCGAAACTTGCGGCAAATACGGAAAATAAGAAAATTATAATCAATTCGATTTCACAAATTGCTGCGGATTATCACTATGTTACGCCTGTACGTAATAAGGCATTAAAGCTTTTGAAGACAATATCGGATTCCGGGAAATCGTCAGACGGCAAGTAAAATAAAAAAGCTGCCTTAAAAGGCAGCTTTTTTATTTGTAAGATTAAAAGTTTTGAGAGATGCGGGATTCGAACCCGCCGCCTTCAGCTCCGGAGGCTGACGCTCTATCCAGATGAGCTAATCTCTCCAGTGCCGCCTACTTTATACATATTGAATTTTATTGTCAAGCAAGACAGCAATTATAAAACCGCAGTTAAAATCCATTTGTATTTTCTTTTTGTGTTTTAATGTGCGGATATTCTTACAGATATATTAAGGAAGTTTATGGAACCTATAATTTTAGCTTCATCATCTCCAAGAAGACAGGAAATATTGAATATGCTTGGAATTCCGTTTAGAGTAATAATGCCGAATATTGACGAAACTCTGACGATGATGCTTGAACCGGATGATGTGCCGGAATTACTTGCAAGGGAAAAAGTTACCGCCGTTTTGAATTCGCTTCCGCCGGAACAGGAAATTCCGTGGATTTTAGGTGCCGATACCGTAATAATAAAAAACGAAAAAATTTACGGTAAACCGGAAAATCAAGAGCAGGCAG
The DNA here is from genome assembly GCA_963544675.1 of uncultured Treponema sp. Taxonomy (GTDB): domain Bacteria; phylum Spirochaetota; class Spirochaetia; order Treponematales; family Treponemataceae; genus Treponema_D. Next base: position 2,624 of record CAUUGI010000084.1, read on the forward strand.
AAGAATATTTGCATGATTTACAGGGCGGAACTCACACTGTAGTAACTGCATTGGTTCTTTACGACGGACGCAGAAAAATAACACTCTCCGAAACAACAAAAACACGGGTAACCTTTTCTCCCATGTCAGATGAGGAGATTCGATGGTATGCGGAAACAGGAGAATGGCACGGAGCGGCAGGCGGTTATAGGATTCAAGGGATTGCTTCGTGTTTTATAAAAAATATTGACGGCTCTCAGAGCTGTGTCGCCGGCTTGCCCATCAATACGCTTTATGATATATTGAAAAAGCAGGGGTATTCCCTTTTAGAATAATCCTGCCGGAATTTTTCTAATAAAATCTTTCCGAAATCTTCCGTACGCATTTGCGTATCGAGAAACAGAGTATGGTTGAAATGGAGTTTATGTCCGTTTCACGTGAAGGAGCATATCATGGCAGTAGTAACCATGAAAAATCTGCTTGAATCCGGTGTACATTTCGGTCATCAGGTCAAGCGTTGGGATCCGCGCATGAAGAAATATATCTTCGCAGAACGCAACGGAATTCATATCATCGACTTACAGAAAACAACAGCTGCAATTAAAGAAAGCTATGAAATTGTAAGAAAAATCGTTTCATCGGGAAAATCAATCCTCTTCGTCGGAACGAAAAAACAAGCGCAGCAGGCGATTCAAAAAGAAGCAGAACGCTGCGGAATGTTTTATGTAAACAACCGCTGGCTTGGCGGAATGCTTACAAACTTTACGACTATCAAAAAGTCCCTCTTGCGCCTCAAAAAAATCGAAAAGATGGAAGTTGACGGCACATTCGAAAATCTTACAAAAAAAGAAGTTTCCGCTCTTCAAAAAGAGAAATCCAAACTTGAAAAGAATCTCGGCGGTATAAAAGAAATGAAAGAATTGCCGGGAGCCGTATTTATCATCGACACACACAAAGAACAGATTGCGGTTGCCGAAGCTCACCGCATGGGTATTCCGATTATTGCTGTCGTCGATACAAACTGTAATCCGGAAGGAATCGATTATCCGATTCCGGGCAATGATGACGCAATTCGCGCAATTTCGTTGTTTACTTCGGTTATTGCGAATGCCGTTATCGAATCCGACAATGAAACCGGTCTCAAGATTCTTGAAAATTTGGGCGATGACGAAGATGCAATTCAAACTGATGCCGCAAACAAGAATGAAGATGTTGAAATCGAAGACTACAGCAATTATCAGCCGACGGAACCTAAAGAAGAAGATGTCGAAGCTGATGAAAAAGAAGCTCAGAGTCTTGTTGATGAGGATAAAATTTATAAAGATTAACAGTCGGCGAGCGGTATAAATCGCCCGTGCGCAAGGATAAAAATATGGATATTAAAGCATCCGACATAAAAGAACTCCGCGAAAAAACCGGAGCAGGCATGATGGAATGCAAAAAGGCACTCATTGAAGCTAACGGTGATGCCGGTGAAGCGGAAAAGATTTTGAAGGAAAAAGGTCTTGCAGCGGTCGCAAAACGCTCCGACAGGGCAACCGGAGAAGGTCGTATTTTTATAAAGCAGGACGGAAATAAAATTGTCATGGTTGAGCTTACGTGCGAAACCGATTTTGTTGCCGGAAATAAAGACTTTATCGAAGTCGGTGAAAAGATTGCTGAACTTGCTGTAAAGAGCGGTAAAGAAGGGGTTTCCGACGAGCAGAATGCGCTTATGCAGGAGCTTGCAATTAAAATCCGTGAAAATATGGCTGTTCGCCGTTCAACTGTAGTGGAAATCCCGGCAGGGGCTGCGGCTTCAACGTATATTCATCACAATTTTAAAATCGGTTCTGTCGTTGTTGTCAACGGTTCTACCGATGAAAGAGTAACGAAGTTCGCGCATGAATGCTGTCTTCATCTTGCGGCAAATACTCCGTCTTACATCAAAAAAGAAGATGTTCCGGCTGATTATGTTGCAGAGCAGAATGAAATTTTTAGAAAGCAGATGGAAGATGACCCGAAAGTTTCCGGCAAACCCGAAAGTGTTAAAGAAGGCATTTTGAAAGGTAAGGTAAGCAAACATCTTGCAGAAATCTGCTTTATGGATCAGATGTTCATTGATGACGAAAAGAAAAGTGTAGAAGCGAAACTTGCGGAAACCGGCAAAGAAGTCGGAGCAAGTCTTGCTTTCGGAAAAATCGAACTTTTCGTTTTGGGAAAATAACTTAATATAGGCGGTTTTAATGCTGCCTGTTTTAATTTTATGTGCGCGGAATATTGGTTTTGCCTGTCGGTGGGACTATATTCCGCGTAACAAATAGGGGGAATTATGGCGGAAAACAACGAAGAACGCATGGAAAAATCTATTGCGTCGCTAAAAGATTCACTTAATACCGTTCGGACAGGGCGCGCGTCCGCTGCACTTTTTGATAAAGTTCGTGTTGATTATTACGGTTCAAAGTCGCCTTTAAATCAAGTTGCGACAGTTTCAATTCCCGAAGCTCGCTCCGTAATCATTCAGCCGTTTGACAAAACTCTCGTCGGCGAAATTGAAAAAGCGATTCAAACTGCGGACTTAGGTTTAAATCCGTCGAATGACGGCAAAGTTATCCGTATTGCAATTCCTCCGCTTACTGCAGAACGGCGTAAAGAGCTTGTAAAGCAAGTAAAAGCCATTGCAGAAACTTCCAGGACGGCAATCCGCAATATCCGACGAGACGGTAATGATGAATTAAAAAAACTTCAAAAATCCGGAGAATTGACGGAAGACGGATTAAAGCAGGAAGAAGATAAACTGCAAAAATTGACTGACAAATATATAGCCGAAATCAATAAAATTTACGATTCAAAAGAAAAGGAAATTTTGGAAGGCTGATGTCGTCGATAGAAAAACCGACGCTTCCCGTTCACGTTGCATTGATTATGGACGGGAACGGACGCTGGGCGGAAAAAAAGCATCTTCCGCGCACAAGCGGTCATAAAGAAGGTCTTACTGCGGCAAAAGATATTATGGGTGCCGCAGCTGATCTTGGAATTCAATATGTTACGTTGTACGCCTTTTCGACGGAAAATTGGAAGCGCACGGAAGAAGAAGTGGGATATCTGATGTCTTTAATCAGTATTCATTTGCGCGCGGAGCTGGATTTTTACCGCCAAAAAGGGATACGGGTTAAGCATATCGGCGATTTGGAGAGATTACCTGCAAATGTGCGAAAGGAAATTATTCGCGCGCAGGAAGACACCGCTTCTTTTACGGGGACAACGCTCGTTCTTGCGATAAATTACGGCGGGCGCGATGAAATTATACGCGGAATAAAAAAACTTGCATTATCGGGCGAGACAGATAATCTTACGGAGAATAATTTTTCTTCGTTTTTTGATGTGCCGGATTTGCCGGATGTTGATTTACTTATCCGTACCGGCGGCGAGCTGCGGCTCAGTAATTTTTTACTCTGGCATACGGCATATGCGGAATTTATTTTTACCGATACGCTGTGGCCGGATTATAATAGCAAGGAATTTCTAAAAAATATAAAGGAATTTCAAAATCGTAAACGGCGTTTCGGAGGGTACCTTGTTAGACAAGGACAAAAAGATGAATAAAATTGTAAAAAGACTTTTAATATTTTTTATAGGAATCCCCTCCGTTTTGGGAATTGTAATTCTCAATTTTTATTGTCATCTTCCATTAAATATTCTAATGATTGCGTGTTCCGTAATTGCGGCTATGGAGTTGTATACGATTTTAAAACATAACACTCCGATTCTTCCGTTCCCTCTTATTGCCGCGTTAACCGTTTCATTACCCTTGTGTGCATATATTTTTGCTCTTACCGATTTAAGCTTGGACTACACGAATTGGATTTTTTTAATTGCGGCACTCGTTATTATGGGGTATGAAGCCGCATTTTCAAAAACTTTTGCGTCTTCAAATACGAAAATTGCAGCATCCGTTTTGATTGTATTTTACAGCGGTTTTTTGTTTACGTTTATGACCAGGATGACATTGTTTCGTCATTCATCGATTTTTATTTGCGTCTTTTTATTTTCCGTATTTATATGCGATTCGCTTGCATGGTTTTTCGGAGTGCTGTTTGGGAAAAATAATCGAGGCCGCGTCGCATGCAGTCCGAATAAAAGCATTGCAGGATTTATAGGCGGATATGCAGGTTCTATTGCGGCAGGAATTATTGCACATCTTTTATGGACAGATATTTTCACGGGTTCAATATTAAAAGGAATTGCATTGGGTTTTGCCGTTGCCACAGCCGGTATTACAGGCGATTTGATTGAATCGGTTTTTAAACGCTCCGCCGGTGTAAAAGACAGCGGAAGCATTATTCCGGGACGCGGCGGTATCTTGGATTCAATAGATTCGATTTTAACCGCCGCTCCTGTTTACTACATTTTAATTTACATATTATACAAGCCGCTTATATAAGAGAGCTGAAGAGTGTTATGCAGACTCGTGTTACACGAGCGGAAAACTAAAATACTATAAGCAATATGAAACTTGAATGAACAAAACGAATAATGTTTTTAAAATTCTGAAAAAAGATTTGATATTATTTTTTATATGTCTCTTTTTAGGTCTTATCAGCATTTTTGTTTCAAGCTCTCATCGATTTCAAATAGATTCAATTTCATATGCTGAACAAAAATGGATTGGAATCGTTTTTTCTGTTTTGTCGATTTATATATTATCTATATTAATGTTTCTTCCTGTAAGTATTATTTTTCGAGTTAAAGATAAAAAATACAAAATATTTTTAGTAGATATACTGTTATTAACTTTTTTATGCTTGATATTCATTTTAATTATTTATATTGATTATCCTGCATTAGTTTATATGACTTAAAATCCGAGAAAGATAGAGAGATTTTATGCCTGCCCCCCTTTTTTCAAAGCCGACAACGCAGACCGGCTGCGTTGCGGTTTAAAACCATGTTATGCTCACACGCCACTGGCGTGGCATTGTGGTATATCAAAAAATTTGATTTCATAATAACAAAAGTATACAATTGCCTTTACAAAATATATCGGTTAGCAAATGGAATACAGCACATCTACGAAAAAAATCTTTGATTTCATTACCAAAGCTGGAGAACGCAGGAAAACAAGAAAGTCTTCAGCACCCTCGCAAATAATCCCTCTTGACGAGCAGACAAAGAGCGACTTTGAGTTACGGCACGATACAAAGCTCAAGGATACCATGATTTACCTTGATCCAGATTACAAATTCAGATTGAGTCCTACACTCTTGGCTTTTGCTGTCGAAAACAGAATCCACATAAGAAAAAGCAAGTACAATCCAGGTTCGACTGAAACCGACCAAATCATCGAACATGAGCTTACACATATCCAGCAGTATTCAGAAGGACGCGCAAATGAATCCGTTGATGAGCTTGAAATGGG
>CAUUGI010000085.1:0-7978 GCA_963544675.1 uncultured Treponema sp.
CTTTTGTCTTTTTTCCGGCGGGAGAGTTTTTATTAAAAACGGCAATATGCGTAAGGTGATAATATCCGCAGAATGTACAAAAATATTTACGGCGGGGAAATTCTTTATTGCGACCAAGACGAGTCGAATTTCTATGGCGTTTTAATGAATTTATAATGGAACCGGCTTCCCGTTTTGTATAGCATATCTTTCCGCATTCTTTACACAGAACAGTTTCCCCTTCGGCATTCGTCATTATACTCTCTCCTAAAATACATTATTAAAAACCGATATTTCTATTAAACTTGAACAATAATAAAGTTATCGAAGGTTTATTTTCATCCGCTAAAATATCGCGACTGAAAAACGCTGCGAGATTTCTTTCAAAAACTCAGTTTTCAACGTATACGCAGCAGGCGCATCAATGCATCAGTTTCCAAAGTTGACACTTTGTTCATCTGCTGCATTTTAAGGAACAGACTTATTATACACCATATAACCGCAAATTAGTTACACGGATTGCAGATTCAATTATGCCCTGCAATATTTAAAATTGCACGTAATTGCAAAAGCACACCGCATTCGTTATCCTCACAAAGATGAATGTGTATATTATTTTAAGTATTTGTTTTTTACCTTTCCTGCTGTGCTTTTTTTTATTCAAACTTTTATTCAAAACAAAGCTTTCTGTTGAATTTATTGCAGGTCTTTTGGGACTTGCAGCCGTCCTGCCGATTTCCTTTTTGCAGTTTATTCTGACGGATTATTTGAACTCGAATTCAGCCGTCAATCCGGGACTCTTTGTACGTTTTATGGTTTTTAACGGCATTATTGAAGAAGGATTAAAGGCTTTGCTCTTAATCTTTTTGCCGGTAAAAAAGATTAAGTTCAACGATTTTTTTACGGCGGCACTGCTTTCCGGACTTTGCTTGGGATGTTTTGAATCTATGATTTACGTTTTGCAGTATATGCAAAAAACAAATACGGCAGCATCCGAACTTATATATCAAATTTTGCTGATTAGGATTTTTTCTGCCGATATAGTGCATACTTTGTGCGCCGGCTTAGGCGGACTTTTTATTTACAGCTGTAAAACAAAACAGCTCGATATGACGGCACTGCTTTTTTCAATACTGGTTCACGGAATTTACGACTTTTTCGTTTATTTTGATAATTCAATCCGTTTTTTTGCCGTCGTTGCAATTTTATTCGCCGTAATTGAATGTCGAATTCACTATGAACGACTGAAACCGCTTGAAGCATACAAAAAACAAGACCGACCGGCGGCAGACAACGCCGATAAAACAGTTGAATCCGCTCTGCGCGAAGCCCCCACGTTGTTTACAAAATTCCGCAAGAGCGGAAAGAAAAAGTAGCAGCTCCGTTTAGAATATTTCCCGTACACAAAAAACAGATTTTCCCGCAAATTTTTACCAACATTAATGTTGGTAATGGACTTGACAAAGTCCATTACGCGAAGCCTTGCAACACAAGGCTTCGCGGGAAATATTTTATAAACTTGCAGGAGAAGCCTTATGAATGATGAGGAATTAAAAAAAAAGCTGGTTGAATTGTTTCAAATCATATCTGAATTATGCGGTTACGGATTGTCTCAAATCAACAACACAAAGCCTGTCTATGAAATCAATAAACTTATGAAGCCGATGGAAGAACATGATCTCAAGGCATATAAGAAAAATCCTTTCAATATGACAGACTGGGATTCTTATTCAAAAAAATTGGAAGAATTTATTGATGAATTAAAACACATAGGAGACAAATAAAATGAAAAAAACAATATTTTTAGTATTTGCAATCGCGCTTTCTTTTTCTCTGTATGCAAAACCGAAAGTGCCGAAGCTTCCTAAAATTCCGGGAGTAAAAGATAAGATTATAAAAGAATTGGACGAGGTAAAACAGAGCGCACCGGAGCCGCAGGAGGAGGAGAAAAAAAGAACAGCCGCCTGCCGCTCCCGAAAATAAAAAAAGCATAAAGGAAATCAAGCAGGACTTATTCACCTATATTTCAGAAAACAATGCAAAGGAAATAGCGAATGCTATAAATGTGATTGAAAACTTTGCAGCAAACGATGATGAAAAGCAAATTACCTGTTTTTACAAAGATGATAAAACGGGGGAAGAAAAAGAAATATACGCAATGACAGCTGCATTGCAGCAAGATCATGCGGAAGCTGCGCTCGCTATTCAAAAAATAGTGCACTATTATTTTGATATTATACATGGAGATTGCGCTCGTTATAATGCCGCAAAATGCTATGCTGCTTTTAAGGAGCGTTATGGAGACGCATTTACACACTGCTACTACGAGACTACAGGTAAAAGCGGAGGATATGAACAGTTGCCACGGTCCATTAATGAGGCATTAGACAGGGGCAATGAAAATATCTTACAGGCAATGTTAGCGGATTTAAATGATGCTAATGCTAATGACACGGTTCTTGCAGGATGTGCGCGTAACGGCAGGAAAGATATATTTGATCAAGTATTAACAAAGGAATTTGATCCCGAAAAATCCAATGCCCTGCGTTGGTGCGCAGGACAATCAAATGACATATATTATTGTAAAAAACTTCTGGCGCTCGGGCTTGATGTGAATAAGGCTGATACTTATTGGGGCGAACGGCCAGCCATAGAGTATGCGGCTCGCAATAACCGCTTGGAAGTAGTAAAATATCTTGAAAAATTCGGAGCGGTAATATCGAACTGGAACGGGATTCTTGAAAGCATAAAAGGAAACGCTGTTGATACTACAACTTACTTTTTAAGCAAAGGCAGTAATGAGGTATCTTTGAAAGAGATGCTTGAAACGGCTATTAAAAGCGACAGCGAAAAAATTATTCCTCTGCTCCAGAAGCAGGGACTTAAACTGTCTTCGAGAAATTTATACGACGCTGTAACCGAAAATGCCGTGAAATCAATTCAGTATTTGGTAAAATACGGCTGCAATATAAATGACCCGAAATATCCCGCTTTGAAAGCGGCTCTTACATCCCCCTTAAAAGGCTTTCATGATAATATACCTGAAAAGGAAATTGCACAAAAACGGGAAGAACTGGTAAACCTGCTCCTTTCTTTAGGTGCAAAGGTAGATACAAAATATGAAGACGGCACCAATGCGCTCTCATACGCAAAGAGCGTAAAAATGCGGCAATTACTAATGGCACACATGGAATAAATTTTATTCATGCGAAAGGTTTAATCCCCTGCCACTCTACAACGCAATAAAGGGGATTAAACCCGACTGCAAACATACCTCGATGCCTTGCGTCGGGGTATGTTTATTTGCAATCGCACTTTTATTGTGTACAAAATCAGAATTTTGGGGGATTTATGAATGGGAAAGGACTTTAATGATAAATTTAGAGACTGCATAGATAAAATAAACAATATAGCAAAGTCAAAGGGCTGGAAAAACGGAAAGGATTGGGCTGCGTTTGCCGTTAAATTTCATTTGATTTCTGAAAGCATGAAAGTTGATTACGATAACTGCCATGAATTAAGAAATTCAATGTCGCACGGCAATGCAGAAAATATTGTCGTCCACCAAGCCACATACTCAACTGCTCGAGAGTTTTTGAGAATCATAGAAGCCAAGATTAGAGAGAATAAAGGAAATAAAAAAATCCGGAAGTTTGATAATACGATAAATGATAGAAATGAAGATAAGCAGGATATTAATGAAGTTACCCAAATATCTTTTTCATGGGCAGAAGAAAAATATTTGAAAGGATTGATGGAAGAGATAAAGAAGTATTTAAATACGTTAATATCAAATCCAAGGAAGTATAATTCGGCTACGGGGAGAGAAATAAAAGCAACTCGGGATATTGCTCTTACTTTATACGAATCAAGTGAATCCATTAATGAAAATATACATTTGCTTATTGTACTAACAGCTCGACTGTATTCAAGGTCTTCTGAGTATAATGATAATGTAGCAGAGAAATATGCTGATTTATTAAACAATTTTCTACAATAAAAAATCAGCAAGTAAATCAATCAAAACTTAGTTATCTATAATTCAGAAATAATACAAAAAACTTGTAAAATCGCTAACTTCTCACCGGCGGCAACAGCGGCAAACTGCATGATAATTCAGTATTTTTAAGAGAACTTTCGCGCAGTCTGCCGTTACCTGCCCGGATGTGCCCTACCGGACTATATCATTTTTTTCCAACCATTTTGACCATGGAGTTTTAAAGTTATCCGCATGATTTTGCTGTACATAATCATAGAAGAGTTTTACCATACGCGCTTTGTCCGCATAATAATCCGCTTTCCAATCATTTGGCTTCGGATTCGGTAATATATATGCCGTATATGCGCCGCCAATCATGTGCTGTCGCTGCAGAATATCTATAAACGAAACATCAGGATTTTTAAGCATATCGGTCATAATCATGTACGCGGTTGTGCGTCCCTTTCCGGCTTGACAATGGAAGTGGAGCCATGCGTTTTCAGGAAGTGTTTTGTAAAATTCCATGAATTGATCTATGTATTTCGGAGCCGGCCAAACATGATCGAGCGCGGTAATGCGGACGTATTGCACGCCGTGCTTTTTCGCTAAATCTTCTTCCGTCATCACCTCAGTTACCCTGATGGTGCGCGGATTTTCCGCGGTCTTTTCCGGCGATATATCCGCTATCAAAACATCCTTTTTAAGATGCGCTTTTATCTGCTTCTTTTCTTCTTGAATAATGTCCGCATCTTTCTTTCCGATATTAGCCCAGTTGTGGTAGCCGTACCAGCTGACTGCATGACCGTTGAAAAAGCCGTGCGTTTCCTGCCGAATGTCAATATTGTAAATCGGGCCCTTCGCATATTTTTTGAGTTCCGCAATCAATGCTTCGAACTCTTTGACGGAACACTGTCCGCTGCCGGAAATATTGAGCGTGTCCAAACCTTTGCGGCTTGGAACATACTTCGGATCCAGCTGTCCCCGATATTTTTCCGCAACTTCACCGTATGGTGAAAGCGACGTACGGAAATTACGCGGCAATTCCGGTCGGTCGGCAATGTCTACCTTCCAGAAAAAGCCGCTGTAGTCCGGCGTGTAGCTTTCATAATCGTGCTGCTTCGTCCATTTGCTGTACGGAATGTCGAGCTTCGGATGCGCTTTGACGTAATCGTAAAAATGTTTGGTGAACCGGTAACGCTCGATGTAAACCTTGCGTCCCCAGTTTTTCTTTCTCGGCGGAATGTCGCTTAAATCGACCACGCCGATGAGCGCCTGCCGCTCAACAATCTCATTGAAGCTTACCTTTGACGCATTTTTGAGAATATCATGCATGATCATGAAGATGGTCGTGCGGCCAATGCCCGCGTGGCAGTGATAGTGGAGCCACGCATCCTGCGGCAGCGATTTATAGTACGTCAAAAAATTGTCAACATCGCTGTCATCCGGCGGGAAATAATCCGAAAGCGGCACGCGGAAATAGTGCGCGCCGTATTCGGTAACCAGCTGCTCTTCGTTGCGAACCCGATCGACGGTTATCTGAATCGGCGTGAGTAGATTTTTCGTCTTATCGTCGAATTGATACACGGAAACCGGGGAATCCTTCTTCGCCTGCTTGAGCTGATCGGTTTCAACGTGATTGATGATGTAGGCGGAGCGACCGTCATTGCCCCAGTTGTGCTCGGTAAACCAACTGACGGCAGTGCCGTTCAAGTAGCCATGCGATTCGCCGCGCAAATCGATGACATAAAATTTGTCCGGGCTGACCGGCACCGTTGCCAGAATCTTTTTGAATTCCAGCTCTGAAAAAGTGCTGCTGCCGGAAAGATTCAGTTTATCCATGCCTGCACGAGTCGGAGAAACGCCGCTCTTACCAATACTCTTAAACGCATCCGTCCCCATGCGGAAATTGCGCGGCAGCTGATCTACGTCAACCCTGTCGATTTTCAACGCCGGTACCGGTGCGTCTTTAATGACTTCCGGCCCCTCTTTAGCCGTCGCAAAATGAATTGCTAAGACCCCTGCTAACAATGCAACCGCAAACCTTCTTGTTTTTGTCATACTGTGCTCCTTGTTACTAATATGGAAATTTTGATTTAATGATATATAGTGTTGAATTCAGCTTTCATACTACAGCTCATCACATCAAGAAATAATTTTATCGGGAAACAAAATGATGGACAAGGGAAAAACCGTACCCTTTGACTTTCCGTTTTTCTTCTATATAATCCGCGTATGGCAAAGACATTCGACGATAAGAAAATCATTTACACAATGAACGATGTGAGCCGCGCATACGGCACCAAAGTCGTTCTTAAAAACATCGGCATTTCGTATTTTTACGGCGCGAAAATCGGCGTTATCGGGGCGAACGGCTCCGGAAAGTCCAGTTTGTTTAAGATTCTTGCGGGAATCGACACGGACTATACCGGTGAGACTTCGCTTGCGCCGGGGTATACAATCGGTTATCTGGAGCAGGAGCCGCAGCTTGAAGCGGGAAAGACTGTGCGCGAGGTTGTGAGCGAGGGCGTAAAAGAAATTACGGATTTGCTTGCGGAGTTCGACAAAGTAAACGAAGCGTTCGGCGACCCCGATGCGGATTTTGATAAACTGGGAGCGCGGCAGGCGGAACTGCAAGACCGTCTTGACGCGCTTGACGCGTGGAACCTTGATAACAACCTTGAACTTGCGATGGACGCGCTCCGCTGCCCTCCGCCGGAGCAGATTGTTGACGTTCTTTCCGGCGGTGAACGCCGCCGCGTAGCTCTCTGCCGCCTGCTTTTGCAAAAGCCCGACATTCTCCTGCTCGACGAGCCGACCAATCACCTTGATGCGGAAACTGTCGCGTGGCTCGAAAAGCACCTGCACGACTATCCGGGAACGGTTATTGCAATCACGCACGACCGCTATTTCCTTGACGACGTTGCCGGTTGGATTTTGGAACTTGACCGCGGCGAGGGCTTTCCGTTTAAGGGGAATTATTCGTCGTGGCTTGAACAGAAAAATCAGCGGCTTGCGCTTGAAGAAAAAGGCGAAAGTCAGCGGCGCAAGGAGATTCAGCGAGAGCTTGAGTGGATCCACATGGGCGCAAAGGGGCGGCAGGCAAAGCACAAGGAGCACATCACGCGCTACAACGAGCTTATGGCAAAGGAATCCAAAGCGCAGCTCAAGGATACGCAGATTTCCATTCCGGCGGGGCCGCGCTTGGGGAATCAAGTTATCGATGCCGAAAACCTCACCAAATCGTTCGGCGACAAACTTTTGTTTGAAAAACTCGACTTTCATATTCCTGCGGGGGCGGTTGTCGGCATTGTCGGACCGAACGGCGCAGGAAAGACGACTTTATTCAAGATGATTGCCGACGCAGCGGGGCTTGCAGGCGGAGAAAAACCCGATTCAGGGGAAATCAAAGTCGGTTCGACGGTAAAACTCGTCTATATCGACCAGCTCCGGAGCGGACTGGACGAAAACAAAACCGTCTACGAAACGCTTTCAGGCGGGGCGGACTTGATAAGACTCGGCGCAACGGATGAAAAGGGACGCGCTCTTGAAGGCGGCGTCCGCGAAGTGAACGCCCACGCATATTGTTCGTGGTTCAACTTTGCCGGAGCCGACCAAAATAAAAAAGTCGCAGTCCTTTCCGGCGGCGAAAAGAACCGCTTAAACCTCGGCATGATGCTTAAAGAAGCCGGCAATGTCCTCCTCTTGGATGAGCCGACCAACGACTTGGACGTTCAGACCGTGCGCGCGCTTGAAGAAGCGCTTGAAGACTTTGCCGGCTGTGCGCTCGTCGTCAGCCACGACCGCTGGTTTTTGGACAGAATCTGTACGCACATCCTCGCATTTGAAAACAACAGCCAAGCGCGCTTTTTCGAAGGCAACTGGTCGGAATACGCCGCATGGAAGAAAGAACAGTTCGGCGAAGACGCAGGCGTTCCCAAGCGCACCGTCTACCGCAAAATGACGCATTAAACTAAAAACCGGTTTTACGGACATGAGTATATCTGTAAAACCGGTTTTATT
>CAUUGI010000086.1:0-7942 GCA_963544675.1 uncultured Treponema sp.
TTTTGTTCTTTTCAGTTTGTCTAAAATATCGACATTCAAAAAAAAGCGCACAACAATCCGCAAAGACCGCTGTGCGCTTTAATTTTCAATCATTATTCAAAAGATTTATATTACCTACCGCATATAATTCAACAACGTGCTGTTGAACATTTTTCCGGCGTTGCTGAGCGTCGCCTGATACGTGTAGTCAAGCATTTTCATGTCGGTGATTGCTTTTGTAATGTCGAGGTCGCCCTCACGCGAAATCTGCTGCGTTACATTCATGGCAGTAGCCGAATTGCGCTGTACGTTAAGTTGAGCGCGCTCATACTGTGAGCCGGACTTTGCGATGCGCGTAACAAGATTTGCGATTCCCGAATCCAGTGCGCCGAGAACACGTCCTCCGACTTCTTCCGTGTCGCCTTTTAAAAGCGCGTCGCGCAAAGCGATAACAGTATCGAACATGGAGCCGCCGGAGACGCGTACGCTGTTTCCGATATTGTACGGCGGTTTTTGCGACGCGTCTTTAATAATTCCGATATCGGAAAGCACGCTTCCGTTTACGTCGGAAAGCCAAAGCTGCCTTGCGTCGGTCGTTTCAAGATTTAAGCCGCGCGTTACCGGGTCGATTTTTGCACGAACCGCCGCGCCGCTGTCGTTTATCTTTGAAGCAAGCGCGTACACATTGTCGCCCGCCTTAATATTGATTGCAACGCCGTCTACGCTGATTGTGCTGTCCGCCGAAGCCTGCCATGCGCTTACGTCCCGTCCGCCGAAAAGCTGCTGCTGCTCCGCCCAGAACGTGCGGTTTCCCGCATTGTCAACGCTCAAATACTTGCGCTCATCGACTTCAACTTTATTCATGTCGATTGTGCCGTTGTATTTTACGTTGGAAATAAGCGGCACCGCAGACCCCTGCACCGTCCCCATTTCCACATCGAAGGCGGAAGATTTCGTATTCGTACCGGCAAAAATCGAATTTCCGTCGGAACTGACGGCGTTGGCATTCTGCACAAGTTCTTTTAAAAGCTCATCGACTTCCATCGCCATATCGCGCATGTCGTCTTTTGTGTAGATGCCGTTTGCGCCGGTTACGGCAATTTCGCGCACACGCTGCATCACATCAAGCGAATTGCTCATGTAGCCTTCGCGAAGCACAAATTGGTCGCTCATGGTCAGCGCGTTTTTTTCAAAGTTTTCGACGCGGGACAAAAACGACTGATAACGTACCAAGTGCCCCGCCGCAATCGGATCATCGCGCAATTCGTGAATGCGCCGCTGACTTCCCATTTGATTCGACGCTTTATTTAATTTGGACTCCTGCAAACGCAAGTGCATTTGCGTATCCGCATTATTCATTCCGCTGCTGATTCTTCGCATATTTTCGCCCCTTTTATCCTAGTTATAAGTTTACACTTTCAGTCTGTTGACTACGGTGTCGATTAGACTGTCCCATACCGTGATGAATTTCGCGGCGGCGTTATAGCCGTGCTGGAATTTCAAAATGTCGGCAAGTTCTTCGTCGATGTTGACCCCGCTGATGGAATCGCGCAGTGAGCGCAAATCATCCATCGCCGCATTGTGGCTTAAAAAATTGTTTTCCGCCTGCTCGCCTTTTAAACCGACATTCGTTACCGTGTCGGCAAAATAATCGTCGAGCGTCCGCTTATGCCCAATCATCACCGGCGTATTGCGGATTGCAGCAATTTCCACCGCCGCCCGTCCGTCGCCCGCATTCACGTTGCCCGCATTATCCATAAAGGCGGAGGCGACGCTCATAACGTCGTTCCGAATCGCTTGATTGACGGCGATATATCCCGAAGGATTTAAAACAGGAGCGACTGCAAACTGCGCTCCGTTCAAGGCTTGAACAGCGTCCGCGCGAGCAAAATCGTAGGCACCGTCGGGTCCGGACGCACGTAAAATCCCTGAATAGCCGGTTAAGAAAAATCCCGAATCTTCAACATGGCGAATGACAAAGTCCGGATTTTCGATTGCGGAAGCGGTCGTTCCTTTCAAAACAAGACTTCCGTTGCGGTCAAGATAGGCTTTCACTTCGCCGTTGCTGTCGTTTATGCGGTTTATGACGGTTTCTACCGTGTCCGTCGGGTGATACGCAACTTCCACCGTGCCGCCTGCCGCGCTGAACGTCATAACGCCTTCAAGCCCGACTTGCGCCTGTGCGTCGAGTTTCGTCGTTCCTGTAAACCGGAAAACATACGAGTGGTCGAATGCACCGTCTCCGTCGCGGTCAAAATTGCCGTTCACGTTTTCAACAAACGGGTGCTGCGTAAAAAAGTTCAGTCCGGTAACGTGGTTTGCGCCGTAAGCGTTCCGGTGAACGTCGTTCACAAGGTCGGAAAAGTTCATCGTCATCGTGTTGAGCGACTGGATTTCTCTTCGGATATCTACATCGCGAAGCTCTATAAGCGCACCGAGCGTTCCGCCCGAAACAACCGCGTCGTCTCTCGTATCTTTCCAGACAAGTTTTGAATATCCGTTGTTATCGACAACGCTTTCAAGCTCGAAGCTCCGCGCAATTCCGCCTTGAACCAAAATGTGCCCGTCAAGGTGAACCATAAATTCGTCGGGGTCTCTTCGGTCGCTCGTTATATTGATAAGTTTTGAAAGTTTATCGACTAGAAGGTCTCTCCGGTCGAGTAAATCGTTGGGATTGTCGCCCATCGCTTCCGAGCGGATAATTTCCGTGTTTAAAGCCGCAATTTGACGTGTAAAGTCGTTTACCTGCTTTACAGTCGCTTCGATGTCGCTGTTTAAAAGCGTTCCGACACCCATAAGGGAATCCCACTTAGCTTTTATGGAATCCGTAAGATTGTCGCCGCGCGTAACGACGGCTTGACGCGCCGCCTGCTCTTCAGGATGAACCGAAAGTTCCTGCCACGACTGCCAGAATTTATCCATGTTGGAACGAATAGAAACATCATCCGGCTCGTTGTAAATGCTTTCAATCATTGTGTAATATTTACTGCGCGTCGCCCAATAACTTTCTTCGTTTTGGGAAGCGGTAATCCGCTGGTCTAAAAACTCGTCGCGCACCCGCTTTACGCTCTGAACATCAACGCCCTGCCCTATCATGCCGGGACGCTCTGCACGCTCAAGCTGCGGCATATAAAGCGGATCAAATTCTTTTATCTGCACACGCTGACGGGAATAGCCTTCAGTGTCCGCATTCGAAATATTGTGTCCGGCAGTCGTAATGGCGTCCGTATGCGCCATAATGCTCCGCTTACCGAGTTCTATTCCCGAAAATGTAGATCCCATAATTCACCTCTATTTTATCCGCATAAATTACGAAAGCGTGTTAACTACAATGCTTTTAGGCTGAGCCTGTACAACTCTTCCTCTGTGTGAGTACAAACGCGGGCGGCTTTGAGGCAGTGCTTCGTTTACAATGCCGCGTACAAAACGGCTTGCAGTTCCCACGTATTGATTTAATGCATTGTTTTCCACGCGGCATTTAAGGAGTTTTCCGCGCACTTCGCACAATAAATCAAAACATTCGCCGCTATTTATATCGCGTGAAAGAGATTCTCGTTTTTCATCAAGCGCAGTGAATTTATCCATTGCAACATTGACGGCAGAAATTATGTCCATGAGTTTTGTCCAGTCTTTTTCTTTTACGGCTTTCCGAAGCTCATTCTGCCTGTCAATAATATTCGACAGAACATCCCGCTCTTCAATAAGAATATCTTTATAAGTGATTTTATTTTCCGTCATATACACCTCTGAAATTCGGATAAATCTTCTCTACAAGTATCGGAATTTAATAAATGAACTTAACGGATTTTCATTGTCAAAATTTAGGGTTTTAGAAGTTCAGTTCGGGATATTTTGTCTTGAGTGCTTTAATAATTTTTTGACTTCGACACTTTATGAGTTCAGACGCTTTTTTAACATATCCGAATGCAAACGCTTTGTATTCGTCACTACCCGCCGTAAAAGTATAATGCGAAACGGCAGATGTATTATCAGGATGATTAAAATCGGCTTGCAAATAATCTTCCATATAAAACAGTGCGCAAAAATCACGGACGCTCGGAAATGTGTCAAAAAATTCTTTATTAATTCCGATGTTGATAAGCGTTTTTAGGCGGGCGTCAGCGTTGCCGGCTCCAGATAAGCACAAATCCAAATTCGATAAAAACAAATCAAAAAAATCACGCCATTCATTTGTGCCGCGCAGAGTATTTATCGATTCGATTCTGTTGCCGGATTTAACAGTTGCAGCCGGAAGAATATAAAAATTGCCGATACACTGATACGTTCTGTAAAAATTGTTGCGAAGTTCTTTTTCCCGCTCGGAAAATCCAAACTTGCGCTCAATTTTTTTGCGGAGTTCCGGCGTTTTTCCGAATAATGAATTGAACGTATTTATAGTATCACCGGTGTATTGACGCCCCAGCGCATCGCGCGAAAAATTCGGAATACCGCTGCCGTTCAGCAAAAGATATTGAATCGTATATACGATTTTTGTCCTGTCGCCGTCAAAGTCTTCTTCGGACTGCACGTTTCCATTGCCGGAAAAATATTCACCTGCATTTGTATTGATGTCCCAAAATGAAAAGTCGGCAAGCTCGTCGATATTGCCGTGCAGATATTTATTTTTAAACTCAATAAGGAAATTTAATTCATTGGAACTCATGGTTTTATATTATTTTCCAAAATATTAGGTTATCGAACAGTACAATTCAAGTACGCAAAACTATACAAAAAAAATTACCTTTTCGAAACCCCGAATAATTTGCTATCTACTTGCTTTTTATTCGTTTTTTCTGTTATTATCCCAGCCTATACATATATAAAGGTTGCGGTATATCCCGTTAGATACCGAACCGTTTTATCAGATTATTTTTTAGAGGTGTTATATGTACGCACTTGTTGAATATAAGGGCAAACAGTACAAGGCTGAAAAAGGTTCCGTCCTTACAGTTGACAAACTTGACGCAGAAAAGGGCGCAAAAATCGAAATCGATTCCGTTCTGCTTGTAAGCGACGGAGATAAAATTTCCGTAGGAACGCCGTTTGTAAAGGGCGCAAAAGTCAAAATAGTTGTGGAAGAATCTTTCCGCGATAAAAAAGTGCTTGTGTTCAAGTACAAGGCGAAAAAAGATTATCACCGCCTTATCGGACACCGCCAGCATTACACGAATGTTCGTGTAGAAGAGATTGTAACGGCATAATGACGCGCATCCTTTTGGAGCGCAAAAAAAGCGGTGCACTTGTTTCGTGCAGTGCATGCGGACACGCCGGTTATGCTTTATGCGGTTCGGATATTGTCTGCAGTGCGCTTACGATTCTGTTAAGAACGACTGCGCAAGTGCTTTCCGAAACGGATGGAATTGAACTTAAAACCGATTCTATTGAACGCGGTAATTTGAGTTTTACTGTCCGTTCCTGCGTTTTAAACGAACACGCAGAGCTTTGTCTTAAGTATGCAGGGATTTTTTTAGAAAAAGGACTTGATTCTTTAAAAAAAGAATTTCCTGCTTACATCGAGCTTGAAAAACGGACGGTTTTGTAAAGGATTTTATAGGAGTAAATTATGGGAAGAACGAGAGGCGGAAGCGGTGCCAAGAACGGACGCGATTCAAATCCGAAACACCTTGGCGTAAAATGCTACGGCGGAACAACTGTTACGGCAGGTTCCATTATAGTAAAACAGCGCGGAACTAAATTTCATCCGGGAGACAATGTCCGCAAAGCGGGTGACGACAGCCTTTTTGCTACGGCAGACGGCAATGTCGTTTTCCATGAAAGAATGAACAGAAAACTGGTTTCCGTTGTGCCACAGGCATAATGGTTTCAAAAAGCCGTTTTAATTCATTTACTTAAAGCCCGGCGGGATATATTCTTTGCCGGGTATTTTTATGCGCAGAGCAATTTTGCAGGTTCAGCACACCATGATTTATGCTGACCGGAATAAAATCTTAATCGGGACTTGTTGCATTTTTCGGTCGAACTTGGATTGAAATGCGAAAACGCGGAGACTAAGGCAGGTACATTATGATTCAATTTGCGGACGAAGCCGTTATTGAAGTGCATTCGGGCAAGGGCGGAAACGGCTGCATTGCATTCCGGCGGGAAAAATATATCCCGCACGGAGGACCGAACGGCGGAGACGGTGGAAAAGGCGGAGATGTTATTATCTGCATAAAACGCAATATGCGGACACTTTCAAAGTTACGCCATCACCGGATTTTTAAGGCGAAAAACGGCGGAGACGGCATGGGCTGGAATAAATTCGGACGCGACGGTGATGACGTTATTATTCCGGTGCCGCCCGGAACTACAATCCGCGACTACGAAACGAACGAACTCATTCACGATTTTACCTCCGCCGAAGGGGACGAGCGCATTGTGCTTTTAGAGGGAGGCAAAGGTGGCTGGGGCAATGTGCATTTTAAGTCGTCTACAAATCAGGCACCGCGATACGCGCATCCCGGAACACCTGGCGAAACGCGCACGCTCAAACTTGAACTGAGCATTATTGCGGATGTCGGACTTGTCGGTTTCCCGAATGCAGGAAAGTCGTCCCTTTTGACAGCTTTTACTAATGCGCGCCCGAAAATTGCACCTTATCCCTTTACGACAAAAATCCCGAATCTCGGTGTTTTGCGCGTTGACGATGAGCGAGACATCATCATCGCGGATATTCCCGGAATTATCGAAGGTGCAAGCGAAGGAGCGGGACTTGGATTCGATTTTTTGAAACATATTTCGCGCACCGCCTGTCTGCTTTTTATGATTGACTCATCCGACGAAAATCATTTAACCGCGTATAAAACTTTACGCACAGAACTCGAAAATTATTCACCCGAGCTTATGCAAAAACCGCGTATTATTCTTTGCAACAAGATTGACGTTGACGGAGCAGCTGAAAATGCGAAAAAAATTGCAGATGCAATTCATGCGGAAGAAAGCGATACACCCGTGATTGCGATTTCGGTGCATTCCTCAAAGGGAATGGGAGCCGCACGAAATGCGATTATCGAGCTGGTTGACCGCCTATCCGGCGAATCTGAAGGAAACGGAAAACCTGCAAAAAATCCGAAAGAAGATTTTTTAAGCTCGCGTTCAGTGGACGAAAGCATGGAAATTCAATATCCGGGCAGCGGCGAATGAGAATTGCGATTTTAGGTGGAACGTTTAATCCCCTGCACATCGGACACTGTATGCTTGCCGACAGCGTTTTATGCGACTTGAAGTATGATAAAATTCTATTTGTACCGACGAATATTCCTCCGCATAAAATGATGAATGAAAACATTTCTGCAGAAGATCGATTTTTGATGATTGACGCATTTTGTAAATCCGCAGAAAACTACGGAACCGAACATTTTTGTGCCGAAGATTGCGAAATTAAGAGAGGCGGTGTTTCTTACACCTGCGATACGCTTCAGTATTTAATGGAAAAATACGGCGATAAAATTGACGGAAAACCTGCGCTTATTATGGGACAGGAAACCGCAGCTCAGTTTTACAAATGGAAAAATGCCGACGAAATTGCAGACTCGGCAGATTTGATTATTGCACGCAGAAATTCCGGCTTTAACGGTATTGATATCAGAGGTTTCACAAATGTGCCGGAAAACGGTTACAGCAAGGATTTTCATAACGAATTTTCACTAAAAGCTTTTGAAACGCAATTTAATTCTCATCTTTCCTGCCGGTATACGATGCTTGAAAATCCTCTGCTTCCGATTTCTTCTACGGAAATAAGAGCGCGCATATCACAAGGAAAAAGTTGGCGGTATCTTGTACCTGATGCCGTGTATAACTATATTGCGGAGCATGGGTTATGGGGATACCGCTAAAAATTTCATTTTAGTATTTGTAAGTTTGTAAGTGCAGTAAGTTTTCTTGCTAAATATTGAGCGGCAATTTGTGTATCAAAATGTCCGATTGGAATACCTTTATTTTCAAGATAGGCTCTAATCATTCC
>CAUUGI010000087.1:0-7909 GCA_963544675.1 uncultured Treponema sp.
TTCCATTCCTTGGGGTTTACCCCTTTGTCAAAAATAATCGTCAAGCCGCGTTTGCCGTCTTCCGTATCTGCATAAAACCGGAATTCGGCAAAGCCTTTGTTCCCATTTGGGCAGTCCCATAAAAGAATGGAGTTATCACGCTCAATCGAAAAATGCTTCGGCATAGCCTCCGTAAGTCCGTAGTCGGGAAAAGTTCCCCGAATGCAGTCCCAGATGTTTTCCGCCTTCACATCCACTTTCAAAAAATACATATTGCCCCACGCACTCATATCCGCTCCTCTTGTACAATCAAAAAACTAAATATTCCAAATCCTATGTACAGCTCCACCTTTAACTACCTATTCACCATTCCCTCTACTTCCCATACTGCGCTTCGATTTCGCGGATTTGGTCGCGGAGAGCGGCGGCTTGTTCGTACTCCAAGCGGTCGGCGCAGTCGGACATTTCTTGGTAAAGCGCTTTGAGCAGTTTTTTGCGCTCTTTCGGGGAAAAGAGATTTGCGTTCTTTTTGAGCGCGGCAAACTCAAGGTCGGCGTTTTCCTTCGCTTCTTTTTCTTGATGTTCAAGGATATCCTGCACTTCTTTTTTGATTGTCGCAGGCATAATTCCGTGCTCCTTGTTGTACGCTTCCTGAATCTTACGGCGGTGGCGCGTTTCGGCAATGGCTTCTTCCATCGCCTCGCTCATGCGGTCGGCGTACATGACGACCGTTCCGTTTGCGTTACGTGCGGCGCGCCCGATAATTTGTATGAGACTCGTTACGGAGCGCAAAAATCCGATTTTATCCGCGTCGAGTATTGCGATAAACGACACTTCCGGTAAATCAATGCCCTCTCGCAGCAAGTTAATGCCGATTAAAACGTCAGCTTCTCCCGTCCTCAGCTGCTTTAGAATTTCCACGCGCTCGAAGGTGTCGATTTCCGAATGGATATACCGCACTTTGAGCGAAAGCCCCGTCAGATAGTCAGTCAAATCTTCCGCCATCTTTTTGGTGAGCGTAAGGACGAGACTTCTCTCTCCGCGTTTAATGCGCTCCTTAATTTCCCGATGAATGTCCTCCATCTGCCCCTCGCTCGGACGAACGTCGATGAGCGGGTCTAAAAGCCCTGTGGGACGGATAAGCTGCTCGACTACCTGCGTGCTCTGCTTGACTTCTTCCTTGCGAGGAGTTGCGGTGATGTAGATGACTTGGTTCATCTTTTTGCTGAACTCGGCGAATTTAAGCGGGCGGTTATCAAGCGCGCTCGGAAGGCGGAATCCGAAGTCGATAAGATTTTGCTTACGGCTGCGGTCGCCCTCATACATTGCGCCGAGCTGCGGCACTGTTACGTGCGCTTCGTCGATGAGGCACAAAAAATCGTCGGGAAAATAGTGCAAGAGCGTCGCAGGCGGTTCGCCTTTTGCGCGTCCGGCAATCGGCGCAGAATAATTTTCAATCCCCGAGCAGTAGCCCATCTCTTTCATCATTTCGATGTCGTAGGTCGTGCGCGTTTTAAGCCGCTCGTATTCAAGGAGTTTGCGCTCGGCTTCAAGTTCGGTAAGTCGCTCGTCAAGCTCTGCTTGGATTCTGCCCGTCGCCTCTACCAACTGGTCATGCGGAACGACAAAGTGTTTTGCCGGATAAAAAACGGTCTCGTCAAGTTCTTCAACCGTGTTGCCGGAGACAACATTGAACCTGCGGATACGCGCTACGTCTTCCCAATCCAATTCGATTTTATATGCTTCGTCCGTTTCCATGTACGGCGGATAGACTTCTAAAATGTCGCCGCGGATTCTAAAATTCCCCCGGTCGAGCAGTGCGTCGTTCCGCTTGTACTGGAGCGAAACAAGTTGGGCGGCAAACGCGCGGATGTCGAGTTTTTCCCCGATTTCAACGTGAATGCGCATATCGCGGTACAAATCCGGCATTCCCAGTCCGTAAATGCACGAAACGGTCGCAACGACAATAACGTCGCGCCGTTCCATAAGACTGTACGTCGCGGCAAGTCGCAACTTGTCGATTTCCTCGTTGATTGCCGCGTCCTTTTCGATGTAGAGGTCGCGCGCAGGAACGTAGGCTTCCGGCTGGTAATAATCGTAGTAGGAAACAAAATATTCGACGGCGTTGTTCGGGAAGAAACCCTTGAACTCGCGGTAGAGTTGGGCGGAAAGCGTTTTGTTGTGGCTTATGATGAGCGTCGGACGCTGCACACGCTCAATGATTTTTGCCATCGTAAACGTTTTTCCGCTGCCGGTAACGCCTTTAAGCGTCTGGTAGCGGTCGCCGCGTAAAAATCCTTCCGACAGTTTTTCGATTGCCTGTCCCTGGTCGCCTGCCGGCTCATAGGGAGAAACGACGGTAAGCTTTCTCATAACGCGCTAAAGCTGCCACGTGCGGGAACGACGTGAAGGCTGCGGTGAACGTTCTTCTGTGTCCGCGTCGGTAAGCGTAACCGTAAGCGTCCGGTCTTTTCCGTTCCGGCGGACTTTGACGTTCACCGTGTCGCCCGGACGCTTGCTTTCCAGCGCGGAGTAATAGTCGGCAATGGATGCGACTTCAATCGAGTCGATTTGCGTAATGATGTCGCCGCCCAAATAAATAATCGATGAGCCGTAACGGGCGGCAGTCGTTCCCTGCACAATGCCCGCTTTTTCCGCGTTGCCGCCCTTTGCCGTGCGGGAAACAAGAACTCCCCGCGCAATATCCAGCCCCGCGTACTGCGCAATCGTGTTGTTCAACTGCACAAGCGAACATTGAATAACGCCGCGCCGGACTTTACCGTATTTTAAGAGGTCGGAGGCGACGCGCACCGCAGTTTCGGCAGGAACGCAAAAGCCGACTCCCGCGCTGCTTCCCGACGATGAATAAATCATCGTGTTGATTCCGACCATGCGCCCCGCCGTGTCGAGCAGCGGCCCGCCGGAGTTTCCCGGATTGATTGCCGTATCCGTCTGAATCATGTTGCGGATTATCCGGTTGTTGGAATTTTTTATCGGGCGGTTTAAAGCGGAGACGATTCCCGTCGTCATCGTACGCTCAAAGCCGAACGGGTTTCCGATTGCGATAACTTTTTGCCCCACTTTGAGCTTTGTCGAGTCCCCGAACGGAATGGTCTGGAGCATGGTTCCCGCAGGCGGCGTAAACTTGATGATTGCAAGGTCGCTGTCCGTGTCCTGCCCCACGATTTCGGCTTCATACTGCGTGCCGTCGGAAAGGGAAACGTAGATTTTCGTTGCATTCGCAATGACGTGGACGTTCGTAAGGACGTAGCCGCGCTTGTCGATAATCGAGCCTGAACCCGAGCCGCCGTCTTCTATGACCGGCTCAAGAAACCAGTTTATTCCCGTAACCTGCGTGTTGATGTTCACGACAGCTCCGCTGCATTTTGCGTACACATTGATGTTTTGCAGTTCGTCCTGCGTGTATGATTCGTCGCTGGAGAGTGCAACGGACTTTGCTTCCGGTATATTTTGTTCAAAAAAGACGTATTCTTCAGTTTTCGGAAGCGATTCAACGGTTTCGTCGTTTTTTACCGGCGAATTATACATCGAAGTTTGACTTTGAGTTTTGCCTGTCGTATCTGTACGGAGTTTATTATATATAGAAGGAATTGCAGCACCAACTGCACCTGCAACGATAATTGCAGCCGCCGTAACGGCAGCCATTTGATTTTTTGAATAAAGCTTCATGACGCAGAGTTTAACGTAAACGGCGAGCGGTTACAACGGCAAAAGGACTGTAAAATGGCGGACAAAAGCGACAGTTTTTTAGAACACATTTATCCGTTCGGGGCGAAGTTTATAAAATTCGAAATTACGGCTGATAAATTTTTAATCAACTGTGAAAAGTGCAAGAGCAAAAATCTTTTTTACACCGGCAGATTTGAGTGCAGCGGCGCAGCTTTGAATCGTTGCACCTGTGGTTATAACGTCATCGATTATGCAGACTTGTTCGGGAAGTTCAATTTTAGCTGCGTCTTTTCTAAGCGCGTATGATTTCCCGATTGTCGAAAGCCGTTCGTTTCTGTCAAGTTTTTTTTGCTCCGTATCGGAAATCCTCTGTAACATACGCAGAATTTTAAATCCGTATGAATATTCGAGAATTTTACATAAATCTTCGATTTGATCCCAGCCGCGTTCTCGTATTTTTCCATGACGCGGAGGAACGGGGACTATGTAAAATTTTCCGTAATACGCCTGCATATTTAAAAGACGATCTGCAATCTTTTCTGCAAAAAACGATGATAAAACTCGCTCTTCGTTGAATTTCCATGCAGACAAAAGTCTTGTATTCCACAATCTGTAGGAAAAGAGCGGGAAAATTCTATCAATATTTAAAGTGCTTTTTCCGCTGCGGCAATCGGTGCAAATATTTTGCTCCGAAATTAAAGTTTTTCCGCATACGGAACAGAATTTTCCGTTAATATCGGGAAGTGAAAAAAATCTCTTTCCGCATTCTTTACAAATAGGAATTGCAATGCAATTTTTTCCGCAGACAATACATTCCGTGCCGCCGGTAATAAATGACAGCATATTTGAAAATATTTTCGATGTTGTGTGTTTAATATTAAAAATGCTTTTTAATCCTTGCATAATATTTATTTAGCAAGCACTGCACAAAAAAGGCAAAATGTTAAATCTATTTGATATAAATGTTCGGTTATAACCGCCGTGAAAAATCAATCCTTCCCCAAATTTTCACCTGCAACTTTGTAAACCGTTCTGCAGATGGACGCATAACCGCACGTGTTGCAGTCTTCAAAGGGACGCACATTGCAAAATATATCTTTTTCATTTCTATGCGGTAAAAAATCATTTTCGCCAACTTTTTCGTAGAAGCGTTTTGCGTATTCGGAAAAGGCTTTTATGGTTTCGGCATAATCTTCCGGCGTTTGTGAGCGCGAACGGTTGTCTTTCTTTTCGGAATCAATCACCGTAGATACGGTTTTATCTTTTATCGAAAGAAAAAGCGCCTTTGCCGTCTCCGATTGTTTTTGTGCGTTTAGTAAAACGGTATACAACGGAATCTGAAAATCAGAAATTTGTCCTTCATCGTCGGCAATGCATGAAGAAAGGGCAGGGATAGATGCACTTGAGTTTTTGTAATCTATTATGAATTTTTCAATATTGCCGCCGGATAAAACACAGTCGATACGCCCAAGATAATTGTAAAGACAGTTTTCTGCTGCCGCTGAAAACCATTCTTCAAGGGAATCGACTTTTGTGCCGCCAAAGCCTCCGTCTTCACGCTTTTTCAGCATAAAGTGCAAAAAATCCAAAACGACTGAAGCTGTTGTCCGAATTTGGCTTAAAAGCATTTCTTTTGCAAGAACGCTTTTGCTGAAATCCATTTCGGGAAGATCAATCGTTTCTTTTACAATTGCTTCAAGGCGCATTTGAATTTCCGCATCGTTGTCGAATATTCCATCATCATTTACGCAAGGCAGATTCTCTTTTGATTCAAGATACGGGCGCATAAAGCGTTCAAGCACGGCATGATTTATATTTCCCATATCGAACGGAGACATTAAATCCGTATCCAAACTGTCTTCTTTGAGACGTAGCACATTTTGAAAAATCCATTTTCTTGCACATGGAAAAAAGTTTTTCATATCGGATTGCGTAATCGTCATTTTTACAGGTGCATCTGTGTGTTTGGGTGCGCGGTTTTCATATAAAAAATGGTGAATCAACTCAAGCGCACAATTTGAAAGCAAAGATGAGTCGGCTTTAGGATTCAGAGAATTTATCCATTTTTCAAATGCCGATTTTTGACGCTGTGTAAGACGTTCAGGTTCAGTTGCATCGAATAAAAACCAATTTTGTTCCGTTTTTATAAAATCGGTCTTATCCAAATCGGAATGTTTTTTATCGGAATCGTCAGTATCGATTTTGAGGGCATTGTGTGCAACTGCAAACCCTGCAAAACTTTGCTCGCTGTAGGAAAAATACGTATTTCCGCCTGAAACTGACGAATAAAGCCGTACAAATAATTTTGACACATCGCCGGCTTCCATTGTTGAGTCGATACGAAGTTCTTCACGCTTGGCACGACTTAGAAAGTCGAAAGCGTTGTATTTAACGTCAAGATTTTTTTGCGATGAATCAATTATAAAATGAAACGGAAAATGCGCTTGTGCTGCAAGCCGGTACGGAAATATTGAAATGCCGTTAATCTGTTCCTGCAGACGGTAAGTTTTTGCGGAAATATCGCGTAAAAAAAAGTCAAACGGAGATGAAATCGTAATCGAGTCGGATGAATATTTTTCATACGCTTCAGAAATGACCGAAAGTTCCGTTATGCAGCGGCTTATAATTTTGTCTGATTCCGATGAAAACTCATTTTCCGCAAGGTAGTGTTCTTTAAATTCGAACCAAGCAGTCCGTACTCCCTCAAAAGTTGCCGCTTCGCATAAGCGGGTTATGTCTTCTTTTAAGGCGCGGTAAAATCTCAGTTCCAGCTCGTTTTCCAAATTCGATTTTAAAGATTTTTCCCAAACATCGATTTTTCTTCCGTTGTCATCGTAATACGGGCATAGGCAACGCATTTGACTTCCGAGCCGGATGAGATTTTCTTTAAGAACGCGGAAATTCAGCGTATCGTTTCCAGTGTTTTTATCGTTGCCGTCGTTTTTCCACGGTACATATTCGTTTTGCAGCAAAATGCGCATTGATTCAAATGAAAAATCTGACGAATAGCAGTCTCTTATCTGCTTGAATATTGCACCCGCACCGTTGGAGGTAAGCGCAATTCCTGCACGGATTATAAACGGGACACAGTAGTTTTTTAATTCCCGCTCAAGATAAGGACGATAGGTTTGAACATCGGGGACAGTTAGGGCAATATCTGTCCATTCTGCCTGATTGTTTTCTATTAAGCTGCGAATTTTTAGAATCGTATAACGCAATTCAGAGCGCGCATCTGCATATTTGACAACGGAAGGCGGATTTTCTTCTTCCGGCAGTGAAACGATAATGACATTTTCCGCATTTCCTAAAATATCTTTGTATTCATGAAAGTCTTCAAGAATTTCGGGATAGAAAACGATAAATTTCGTCTGCGTTTCTTGCAGAACCGGAGTAATCCACGATTGCTCAAATAAATTATTTTTTTCCAAAAAAGATGAATAGCGTTCGTAAAGTAAAAGATAGTCAAGATTTTCCAAGTCAAAATCAGGTTGAGGGATAAAGCTTACGTAACGCTCGCGCCAAAGTTTTAAGAACGGCAGTAATTTTGAAATCCAGTCGGTGAAAGATACTGCCGAATCTGCGTAATCCGGTGAGATAATGCACTTAAACAATGGAGAGCCTGTTACAGCTTTGCGTGCATTTTCTTCGATTAGAGAAGTAACGAACAGTTTTCGCACGATAGACGGAATTGCGGTTTTTCCTGCAGAAGATGCGTATAAATAGGCGGACTTAAACTTATCCCATGCGATAAAGCGTTCAAGTGCAACTGCCGATACTCCTGTATCTCCGGGATTCCGCACCGCCCAGTCCGACCATGTATCGCACGCTATATCCGATGTAAACACGAATACGGTGTCAGTTTGTTTAAGATATTCACACAGCACGCCGGATATTTCCGATGCGGCAATCTTTCTGCAAATCATGGCAAGATTATATCATAAAGTAGATTTATTTAGCTTTAATTTCGAGTTTTGAAAAAACTCAGAAATTTTCCAAGTCTTTCCGGCTCCAACAAAATGAAGAGTTTTAAAATAAGCATCGCTTGTGCGCAGACGAGGTTCCATCGGCGTGCCGTTTCGAGCGCAAAGCTCGCCAGTGAGCGCAGCGAACGAAGTTCTCGTCGAAAGCACAGCGAAGTTTTCCAAAACTCGACATTTGAGGTAATTGTCTTTCGGACGTAAGCGGTTTCGGCTCTCCTCCGTGATAGAGGTTGTATCACGGGCGTGAGGGACACTCTATC
>CAUUGI010000088.1:0-7830 GCA_963544675.1 uncultured Treponema sp.
TTTACAGGCTCTCCAAAGATTTAGGAGTTTCTTCAAGTTCGATTTTAGATTTAGTTCACGGTAAAAAAAATTACTGTAGAAATGTCGTTGAGGCTTTCTAAATATTTTAGAACGAGTTCTAAGTTCTGGCTTAATATGCAGAATGAATTGGACTTGAGAGAAGCAGCGCATAAGTTGGAAAAAGATTTGAAAAAAATACCATACTGTAAACAAATAACATAACACTGTTTTCAAAGCCGACAAAATCTTTATCACGAAAATTGCTTGAACGGTCGTTACTGATGCAGCTCCCTTGTGGCGCAGCTTTTGTGACAAGTTTATTGCAGATATCCGCGTCGGCAAGATCGCAAATGCAGGTTAAGCGAATGTTATCTTGTTACTTCCTTGAACCGCTTATCGTTAAAATAAAAAAATCTTCCTGCATATTTTTATTTTTTTACTAGTGTACACTAGTAAAAGGACTTGAAATAAGTCCTTTTGGTGAAGTCGAGCAAGCTCGACTTCACCAAAAGATAAAATAAAAGCGTTGGAGGATTTTATGAAAAAGTTTTTAACAGTGTGCTTTACAGCACTTATCTCAATCTCAGTTTTTGCACAAACAAATTCAAGAAAGTTGATTTCAGGGGTTTATAATTTTGCAACAGAACCGTCTGATACTTGGACAATTTTAGAACCGACATTTAAATCTGTAGATCCGGTCTCTGAAAAATCTGTTTTCACCGGAAGCTTTACAGTAAAAATCGTAATCGGTTTTAGCAGATATGATTTTACTTGTTCCGTTTCAAAACAAAGTGGTGATTTTACCGTAGAATTGTCAAATATGTCGTCTTATGCCTGCGATAAAGATTTTAAGATGTTAAAAACTGTCTCTCGCTATAATACATCAGCAAGAGTTGCAGGCGAATACGCAAAGCAAATAAAAGATGAAATTTCAAAACGAATGTCATCTTGGTCTGATGAACAATATGAACTTAATTTGAGCTCTGCCGTAACCTCCCCGATGATTTTAGGTTGCGTTGCAAATAACTCCGCTTTAGTATTTAAAAAATTTATTAAAGATTATGAAGTTATAGGCAAACCCATAAAAGCAAAAATTTTTGTTACAAAAATTGATGAAGCACCGGAATACATAAAAGGTTATTCATACTATGTAGCAGGTAATACGCTAAGCGGATACAGAATCGGAGAATTTGGAATAAATTATCCGGAATACACCGGCGTAATGGTATATACAAATAATGATGCCGTTATTTCTTTAACCCCTGCAGAAACTATGGATGGTTTATTGTTTGGAGGAAAATCCGGCTCCGAATATGAAGTAAACGGAACTATAAAAGACGTTTCACAAAAAAGCACAGGCGGACTTGCGTTTATTCAAGTTAATGAATAATTTTTCTTAAAGGTATAAACTTTCGACGAATCAACAACCCCGACGCAAGCATCGGGGTATGTTGTTCTCATAAGGTGATTGCACTCGGCTTTAATACCCTTTGTTACGACGCAGAGCGTCGGGGTATTAAACCTTCCGCACGAATAAAAACAAATCCCCCGTTTTCCAAAACCGTTGAATCGGACATTCCAAGTCTGCTATAGTTGATGCAATCATTGTTGATTTACTCAAGGAGTCTGTCATGTTGTTTTTGAACTTTGCGCTTGCCATGCTGCCGATTGCATGGCTCATATTGTCGCTCGGCAAACTTAAAATGCCCAGCCATAAAGCCTGCGGAATTGCGCTGCTTGTTACGATTGCGCTTGCTTTTTCGTATTGGAGAATGAATGTATTGAACATTTCCACAGCCGTACTTGAAGGAACTTTGAATGCGTTGTGGCCTATCTGTCTTGTAATAATAGCCGCTCTTTTTACGTATAATCTTACGCTTAAAACCGGAGCTATGGATTTAATAAAAAAAATGCTTGCAGGTATTTCGGGGGACAAGAGAATAATTCTGCTGATAATAGGCTGGGGATTCGGAAATTTTATGGAAGGAATGGCGGGATTCGGGACTGCCGTAGCAATTCCTGCCTCAATGCTTGCGGGAATCGGACTTGATCCAATCAATTCGGTTGTGGCGTGTCTTATTGCGAACTCCACTCCCACGGCATTCGGGTCGGTGGGTGTACCGGGTGTAACACTTGCCGCAATAACGGGGCTTGATACGATTCTTTTATCGGGAAAAACTGCGCTGATTCAGCTTTTGATAACATCGCTTTCGCCGTTTTTAATGGTTGCCGTAATCGGCGGCTCGATAAAAGCTCTCAAAGGAATCGTTCATATCGTGGCGATTGCTTCTCTATCATTTATTGTGCCGTGGTTTTTTGCAGCGTCATTTTTGGGACCGGAATTGCCGAATATAATCGGTTCTATAACATCGATGATATGTATCATAGCCGCCGTAAGGATTTTTAAAATCAAAACCCCTGAAGAATATACCGTTCGACTTTCAAACGGTTCTGCTCCGGAAAAATTGAATATAAGCATAGCGGAAGGTTTTCGGGCGTGGGCTCCGTTTATTTTGATTTTTGTTTTACTTATGTTGACTTCTCCGCTTTGTCCGCCGGTTTATAATGCGCTTAAAGGCATAAAAAGCTCTGTCGTTGTATATTCGGGTGAAGGCGCAAAGCCGCTGTCGTTCAGCTGGGTGAATACGCCGGGTGTTATCATATTTACAGCAGCTTTTATAGGCGCATTCATACAAAGAGCGAAAATTCGGGAAATATTTAAAGTCCTTTTTGAAACAGCGGCAAAATATTGGAAAACGGTTTTTACAATCTGCGCCGTAATGTCCGCCGCAAAAGTTATGATTTACAGCGGTATGATTTCGGATATTGCAAAACTTCTTGCAGGAACGGGAATATTCTATCCGTTTGTTTCTCCGCTGATTGGTGTACTTGGTGCATTTATAACGGGTTCCGGCACTTCTACAAGCGTTTTATTCGGGAACTTACAGCAGGAAACGGCACTTTCGCTCTCTTTGAGTCAATATTGGATTGCTGCGGCGAATCTTATGGGAGCGGGAATCGGAAAAATGGTTTGCCCGCAGTGTATTGCAATCGGAACGGGTGCGGTAAATGCCGGCGGTTCCGAAAGCAAAATTCTTTCAAAGGTGTTCAAATACTTTTTACTGTACGCACTGCTTTCAGGTGCGGTATGTTTTATCGGAGCAAAACTTGGCATCTAACAAAACGAAAAATATGAAACCTGTTTGATAACTCAAGTTTTCAAACAGGTGAAATTTTGCAAATACTCAATTAAAAACTCGTCGGGTATGGCGAAAAAGTAACAAACTTTTGAGCCATTACCTTCTACAGTTGTACGATTGCAAAATCATCCGCACCTATAACTCCGTTTTCCATAGCTGCGCTTTGCAAAAGAATTTTTGCGTCTTTCAACACATCAAGTTTATGCGCTTTATCGGAAGCATTTACAATAATCGCGATTTTTTCTTTTCCGTCTTCACTTGTTTTTTCGATAAAAAGAAGTTTTCCGTCCTCTTTTATATCATCTTGATAAACAAAACGCATTTTTGTACTGCGCAGCGCAGAGTGTGTTTTACGCAATTGTATAAGTTTTTTTGTAAATTCAATATCGCCGGAAAAAGTTCCTTGCTCTATTTCTTTCCACGGCATACAGCGTCTGTTGTCAGGGTCGCCGCCGCCTTCAAGAAAAACTTCAGTGCCGTAATAGATACAAGCAGAACCCGGCATTGCAAAGCATAGCGTAAGAGCGGCGGCAGCGCGTTTTTTGTCACCCTTGCAGCGCGTTAAAATGCGTACTGTATCGTGTGAATCCATTTGATTGAATAAGACACGGTTTATCTGCTTAAAATACATTGAATAACAGCGGTTTATCGCATATTCGAAATGTTTACTTTTCGTATTTTCGTCCGTGCAAAAATCGGCAATCGCATTTAAAAGCGGATAATTCATAACCGAATCGAATTCATCTCCGCGCAGCCACGGCAGAGCGTTATGCCATATTTCTCCCATAAGATAAAAATCAGGCTTTAATGCGTTCATTCTTGTGCGTAATTCTTTGCAGAATACGTGAGAAATCTCATTTGCAACATCAAGTCTTATTCCGTCAATGTCATAATCTTTTACCCAGCGTTCGCAGACGTCAAGAAGATATTTACGGACTTCAGGATTGTTTGTATTCAGCTTGGGCATTCCGTCGAAAAAGGCGAATGCATAAAATTTCCCCCGTCCCGAATTGCTTTCGGAACCCCAAAACTTGCCGTTAAAATCAAAATTATAATCGTTTATCATAAACCATGAAGCGTATTTTGATTTTTCACGGTGTTTCATTACGTCTTTGCAGGCAAAAAAATCCCATCCGGCATGATTAAACACACCGTCAAGCATAATTTTGATTCCATGAGCGTGAGCTTTTTTAACAAGTTCCCGCATTTGTTCGTTTGTTCCGAAAGAAGGATCGATTTCAAGATAATCGGAAGTATCATACTTGTGCTGAGAGGGGGATTTGTTTACGGGTGTCATGTAAATTCCGCCTATTCCCAAATCTGCAAGATATTCAATTTTGTCGATTATGCCTTGAAGATTTCCGCCGAATACATCGCCGTTTTCTACTTTGTCGCCTAAGTCAGCCCATTCTTTCAGTTTCTCCGGAACAAAATCCGTTTTTCCTCGGCAAAATCGCGCCGGAAAAATCTGATACCAGACGGTATTTTCCGCCCATTCGGGAACGCGGCATATGTCGCCCTCATTCATCCAAGGGAATGTAAAATACCCTGCGACATCGCGCTTGGCTTTTCGCGTTTCTTCCGTCATAAAACCGCTTTCAAGATAACAAAGCGATTCTATTCCGTCGTACAATTTAAAATAATATCGTGCCCGCTTGAACGGCGGCTTTACTGCTAAAGTCCATCTGAAATGTGTTTCAAGCTCTTTCTTTTCTGTAATTTCGATTTCGCTGCCGCTCCATTCAAAGACACCGTTTACAAATTCTCCTGCAAACGGATCTCCCCAAACAATGGAGACTTTTTTAATATCTTTTCCGGTTAAAATGCTTATTTCAAGCTCTTCGTCATTCAGCGGATAACAAAAATTGTCATACGCATTGTGTATGATTGCGTTAATATTCATGGCGCGAGTATAATTTATTTGAATATCTTTTGGAATATAAAAAATATGTTATAAACGGCTGCCCTCTTTCTCCCATGCGCTTTTTTTTGTACTATTCGGCACATGGTAATTTCTTCTATAGATTTGAAGGGCGGGCGTGTCGTTCAGTTGAAAAACGGCAAGACAGCCGTGCTTGAAAGGGACGACGCGGATGCTTTAATCCGCGAGTTTAATACATACGGTGAAGTCGCGGTGATTGATCTTGATGCCGCGCTTGGAAACGTAAACGCAAAGGGCGACAGCGTAAATACGCCCGTCTTAAAACGGCTTTTGAGGCAGGGAAACGTGCGTGCAGGCGGCGGAATACGGAGCGTAAAGCGCGCAAAGGAACTGGTGTCGCTCGGTGCGGAAAAAGTCATCATCGGGTCTGCCGCATGGAAAAAGGACGCGCACGACGCAGCTTCCGCGCTGGATACGGATTTTCTTGACGCGCTTGTAAAATCAATCGGGCGGCAGCGCATAATCATTTCAGTCGATTCGATAAACGCAAAAATCGCCGTCAAAGGCTGGACGGAAACGACGGACATTCCGCTTTTGGAAGGAGCTGCCCCGGCGGAAAAATATTGCAGCGAACTTTTATTCACCTGCGTGGAAAAAGAGGGCTGTATGCAGGGGACGGACATGAATCTTGCCGCCGCCCTCCGCTCTGCCGTCAATTGCCGCGTAGTTGTTGCAGGCGGCGTTTCTACCGTCGATGAAATCGCACAGCTTGAAAAACTCGGCTGCGACGTTCAGCTTGGCATGGCACTTTATACGGGCGCCGTTTCGCTTAAAGACGCATTTATCCGCTGTCTGGACTGGGAAAAAGAGACGCTCATTCCTGTGATTGCGCAAAGCGTTGCCGGAGAAGTGATGATGATGGGCTATGCCGACCGCGAAGCGTTTGCAAAAACAGTTGATACGGGAAAACTCACCTTCCGTTCGCGCTCGCGCAGCTGCTTATGGACAAAGGGCGAAACGAGCGGAAACTTCCTTAAAGTCGTAAAACTCCGCGCCGACTGCGACCGCGACACCGTTCTTGCGACCGTCATTCCTGCCGGCGGAGCGTGCCACACGGGAAGTTACACGTGTTTTTCGGGCGAGGCGGACGCTCCTTCAACGTTCGAGCGGCTGTATTCGATTATTGCGGAGCGTTTTGCAAATCCCACACCCGGCTCTTACACGGCGACGCTCGATTCAAAACGGGTGCGCGAAAAAGTTATGGAAGAAGCGGAAGAACTCTGCGAAGCGGCGGAAAAAGACGAAGTTATCTGGGAAGCCGCCGACCTTTTGTACTTTGTAACCGTGCTGTTGAACCGCGAAGGCGTTGAATGGAAAGATGTTTTGGCGGAACTTGACCGGCGGCACAAGGAAAAATGACATGATTCAAATTGTTGATTACACGGAACTTAGCGAGGACTGGTTTTCCGGGCGGGATTTTACCGGCACGGACGAAGCGGTGCGGGAAATTGTAGATACGGTCAAGCGGGACGGAGACGCTGCGCTGCGTGCATACGGGAAAAAGTTTGATACAGTCTCACCGGATTCGTTTTTGATAAGCACGGACGACTTAAAATCCGCCGCCGAAAAAATGCAAAAGGAAAATCCCGAATTGTACGATGCGTTGTGCTGTTCAAAGGAATTGGCGTTGAAGTTTGCGCGGCGGCAAAAAGATTCGTTTGACGATTTTGAAATGGAACTTGAACCGGGACTCTTTACCGGTCAAAAGACGATTCCTGTGGAAAAGGCTGGAGTTTACGTTCCGGCGGGACGTTTTCCGCTTATTTCGACGGTTGTTATGACGGTAAGTCCCGCGAAAGCCGCCGGTGTAAAAGAGATAATTTTGTGTACGCCTCCGCGCATTCACCCCGACGATGCGGCAAAAAACTCTGCGGAAAAGGCGGGCTCAAAAACAGCTTCGGAGGGCGGCAAGCCTTACGCCGATGAAGGAATTATGGCTGCGGCGTACATTTGCGGCGTTGATAAATGTTTTGCCTGCGGCGGCGCGCAGGCGGTTGCAGCAATGGCGTTCGGAACGGAAACGATTCCTGCCGTTGATGTTATTGTGGGGCCCGGAAACAAATTTGTCGCCGCCGCAAAAAAAGCGGTGTACGGCAAAGTCGGCATTGATATGATTGCAGGGCCGACGGAAGTCTTTATCATCGCGGACGAGACGGCGGACGCACAATGGCTTGCCGCGGATATGCTTGCGCAGGCGGAACACGACACGGAAGCGCAAAGTGTTCTTGCCCTCACCGATAAAAAACGTGCCGACCGTGTTGCCGACGAAATCGAAAAACAGCTTGCCGCGCTCAAGACTGCGCAAACCGCTCGCGCAAGCATCGAAAAGCACGGGCGGATAATTATCGTTCCGTCTCTTGAAATCGCTGCCGAGCTTGCGAACAAAAAAGCCCCCGAACATCTGGAACTTGCGATGGCGGACGGACAGGAGCGAACGAAAATCGCCGCGCTCGTTCACAATTACGGCTCACTCTTTATCGGGCATTATTCTGCTGAAGTGCTCGGCGACTATGCAGCGGGACTTAATCACACGCTCCCGACATCCGGCGCGGCGCGGTACACAGGCGGCTTGAGTGTCCGCGCATTCTTAAAAACCGTAACCACGCTCCGAGCAGAAAAAAATGCTTCCGGCGTACAAAAAAGCGCTTCAGCCGCCGTCTCTCTCGGCGAAGCGGAAGGTTTGTATGC
>CAUUGI010000089.1:0-7828 GCA_963544675.1 uncultured Treponema sp.
TTTTTATTTTTCTTAAAAAATCCTGCAATCCATAAAAAAAACTTTTTTATCGCGTTTATGAATTTCATAAATATGCCGGGATTTCGCAATTTTTCAAGCCGACGGTAGCCTTCAAGAAGTTCTTCTTTTGTAAACTCTTTACGCTGATTATTTTCTTCAAGTTCAAGTTCAAGCTGCTCTGCCGGCGTAATATTGCTTAAAACTACGGCGTTAATGTTCGTCCAACCTAATGCTTTTGCAGCTTGCAATCTTCGTTCTCCGGCTATAAGTTCGTTATTCTCGTTCAGCGTGATTGGATTCAACAGTCCGTACATTCTAAGGCTTTCTTTCAGCGCGTCCATATCGCCAAGATTTTGTCTTACCCGTTTTTTAATTTTTATATCTTCGATTTTTACGAGCATAACTACTCCATAAACGGATTATAGTCGGGATAAACAGTTATATCTTCTGTTTGCACAACATCTTCTTGTGTATGCGGAACAATATTTTCATTCAAGAAATCAAGATTTAATTTGAGAGGAGATTTATCTATTTGGACATTTAAATTATGTCCGGATTGGTAGCGTTCATTGCGGAGTCTCGATACGGCAAGAACTGACGGACTCGTATTGGAATGCAACGTACACACCGATACAGGCTGAGTTCCTGAAAGATACCATTGTGTTGTAAGATGGTCTCCACAGGCGGCAGTCGGAAGCATTCCCGATTCTGAACAGACTGTAACTTGAATAACTCCGTCCATAGGTTTCGGAAAATCTTTTACAACCATATCGCGATGAATTTCACCCATGTATTCACCCCAAGCGTATCCTGCAAGAGTGGAACCCGTTATACTAAGACCAAGTGATTGTCCGGGCTTATCAAATCCGAACCAAAAAGTCGATGTATAATAAGGTGTAAAACCCGATGTCCAAGCATCCGCCCAGTTTTGTGTCGTTCCGGTTTTTCCGGCAGCAGGCATCTCATAACGTCTGCCGCTTTCCGTTCGATACATAAATCTTTCACGTTGTCCGCGCAATGTTCCGCTTTGTACGGTTTGCTGCAAAAGTTTAGTCATTACAAATGCCGTCTGAGGAGATAAAAGCTGGGCGGCATCTTTTTTTGCTTGCTGCGCTTCACGAATCTGTCTTTCCGGATTTAATATTATATTTCCGTTTCTGTCTTCAACAGTGCGTATCGCTATCGGGGTAACTTCTTTTCCGCCGCCGGCAATTACCGCATAAGCTCGCGCCAATTCAATAGGACGCACTGAACAAACTCCAAGTCCTATCGGATATCCCGGCACAAATCCTCTTGCCGGCAATTCTTCTTTTGATATACCCAGCAGAGAAACGGCACGGTTTATTGCAGCTTCAAAGCCTATTCCGTCAAGAACTTTCAAAGACGGAACGTTCATTGAATGCACAAGAGCATACCAAAGCTGGACGTTGCCCATCCATTCGCCCCTAAAATTTTGAGGAATATAAGGTTTTCCGTCGGCAGTATGAAATACGACAGGTGTATCGGAAATCTCCGTTGTGGGCGTAAATTTCCGAGAATTGATTGCTTCCGTGTAGTAAAGCGGTTTAAATGTGGACCCCGGCTGAAGCCTTGCCTGTACCGCCCTGATGAACTGATTCCCTTGATCGAACTTACTTCCGCCTACCAATGCAGTTATATAGCCGGTTTCATTTTCAATCGAAATCATCGTGCCTTCAATAGTTGTTTTTTCATTTTCCTGCTTTGCGAGAGAATTCGCTTTATTTATGATTCCGACTTTAAGCGTGTCCATTCCGCATACAAGCGACATGACATCAATAACGGGATTGATTCTGCTTAAAAAGACTGAATTTGCAACGGACTCGGAACGCTGTTGACTCACTTTGATTCCGGGTAAATTAAAAATTAAAGATAAAAGCTCCGACATCGGAATGTAAGTTTTATATGTTTTTGAAGAGCGCGACGAATGTTCACGCTGATAAATATTATTCGCTTTGTCGATATATTTTTTCATCACTCGTTCGGCTTCTTCCTGATGATGAAGATTCAGTGTCGTATTCACGGTAAATCCGCCGGTATAAATACTTTGCGCGCCGTAAATCATATTTCCAAGCTCGCGCCGCACATATTCGCTGAACCACGGAGCTTTGTCTTCGCGTATCATATACGCGGAAGAGCTTGTGCGCGTATAGTCAAAATCCGCCCAAAAATTGTTGAACGATTCATCAGATTCTTCCTGACTTATGTAGCCCGATTTTACCATCGCGGCAAGAACATTTTTTTGGCGGTCCATAGCGCGATTCGGGTGATCAAACGGATTGTAGTATGCAGGATTCGATAATTGAATAACAAGAATCGCGGCTTCTGCCGGTGTGATTTCTTCCGCGCTGTGTCCAAAATAGTATTTTGACGCCGCATTTACTCCGTATGTTCCGCCGCCGAAATATATTTTGTTTAGGTAAATCTCAAGTATTTCGTTTTTTGAATAGCGGCGTTCCATTTGGATTGCCCACCATAATTCGCGAATCTTACGCAATATCGACATATCCGCGCGGTCGCAATAAAGAGTTCCCGCAATCTGCTGAGTGAGTGTAGAACCGCCTCCAAGCGAACGGCGGGAAAGTTTTCCGATTACGGCACGCATAAGTGCCTTAAAACTATATCCTTTATGAGAATAAAAAATACGATCTTCGCGAGTAAGAAGTGCCGCAAGCATTTGCGGCGGAAGTTTATTCAGGCTGATAATCTCGCGCTTTTCATCGGAGGAAAACTCGGTTATAAGTTCGCCGTTTATATCCAGCAATTTAGTCGGCAACGCATTTTCAAAGTCCGTTATATATTCAGAATTTATAATATTTCGTGTAAGTGAAAGTCCCAAACCGAGAGCCGCCCCCATCGCGGCGGCACAAATAAAAAGAATGCACACCCATACGGCTGTGGACTTTTTAATTTTTTCCATGTCGCAAGAATATGAATTTAGACTTTATTTGTCAATGCAAAGCGTTTTCGGATTTTAGAGTGAATAAGAAACAAAAGAAGCTGCAACGCACGGAATTAGAAAAGCATAGTCTGTAAATTTACTTTGAAAATGCACTTAATTCCGCGAATCTCACGAAAACTATCCGACTGTTCCTGCTTTATAAGCAAAGTTATCGAACAGGTTTATTATTTAGCATCGTATGATGATAAGGATTTCTGCATTCCGTAATTTTCAAAAAAAGAGTTGCCGAGTACTGCGGTTTCAATCATATAGCGGATGTTTACACCTGTTTTATCTTCTACAGTTTTTTCTACTATAAATACAAGATTATGTCCCGTCTTATCGCAGACAATACGCTCGATTTTATAATTGGTTACGCCTTTACGAACAATATTCGGGGAACCGATTTTTTGATATGCAAGACTTTTTCCGCTTGCATCTTTCTTTTTCAGTTCAATATAGAAGGATGAAGAAGAATCAAGTCCTGTTCCTTTTACAGACGGTATCAATTTAACCGAATACACTCCCTGACCGGGACTTACGGAGTTTATAAAATCTTTAAAAACGATTTCATCGACTCCAAGTTTATCTTCATTTTCGCGTATATAAAGAATTCTATCAGGATTTGCAGGTGAACAATTATATTTTCGCGTTTCAAAATAACTTTTTCCGGCTAATGCTTCATAAACTTCTTTTCCGCTTTTATCTGCTGTAACAGCGGAAGGCTTTGTCTTGAATACACCGTTATCGACATAATCGTTAGCCGCTACATCAACTATGAAAATTTCAGCCCACCCTTGAAATTTTTTGTCCGTCTTACCGTACTGCCCAAAAATATAATATTTTCCATTGTCGGAAAAACCGTTATCAACGAGAACCGCAGAATCCCCGGCGTAAAGTGAAAATGCAAAAAATGCTGCAAAAACTGTACAAAAAATCCGTCTTTTCATATTTCCCCCTTGTATATGCAAAGCAAAAGGTTTTTCTATATTTTGATTTTCGGTTTTATTCTTTAAGTCTTTACTATTATTTAGATTCATTTTAATATCCTGCCGATGACAATAAAAACACGAAATACCGTGATTCTATTTATAACTTTTTTTTCCTTTGTTTTGATTTTAGGTGCGGGATTACTCACAGGATTCAGTATCTTTTCTCATAATTTTACATATCCGACTTCTGCACAAATTCTTACTCAACCCAAGTTTATGCAAAATTATTTTTTCACAAAATTCAACTTTCCATCTATTGTATTGTCGATTTTTTTATTTCTGCTGTACGTTTTTATCAGTCTGTTATATATAAAAATTCAATTTGAAAAAACACAGTCGAATGAAATAATATATTTTTCAATGTTTTTAATCGGCTGTGGGTTTGAAGTTGTAAGGCTTGCATTTCCGGTTATGGATTTATGGCAGAGAACATCGTCCGTTTCTGTCCTGATTACCCGCATTGTGGTTTTTGCACGTTCGCTCGCGCCTTTAGGACTTCTTTTTGCATCCGTGTACAACAGTGCAGAATATCGACAATATTCCGAACAAAACGTTCTGATTATATTTATCGGCTCGCTTTGTCTTGCAATGTTCGCACCGCTGAACACGGCGGAAATCCTGCCGCTTTGCAGAATTAAAATAGGTTATGAAATGATGTTCAAAACCGTGCAGTCGATAATACTTGGAATTGCAGTAGCGGCACATATCGCAAAAACTGTTGCCGCCAAAACAAAAGCGAGTCTGCCGATTGCGGTGCTTTGCATTACTGCCGGATATTTTATTCTATGTAACGTATACAATTATCTTTTTCTCGTTATCGCCGGAGCCGCAATGATTTCCGGCTCTTTCATATATCTTAAAGATTTACACAACAAATATTTGTGGTCGGCATAAAAGCGGGAATCGAGTAAAACGTATTCCCCCCCCCATGAACAGTACCGCTATTGCCGTTTCCGAAATACAACGTATTTTTGGCAGATAAAGTTTGCTGCCGTAAATACCGCACTGCCGAAAACCATCGCGACATTATCCTGCAAGTGCTTGGAATACGAGGAAAGCAGTATGCGGACAACCGGGCGCGCGACCCCATAGGAGAATGCGTAACAGGCGGCAATACACAAAACGAACAATAGCGCTTCCCGCGCGTATAAACGTTTAGAGCCGAACGTAAAGTATTTGTTCAAAAAGAAACTGCATACGCTGCCCAAAATATAATTTGCGGCGGATGATACCCAGTAACCGGCGTGAAAAATATTGTACAGCACGAACATCACCGCCGCGCCGACGGCTGTATTGATAAGCCCGA
This sequence comes from uncultured Treponema sp., assembly GCA_963544675.1. GTDB lineage: Bacteria > Spirochaetota > Spirochaetia > Treponematales > Treponemataceae > Treponema_D. The sequence continues at coordinate 5,258 of CAUUGI010000089.1, forward strand.
CGGCAAGAAATTTCAGTGCTTCCTGCAAGTTTTTATTCAGCATTTGAAAAACTGTTGATAAATGTGTGGTACAACGTCCTGTTTATTAAATCCATCAATTATTCCGCTCTAAATGTTTCTACCCCATACGCCTTTGCGTAGGCTGTATCCGGCCATTCTGTCACATGTTCGTCAGGATTGCCCCAATCGCCATAATTCCAATATTTCGATTCAAATGTATCTTTGTCAACGACAATATGTTTAATGCCGCGTTGTTTTTGTTCCATAATGCTTCGTTCCATCGCGTTCCATTTTAGGCGCATACGGAAACATTCAAAACTGACTGCCGAAACAGCGAAAACAACAAGCGCGGAAGTGCTCCATAATACAGTCAGTTTGATTTTTCGAGTGTTGCCAAATCGCTCAAAGCAATAATTCATAAAGACGGAGAGCATAGTAAAATTCAATGCGAAATACTGAAATGAAGCGCGGCGAGGAATACCGGTTTGTATGGTAGCACCGATAAAAATGAATTCCACGCACAAAATGCCCGCAATGGTTAAAAAAAGGCAGTGCAGTTTTTCGTTTTGTGCTTTAAATATACGTGCGTAGAGGAAAATGAGAGCCGCAATATAAAGAAGAAACACGAGACGCGGTAAAAATTTAAGGCAGATTGATGCCGAAACCCACGCAGCCGTAAAAAAAGCACCATTTTTTATACTACGGCGGAAAGAAAATAGCGGAATCAATGTACAGCCGGTAAATAGCGCATAGTTGTTATAATACGTAAAATGGGAAGGATCTTCATAGGTTTGTATGATTCTTTTTATCAAAGAGGGAAGAGGCATTCGGATAAGCTGAGAAAGGGTATAAAACTCCCCTCCCATACCTAAAATAACTTGCGCCCTTTTTTGTGCGCCGGGACAACGATACAAAATAATCCAACCTATCGCCATTGAAACGATTCCGGCAAAATACCACAGCGGCAGACGCTTTTTTAAAAACAGAAGTGAATAAACGATTAAAACGATTTGCAAGAATATAAACACAATGGCAAATTCGCTTGACCAGCCTGCAAGAAATCCGGAAAACAATATAAAAATTATTTTTAGGGTGTCCTTAAAAGGGCTGGACGGTGTATGCTCAAAAACGACAGACTTGGATACTCCAACATAGGCATCCCATGCTGACTGCCAATACAATCTATACGGTAAGAGCCACGCAAAAAGCAAAAACCATGCAAACAAATAATTAAAACTGCCTGCTGTCCAGTAAAATATCGAGCCGAAAGCAAACTCTCTATCAACTAGCAGGAAAAAAATCAAAACAGAAAGGATTGCGATATCTTTGTCCTTGTGTTCGGGCTTCCGCGCAAACACAAGGACAAAGAGCATATAAAGTACGGCGGTTCCGGCGGCAGCATTGAGCGGAGCGAACCAAGCAGTAGTGGAAAGCCATGATCCAAAAGCAAGCAGGAGCATTTCTCCAAACCTGCCGTTCCAGTTATTGTATGTTTCAATTGCCGCAGAAATCCCGCCTATTCCTCGTCCGATATCATCACTCTGCGTAGGAAACAGCACATTTAAAAGATACAAAAAGCCGAATATTCCCAAAATAACCAATAAAACAACCTTGTCGATTTTCCGTTTGTTTTCCTTTAGTTGCAATTTATGCCTCCTCTTTTGCTATATAAATGGGACGGTGTTTTACTTCTATGTAGATTTTAGCTACATACAATCCCAATATGCCGATTGTAAAAAGCTGCACGCCGCCGAGAAAGAGAATCACGCAAATTGTTGATGCCCAGCCTTGCACCGGATCTCCAATCATGATTTTTTTAATGATAACAGTTGCGATCAAGAAAAACGCCAAGATGATACTGACAATACCAGCACCGGCGGCAAAAGCCAGCGGTTTTGTTGAAAAACCGATAATGCCGTCAAGTGAATAGATAAATAACTTTTTGAAAGACCATTTTGTTTTACCGGCCACACGCTCAATATTTTCGTATTCCAGCCATTTTGTCGTAAATCCTACCCACGGAAATATCCCTTTGGTAAAGCGGTTACGCTCGCATAAAGAAACAACAGCATCTTTATATTTCCGTGTCATAAGCCGGAAATCCCGCGCACCATCAACAACTGGAACATTACTCAAGCCGCCCATAATTTTATAGAACAATCGCGCAAAAAATGAACGGATAGGCGGTTCGTTCTTTCGAGTTATGCGCCGCGTCGCAACGCAATCGTAGCCTTCAGTTTGAATTGCATTCAGCATTTGAGGGAGTAAAGACGGCGGATCCTGTAAATCTGCATCTAAAACAGCAGTATATTCTCCCATTGCCTTTTGCAGGCCTGCATACAAGGCGGCTTCCTTTCCGAAATTACGGGAAAAAATTACATAATGTACACGATTATCGCGCTGAGCAAGTTTTTTAATAGCACCGCTTGTATTATCCGTCGAACCGTCGTCAACAAATATGAACTCAACATTATGTATGTGTTCTGTTTCTATGCTTTTAATTATGCAGGATACTTCTTCATAAAATATGGGAATAGTTTCTTCTTCGTTATAGCAGGGAACGACAAGGGA